>NZ_JBGLRC010000008.1:0-157906 GCF_041402345.1 Aeromonas sp. S11(2024) | reverse complement strand
CGGCGCGAAGGGAGCGGAGTTCCCCCCGTTGTGTGAAGGCAAGACCACAAAAGTATGCGGTGCAAAAAGCCAATAAAAACAATGCCAGTCAGGCTTAACTGACTGGCATTAGACCCGCAGGTCGGCTTTTGCAATGCAGTGGCAAGATGCCGCTGATCAGAACTCGGCGGTACGCGGAGTACGCGGGAACGGGATCACGTCGCGGACGTTGCCCATGCCGGTCACGTAGACCACCAGACGCTCGAAGCCCAGACCGAAGCCGGAGTGCGGCACGGTACCGAAGCGACGCAGGTCGCGGTACCACCAGTAATCTTCCTTGTTCAGGCCCATCTCGGCCAGACGGGCATCCAGCACGTCCAGACGCTCTTCACGCTGGGAACCACCGATGATCTCGCCGATGCCCGGTGCCAGTACGTCCATCGCGGCAACGGTCTTGCCGTCGTCGTTGAGGCGCATGTAGAAGGCCTTGATATCTTTCGGGTAGTTCTTCACCACCACCGGAGACTTGAAGTGCTCCTCGGCTAGATAGCGCTCGTGCTCGGAGGAGAGATCGATACCCCAGGAGACCGGGAACTCGAACTTCTTGCCGCAGTTTTTCAGCACTTCGATGGCGTCGGTGTAGTCGATCTGGGCGAAGTCGGAGGAGACGAAACGCTCCAGACGGCCGATGGCATCCTTGTCCACGTGCTGGGCGAAGAACTCCAGATCGTCGCGACGCTCGGTCAGTACGGCGTTGAAGACATACTTCAGCATGGCTTCGGCCAAGGCGGCGTTATCTTCCAGATCGTTGAAGGCCACTTCCGGCTCAACCATCCAGAACTCGGCCAGGTGGCGGCTGGTGTTGGAGTTTTCAGCGCGGAAGGTCGGGCCGAAGGTATAAACCTTGGAGAGTGCGCAGGCATAGGTTTCGGCGTTCAGCTGACCGGATACGGTCAGGAAAGCCTCTTTGCCGAAGAAATCTTCGTTGTAGTCCACCTTGCCAGCGTCGGTGCGCGGCAGGTTTTCCATGTCCAGAGTGGAGACGCGGAACATCTCGCCGGCACCTTCGGTGTCAGAGGCGGTGATGAGCGGGGTCGCAACCCAGAGGAAACCCTCTTCGTGGAAGAAGCGGTGGATGGCTTGCGCCAGGCAGTGACGAACTCGGGTCACGGCGCCAACGATGTTGGTGCGCGGGCGCAGGTGGGCCTGTTCACGCAGGTATTCGATGCTGTGGCGCTTGGCGGCCATCGGGTAGGTGTCCGGATCTTCGACCCAGCCGACTACCTTCACCTCGGTCGCCTGCAGTTCGAAAGCCTGGCCGCTGCCCTGAGAGGCGGCAACCACGCCGGTCACTTCCACGGAGCAGGCAGTGGTCAGACGCAGCACTTCATTCTCGTAATTGGCCAAGGTATTGGGGACAACTGCCTGTACCGGATGGAAACAGGAGCCATCGGAAATGGCCAAAAATGAGATCCCCGCCTTGGAATCACGGCGAGTCCGGATCCACCCTTTGACAGTTTGGGTGGTGCCGACCGGATACTTACCGGCCAGCACATCTACTACGGATGCGTGCGTCATCGAAATATTGTCTCCAGCTTGTTCTTGCAGCGCTATTTGCAACACTAGGGAGTCTGGCCCGGGCACAGATGGCCCACCATGGCAGACTAAGCCGTCAATCTTACCCGCGCGGGTTTGATAAACAAGCAAAAATGTCGGACTCTGGTGGGGTTTTCGGCATGGTTCACTCAACAAGAGTGTCACGGGCGCAGGAGAGGTGGGTGAAAGATCGGCGGCATGGGCCAGATTGGCTGACACGGGTGTTGCAGGGGCTGGTGATGCTCTGCTGGGGCGGCTTTATCGTGCTGCTCTCCCTTTACCACTATGCCCGGCCCGAAATTGCCTACGGTTTTCTGGTCTATGGCGGGATCGAGGTGCGCGATTATTGGGACCCGGCCCTTACCCCCTGGCTGGTCTACGGGCTCTGGAGCTGCTGCGTCCTGACGCTGGCGGTGTTGCTGCTGGAGCGCAAGCGCAGCCGCCGTCAGGATGACTCCCGGCATGTCAATCTGGCCATCCTGCTATTGGTGCTGATCGCCAGCTTGCTCTTCTACTACGTCGGTTAAGCGCCCCGCCTCAGCGGGGCTGATCCGGCTCCTGCCTGCTGGCCTTGGTGCGCTTGCCGAGCTGGCGCTCCACGCTGTCGAGCATCTGGTTGTAGGCCACCGCCACCCGGCCAATCTCGTCGCCGTCATCCCCCTCCAGCCGGTGGCCGAAGTCGTGCAGGTCGGTGGCCTCTTCCATGGAGCGGGTCAACTGGTTGAGAGGGCGCACGATCCAGGTGCGGATGACCCAGAGGGTCAGCAGCAGTCCCATCCCGAAGATGCCGGTGAGAATGAGCGCCGAGGTGAGAATATTCTGCTCGACCCGGGTAAACAGCGAATCGAGGGAGTAGTCAAAGCGCACCGCACCAAGCACGGTGTTCTCCGGCACCAGATGACAGCTGGTGCAGTCGGTGCCGCGAAAATCCTTCTTGGCCAGCAGCGGTCGGGTCACTACCAGACGGCTGTGCATGCCGTTGTGCACCACCTCCAGGCTCCCTTTGCCCGCCAGAGCCAGCTCATCAAACTCATCTTTTACCTGTTCTGTCTCCCGTCCCGGCCCGAACTGTTTGCTCACCGCGTCGCCACGGACGATGCGGGCATCCTCCACATGGGCATGGTCGAGAAATTTGCCGCGCAGGGTATCGCGGGCATCCATCTTGCCGGTCAGCATCAGCATGTTGAGGCCGTCGAAATAGGCTTCGGTCTGCTCGCGGCTCTGCTCCTTGATGAGGGTCAGGATGAGATCGCGCTCGCGCACCGCCTGATAGGCTGCGGAGAAGACCAGCACCATGGAGAAGATGAAGAGCAGGAAAAAGTTGATTTTGGCAGCAATGGAGAGGCGCATGAGCAGTCTTTCTTGATGGTAAAACCGCAGCAGTTTACCCCTCTTGGGGCCTCAGGTCTGGTGTTTTGCTCACATTACGGCAAGTGAAACTGCACTGAAGTTGATAAAGTTGCCCTCTTTATATATCAAATGCGGGTAGCCAAACGGGCGGCAGCGATGGCCGCCCGCTGTATGCATTAAAACTCGCCTTCGGCGATGGCCTGACGGATGGCGCCGGTCAATACCCGCAGCTCTTCAGGGGTGATGACGAAGGGGGGCATCAGGTAGACCAGCTTGCCAAAGGGGCGGATCCAGGCGCCCAGTTCGACAAACTTGCGCTGGATGCGCGCTACATCTACCCGCTCTTTCATCTCCACCACCCCGATGGCGCCGAGCACCCGCACATCCGCGACCGCCGGGTGCAGGGTCAGCTCTACCAGTTCTGTTCGCAGCTGATGCTCGATGGCGCGCACCCGCTCCTGCCAAGGTGAGGCCAGCAGCAACTCGATGGAGGCGTTGGCCACCGCGCAGGCGAGCGGGTTGCCCATAAAAGTGGGGCCGTGCATAAAGACCCCCGCCTTGCCGTCACAGATGGTATGGGCGACATGCTCGGTGGTCAGGGTCGCCGAGAGGGTGAGGTAGCCGCCGGTGAGCGCCTTGCCCAGACACATGATGTCGGGGCAGATCCCCGCCCAGTCGCATGCAAACAGCTGGCCGGTGCGGCCAAAGCCGGTGGCAATCTCGTCAGCAATCAGCAGCACGCCGAATTCGTCGCACAGGGCGCGTACCCACTGCAGGTAGCGGGGGTGATAGAAGCGCATGCCGCCAGCGCCCTGCACTATGGGCTCAAGCACGATGGCGGCGATTTCTTCGTGATGATCCGCCATGAGCGTCGCCAGCTCCACCACGCACTGCTCGTCCCACTCGGCGTGGAAGCGGCAGCTGGGTGCTTCGACAAAATAGTGTTCCGGCAGGAATCCTTTGTAGAGCTCGTGCATGCCGCCATCGGGATCGCAGACGCTCATGGCGCCAAAGGTGTCGCCGTGATAGCCGCTGCGCAGGGCGACAAATTTGGCTCTGGGCGTCCCCTTGGCGTGCCAGTATTGCTGCGCCATCTTGAGCGCCACTTCCACTGCCACCGAGCCGGAATCGGCCAGAAATACCCGATCAAGCCCCTTCGGCGTGATCTCCACCAGCTTGCGGCAGAGCTCGACCGCCGGAGCGTGGGTCAGGCCGCCAAACATCACGTGGGACATCTTGCCGAGCTGGGCGGTGGCGGCGGCGTCCAGTTCCGGCACCTGATAGCCGTGCACGCAGGCCCACCAGGAGCTCATGCCATCCACCAGTTCGCGGCCATCGCTGAGGGTGATGGTCACCCCTTTGGCGCTGGCCACTTCATAGCAGGGCAGGGGGTGAGTGAGGGAGGTATAGGGGTGCCAGATGTGGTGCAGGTCGAATTCTTGATTGGTCATTTGCTGTTCTGTTGTCAATTGGTTTGATCTGGTCGGTGTTGACAGTCTACGCGTGCTCTCTACACTAGCCAACAATTTCAGCCACTTGGCACTGCGTATCACCCTGAGCGCGCAGGCCTGGCGGCGGGTTTTGTGGCCGTCCATCCCAAGATGGCGGACGCAGGATCCCACTAATAACAACCGGAAGCCATGTATGAATGCTCTCACCGTGGGCGGTCACGCCCTTCGTCATGACTGGACCCTCGCCGAGGTTCAGGCCCTGTTTGCCCTGCCATTCAACGATCTGCTGTTTCAGGCCCAGACCGTCCACCGCGCCCACTTTGACCCGAACGAAGTGCAGGTGAGTACTTTGCTCTCCATCAAGACCGGCGCCTGCCCGGAAGATTGCAAATACTGCCCCCAGAGCGCCCGTTACCACACCGGGCTTGAGGCCGAGCGGCTGATGGAGGTGGAAAAGGTGCTGGAGCGGGCCCGCGAAGCGAAGGCCAACGGCTCGTCACGCTTTTGCATGGGGGCCGCCTGGCGCAATCCCAAAGAGAAGGACATGCCCTACATCATCCGGATGATTGAGGAGGTGCGCGGGCTCGGTATGGAGACCTGCATGACGCTGGGGATGCTCACCGCCGATCAGGCGGCCCGTCTTGGCGCTGCGGGGCTCGATTACTACAACCACAACCTCGACACCTCGCCGGAGTTTTACGGCGAGATCATCTCCACCCGCACCTATCAGGATCGGCTCGATACCCTTGAGCATGTGCGCGGCGCGGGCATGAAGGTCTGCTCCGGCGGCATCGTCGGTATGGGCGAGCAGGCGAAAGATCGGGCGGGCCTGTTGATGGCGCTGGCCAATCTGCCCCGTCACCCTGAAAGCGTGCCCATCAACATGCTGGTCAAGGTGAAGGGGACGCCGCTGGAGGATCAGGAGAACCTCGATCCGTTCGAATTTATCCGCACCATCGCCGTGGCACGGATCATGATGCCCGCCTCCCATGTGCGCCTCTCTGCCGGGCGGGAGAAGATGAACGAGCAGATGCAGGCGATGTGCTTTATGGCGGGGGCCAACTCCATCTTCTACGGCTGCAAGTTGCTGACCACCCCCAACCCGGACGAAAACAGCGACATGCAGCTGTTCAAGCGGCTCGGCATTCGCCCCGCCCAGCGGGCCCAGAAGCCGGATCAGGTTCAAGAAGAGGAGCTGCTGGCCGAGGTGAGTCGCCAGAGCGAGCCCACCGAGATGTTTTATGACGCCACCCGCCCCCGTGAAGGGGCTACGCGGTCATGAACGGCCCTGCAGTAACGGGCCCCTTTGGATTGGGCAAGGCGCTGGCCGAGCGCGAGCAGGTCGGCCTGCTGCGCAACCGCATCGCGACCGACGGTGCGAGTGGCGGGCGGCTCAGGGTTGCGGGGCGCGATTACCTCAACTTTTCCGCCAACGACTATCTGGGACTGACAGATCACGGTGCCATCAAGGCCGCCTTCAATGCGGGGAT
Source organism: Aeromonas sp. S11(2024) (assembly GCF_041402345.1). Classification (NCBI taxonomy): domain Bacteria; kingdom Pseudomonadati; phylum Pseudomonadota; class Gammaproteobacteria; order Aeromonadales; family Aeromonadaceae; genus Aeromonas; species Aeromonas sp. S11(2024). The sequence continues at coordinate 152,040 of NZ_JBGLRC010000008.1, read as the reverse complement.
TGAGCGCTATGGTGCGGGCTCCGGCGCCTCGCCGCTGGTGACCGGTTATAGCCGTGCCCACCAAGAGCTGGAGGAGACCCTGGCCGAGTGGCTCGGGGTGGAGGCGGTACTGCTGTTCAATTGCGGTTTTGCCGCCAATCAGGCGGTGCTCAAAGCCCTGCTCGGCAAGGAGCATCTGCTGTGGCAGGACAAACTCAACCACGCCTCTTTGCAGGAGATGGGCAGCCAGCTCCCTTGCAAGATGAAGCGTTTTGCCCACAACGATATGGCTGTTCTTGAGCGGCAGCTTGAGCCCAATCGCGGACTGATTGTCTCGGAAGGGGTGTTCAGCATGGACGGGGATCAGGGCCCTTGGCGCGATCTCGCAACCCTCGCCGCCCAAAGCGGCAACTGGCTGATGATCGACGATGCCCACGGCCTCGGCGTGCTGGGACCCGAGGGGCGCGGCACTCTGGCTGCGCAGGGGGTTCCTCCTGCCAGCGTACACATCCAGATGGGCACTTTTGGCAAGGCGCTCGGGGTTGCCGGTGCCTTTGTCGGTGGCAGTCGTGAGCTGGTGGAGTATCTGGTCAACTTCGCCCGCCACTATGTCTACAGCACCCATATGCCCGCCGCGCAGGCTTGCGCGGTCAGCAAGAGCATCGAACTGGTGCGCGAGGCTGATGAGTCCCGCGCCCATCTTGGCCAGCTGATCGCCCGCTTCCGGCAAGGGGCAAAGGCGCAGGGTTGGCAGCTTGGCGCGAGCGACACCCCGATCCAGCCGCTGCTGGTGGGGGAGAGCGTTGCTGCTTTGCAACTGGCTGAACGGCTGCGGGAGCGCGGCGTCTGGGTGAGCGCCATCCGCCCGCCCACGGTGCCAGTCGGTACGGCCCGGCTGCGTATTACCCTGAGCGCGGCTCACCGCGAGCAGGATGTGGATCGCTTGCTCGATGCCTTGGGGGTCTGCCCTGCTGCGACAACGGTTGGGGAGGCTCACCATGGCTGAGCGTTTTCAAACGGTCGACAAGGCGCAGCTTGCTCGCCGTTTCGGCGCCGCCGCTCGTCATTACGATGCCCATGCCCGTTTTCAGCAGGAGGTGGGTCAGGCGCTGCTGGAATGGATGCCGGACAGGCTGGTTGGCACTGATCTGACGGTGAGCGGGCTGGATCTGGGCTGCGGCACCGGCTTTTTCTTGCCCCAACTGGCGAACCGTTGTCACCTGCTGGTGGGGCTGGATCTCGCCCCCGGCATGCTGGCGCAGGCTGCCTTGCGTGGCAGCGGTGCTCGCCTGCTCTGCGGCGATGCGGAGCAGCTTCCTTTCACCGATAACGCGTTCGACTGGGTTTTCTCTAGTCTGGCGCTGCAGTGGTGCGAGCGTCCGGCCCAGGCTTTTGGCGAGCTGCTGCGGGTGGTCAAACCGGGCGGCCAGATCTTTTTCTCGACCCTGCTCGATGAGTCGCTCTGGCAGTTGCGAGCCGCTTGGCAGCAGCTTGATGGTCGCGCCCATGTCAATCGCTTCCTCAGCCTGCCACAATTGGAGCAGGCGCTGGCTAGCGCCGGGGTCTCTGCTCCCGAGCTGCGTTGTATCACCTGGGATCTCGCCTATCTTGAATTGCCGCAGTTGTTGCGCGATCTCAAGGGGATTGGGGCCAATCAGGTCAATGACAATCAGGGGCGCGCCGCCCCGGCCGGTCTGAGCGGGCGCGCCAGATTGCAGCAGCTGGCGCAGGCGTATGAGGCGTTTCGCCAGCCCGATGGCAGGCTGGTCGCCAGTTATCGGGTGTGCCTCGGCCGTCTCAGCAAGCCTCGCTGAGCGCCGGGAATCGCATTGTGTGCAGGGTAGTCAACGGGCCCTGCCAAGGAGAGAACCGTATGAAATCATTCTTTATCACCGGCACCGATACCGATGTGGGCAAGACGCTGGTGGCGCGCACCCTGCTGCGCGAATTCAGCGCACAGGGAATCAAGTGCGCGGGTTACAAGCCGGTCTCGGCCGGATGTGCCCGCACCCCGGACGGGCTGCGCAACCTGGATGCCGTTCTGTTGCAGGAGGCGGCGAGCCTGCCGCTGCCCTATGAGGTAGTCAATCCGTTCGCCTATGAGCCGCCGATTGCGCCCCATATCGCCGCCAGCGAGGCGCGCCAGCCTATCACCATGCAGGGGTTGAGCGAGGGGCTACGCAAGATTGAACAGGCCGGGGCCGAACTGGCGGTAGTGGAAGGGGCGGGGGGCTGGTATCTGCCGCTCGATCGCAAGCATCTGCTGTCGGACTGGGTCAAGCAGGAGAACATGGCGGTGATCATGGTGGTGGGGGCCAAGTTGGGTTGCCTCAACCATGCGCTGCTCACCTTTGCCGCCATTCGCAATGATCAGTTGCCGGTAGCGGGGTGGGTAATTAATCGGCTCCATGGTTCCATGAGCCATTATCAGGAAAATCTAGACACCCTGAGGGGCTTGCTGCCAGCCCCCTTTCTCGGCGAAATTCCGTTTATAAACAATCCGCTTGAAGCCGATTTGCAGGGGCGCCTCGATATCTCGCCGCTACTTTGACGGCATATTCAGCGAACATTCATCGAATCTCCCTAGAATGTCGACATTAACATGATCAGGTGGGGATCCCGAGTGATCCCCGGTCATGTCCCTTATCTTCACAAGGAGTCTATATGAAGCGAATTATGCTATTCCTGGTGACCAACCTGGCCGTCATGCTGGTGCTGGGGGTGGTACTCAATATCCTGTTCTCGGTTCTGGGGATCAACAAGTCCAGCATTTCCGGGCTGTTGATGTTCTGTGCCGTGTTCGGTTTTGGGGGTTCCTTTATCTCCTTGCTGATGTCCAAGTGGATGGCCAAGCGCAGCTATGGCGTCCAGGTCATCGAGCAACCCCGTAACGAGACTGAGCACTGGCTGGTGAGCACTGTGGCCCGTCAGGCCCGCGAAGCGGGTATCAAGATGCCGGAAGTGGGGATCTACGACTCCCCCGAGATGAACGCCTTTGCGACCGGTGCCCGCCGCGATGATTCGCTGGTGGCGGTCTCCTCCGGCCTGCTCTACAGCATGAGCCGTGACGAGGCGGAAGCGGTACTGGCCCACGAGGTGAGCCACGTGGCCAATGGCGACATGGTGACCCTGACCCTGATCCAGGGTGTAGTGAACACCTTCGTGATGTTCTTCGCCCGTATCGTGGCTGGCGTGATCAGCAACTTCTTCAGCTCCAACAACGAGGAAGAGAGCAGCAGCACCGGCGGTTTTGCCTACATGATCACCGTGTTCGTGCTGGAGATGCTGTTCGGCATTCTGGCCTCCATCATCGTCATGTGGTTCAGCCGTCAGCGCGAGTTCCGTGCCGATGCCGGTGCCGCCAAGTTGGCTGGTCGCGACAAGATGATTGCCGCCCTTGAGCGCCTCTCCCGCGGTGCCGAGCCGCAGCTGGAAGGCTCCATGATGGCCTTTGGCATCAACGGCAAGCGCTCCATGAGCGAGCTGTTCATGAGCCACCCGCCCATCGAGCAGCGTATCGCCGCCCTGCGTGGTTGATAGATGCTCAATGACGGGAGATGACCCCGAATAAAAAACGGCTGCCTTCGGGCAGCCGTTTTGCTTTTCAGCGTTCTTTAAAGCTTGAAGTGCCCCATCTCCTGGCGCAGTACCCGTGACAGCTGCTTGAGCTTGGCCGCCTCTTGGGATACATGGCGGGCGGCATCCCCCGATTGCTCTGATAGAGAGGTAATGTTGCCGACGGTAGAGACCACCTCGTTGGCTGCGGTGGACTGCTCGCGCAGGGTGTGGCTGATCTCCCCCATCAAACCGGTGAGGTTGGAGGCGTGGCTCTGGATGCTGGCGATCGCCTCGCCGGTCTGGTTAGCCAGCGTGACCCCGCGGGAGACGTTGTTGACCGTGTTTTCCATACTGCGGATGGAGGCATCGGCCCCGCTCTGGATCTTGCTGATCATCCCGGTGATCTGCTGGGTTGACGCCGCTGAGCGACTGGCCAGATTGCGCACCTCGTCGGCCACCACCGCAAAGCCGCGACCCTGTTCACCGGCCCGCGCTGCCTCGATGGCCGCGTTGAGAGCCAGCAGGTTGGTCTGATCGGCGATACCGCGGATCACCCCGATGATCTCCGAAATCTGCTGGGTATGGCCGTTGAGCTCGGAGATGGTGCTGGCCGCATCCCCCACTGTGGTGGAGATATTCTCGATGCTGCCAAGCGTCTCTTTAATGACCCCTGATCCCTCCTCCAGGGTATTGGCTGAGACCTTGCTCAGCTCGTCGGCATGGGTGGCATTGTCGGAGAGGTGGCTGATGCTCACCACCAGCTCCTCGATGGCGGCGGCCATGGTCTGGGTGCTGGTTTGCTGATCGGTGGCAAACTGGGCGGTCTGCTCGGCGATCTGGGCGATGCTGTCAGCAGAGTGGGACAGCTCCTCGGTGGAGTGGGAGACCTTGGCGATGATCCCCTTGAGGGTGGTCTGCATGCCGCCGAGCAGACCGATCAGGCTCTCTTTCGATCCTGGCGGCACCTTGATGGGGCGCGAGAAGTCCCCTTCCGCCATCATATGGAGATCGGTCTTGAGCTGTTCGACCGAGGTGCCCACCAGATCGAGCAGGGAACGATAAGTGCGCCAGAGGAAGAACATCAACACCAGACCGAGGGCGATAAAGAGATAGCGCAGCATGTCGGTATTGGTGATGGCGCTCTCGACTGCCTCATGGTTGCGCTGCTCCATCATCACGTAGAAGTCATCAATGGGGGACATGATGCGCCCCTTGTTCTGGTGATAGGCCTTGTCATGCATCATGGCGATGGCTTTTTGCTGGTTGACAACCGGGTCGCCATCGCTCTGCTGCACCAGCTTGAAGGCGGCGACCTCGGTGTTGACCAAGGCATCTGAGTTGTTTTTGGCCTCGTTCAGTTTGGCGAGTTCGCCGTCGGTGAAACCGGCATCCTTCATCAGGTCGATCAGGCCACGGCGAACATTGCTGTCGGGGCGGGGATTCTGGCCGTTGGCGGCGACAAAGTCCCAGTAGATACGGTTGTAGCCTTCCGGCCTGGGTTGCTCGCCGTTGCGAATGGCCAGGATCCGCATGTACTGCTGCTCGTAGGCTCGATCCTTGGTGATGACATAGGTGCGCCCGAGTCGGGTCAGATCATCGGAGGATTGGCGCAGCTCATCGGCCAGTAGGTAGGAGACATATTGTTGTCGATAACTCTCTTCCAGTTGTTTACCCGCCCAGCTATAGGCGAAAAACACCAGTGACAGCAGGACCAGGGTGATGACGGATAGCAGCAGGTTGAGCTGAAAGGCGGGCTTGTTCTGTTCCATGGTATGGGCGTCCTTTCCCTATGGCTGAGTGTCGTATGGAGCATCGCCAAGTCAATGGCTGGCAAGGCTTTTTGCTCTGAGAGTATAGGAAGGGAAACTCACAGATGAAGGCCGTGGGGACAAATTAAGGGCGGATCAGGTGAACAAGTGTGGATAAAGATGACCGGGGTCAATTCCCCGGTCATCTGGGGTGGCGTGAGTTAATGCGGCCCGATCACCCGATCATAGGATTTCAAGGTCGGTGAGCGGCACGGCGCAGCAGGCAAGGATCTTGCCCTCGGCCCGCTCGGCGGCGGTGATGGCGGGGGCGTCGGGGTGATCCACCTCGCCCGAGATCAGCGTCTGTTTGCAACTGCCGCAGATCCCGGCGCGGCAGCTCCAGGGCAGCTCAACTCCCTGCTTGTTGGCCTGATCCAGCACTGTGCCCTGATTGTTGCCGGTAAAGGCTTGGGCGCCGATACGCAGTTGTACCGCCTGATGGGGGCGGGCCACCGAGAGAATGGCGCCGCCAAAACTCTCCTGTTTGATCCGTGCGGCTGGAACGCCGAGGGCTGCCACTTTCGCTGCAGCATCGGCCATAAAGCCGTGGGGGCCGCAGATAAAGACCTCTTTTTCGGCCAGCCCTTTGATCAGTTGCAGATGCTCATCATTGAGTCGTCCTTGCAGCCCCTGCCAGTGGCTATCTGGCTGGCTAAGGATCAGGGTGAGCGTCATCCCCTGCTGCGCCATGGCATGCAGTTCGCTGGCGGCGGGTATGTCCGCTTCGCTGCGGCACAGGTGCATAAAGTGAACCTCTTCCAGCTCCCCGCGTAGCGCCAGGGTGCGCGCTATCGCCAGCATGGGGGTGACGCCGGAGCCTGCGGAGAGCAACAGTAGGTTGCGCTCGGACCCTAAGTGAAACTCGCCAGCGGGGTTGGCGGCCAGCAGCCGGTCGCCCACCTGCAGTTGCTGGTGCAGCCAGTGGGAGATGCGACCCCCCTCTACCTTCTTGACGCTGATGCTGTAACGCTCCGGATGATCTGGCGTGGAGCTCAAGGTATAGCGCCGCTGGATCCGTTCATTTTTGATATCGAGACTGATGGGCAGATGCTGGCCCGGCAGGTAGTCGGGCAGGGGCTCGCCATCGGCGGCTTCGAACCAGAAGGTCTCCAGACCCCGCGCCAGCGGTTCGCGGGCCACGCAGACCAGCTCCCGCTTCTTCGGTGCGGCGGCGGGATAGACCACCGGTCTGGTGCGCTCCAGCACCTCGATCTCGCTGCCAGCCTCAATCCACCCCTCGTTCAGGGCGATCAGGTTCTGGCCGAAGTAGACCTCGCCATCCTCGCCACGGCGGTAGCGGGTGAGGGTGGCCAGCGGCTCTTTCAGGGCGTTGAAACGATCGGTGCCTGCTTCCACCGTGGTCATGATGCAGCGGCTGCAGGGCTTGACCACCTTGAATTCCACCTCACCGATGCGGATGCGCACCCAGCTGTCCTCCTCGAAGGGCTGGGTATTGTTTGCCACCAGATTGGTGCGGAACTGGCTCATCTGATGCAGCGCATCGGAGCGCAGATTGAGATCCTCAAGGGAGGCTTGGCTTATCAGCAGCAGCGGATAACCGTCGGCAAAGCTGACCCGGGTGCCGGTCTTTTCACGAAAGCGATCAGAGGTTTCACCCAGCCAGAGCAGTTGCACCGTTTCCCCTGCCACCCGGCTCAGCCACCCATCGGCTTTGGGGTCGGTGTGCAGGGCGGTGAAACGGTCGCTCCAGACTCCGGTAGCTTGCGGGGCGCAGCTGAAGTCGGCCTCTTGCAGGGTGAGCGGTTCAAAGCCCGGATAGCGCAGTTGCAAGCCCCCTTCGATGGGGGTGGCCACGACCTGTTGCAGTTGGGGATGGGTTCGGGCGGTGATAAAGGTGCCGTCCGGTTTGACCACCATGTAGCGGCGATCCCCTGCCAGTCCCTCTTCGGTCACCCGGGCGCGAGCCAGCGGCATACCTGCAGTCGATTTGATGGGGTAGAGGTGAATGCTGTCTAGCCTGGGCATCTTCATATCCTTGTGACGCGGCGTGATCGCCTGGAAAAAGGGGAACATAACGGTTCCCCGGCGATCCGGCAATCCTTTCAAGGGGGCGGTCTATAGTTGGGAAAACAGAACAAGAGGGCATCGGGATGAAAATAAGCTGGTTGCTGGCGGGGAGCCTTTTTTGCCACGGGCTCTGGGCGCAGGAGCTGACCCTGACCACGGGAGAGTATCCCCCTTACTGCTCCGAGACGCTGAAATATCAGGGGCTTATTCCTCATGTAGTGAGCGAGGCATTCAAGAGTGAAGGGGTGAGCGTCAAGTTCCAGTTTCTGCCCTGGAAACGGGCCTTTCGCCTGTCGGAGGAGGGAGTGGTGGATGGCACAGTCCACTGGTATGAGTCGAGCGAGCGGCGCAAAACCCATCTCTACAGCGATCCCATCCTGAGCGAGACCTACGTCTGGTTCTATCTCAAGTCAGATCCGCTGGAATGGCGTGGCTATCAGGATCTGGCGGATCGCAAGCTGGCTGCGGTCAGTGGCTATACCTACAATGCAGATTTTTTTGCAGCCATCGCGCAGGTGCCGCTGCAGGTGCAGTTTGTCACCCGGCTGCGCCAGAGCTTTGATCTGCTGCTCTCCGGCCGCGCCGACCTGACCCTGGAGAACATAGATGTCGGCTACTACTCCCTGCGTCAGTTCTACCCTGCCAGCACGGTCGATCTTTTTGCAACCCATTCAAAACCCGTGATGAAGGTCGAAGGTCACCTGTTGATCAGCCGCAAGCGCGCTAACGCTGACGAATTGATCAAAACCTTCAATCGGGGGCTCGCCAAACTGAAAGCCAGCGGTCAGCTGGAGAAGATGTTACTTGAGTCACGTTCTGGTCTCTATGAACCATAAAGTGCAACATTTTTTGATCCTGATTCGCTAATCAGTACAAAAAAGCGGCCATTATCGACTCAGTTCCCAGTTTCTAACGCTTTCGCTTCTTCCCCATCCGGCCACCGTCCGCTTCGGCTACACGGTATCAAGCGCCATCGGGTGGGGCCTGTCACACAAAAAGAAGAAAGCAATGTATGAGCAAACAACTGGACATGACCCCATTGCCGGATCTCTCCCTGAAAACGGGAACAGGCCCGGTGCGTACCCGGCTACCCGTCTGGCGGCCGGCCCTGCCACCCTGCAATCACGCCTGCCCGGCTGGAGAAAATATCCAGGCCTGGCTCTCTTTGGCGCAGGCCGGCCGTTTTGAGGCTGCCTGGCAGACCCTGATCGAAGAGAACCCTTTGCCCGCCATTCATGGCCGGGTCTGTTATCACCCCTGCGAGAGCGCTTGCAACCGCGGGCAGGTGGATGAATCCGTCTCTATCCACGCCATCGAGCGTTTCCTCGGCGACGAAGCGCTGGCCCGTGGTTGGCAGCCAGCTCCACCAGCCCCTGCCAGCGGCAAGAAGGTGTTGGTCATAGGCGCCGGCCCCTCCGGCCTCTCCTGCGCCTGGCACCTCAACCGGCTCGGCCATCAGGTGGAGATCCGCGAAGCGGGGCCGCTTGCCGGCGGCATGCTGCGTTTTGGTATTCCCGCCTACCGTTTGCCCCGCGACGTGCTGGATCGGGAGGTGGCCCGCATCGTGGCGGCCGGGGTGACGCTAACCCTCAACCACAAGGTGGAGGATGTGCTGCGCGAGCGCGACGAGGGGGGCTTTGATGCCGTCTTTATGGCCATCGGCGCCCATCTGGCCAAGCGGGTCGATATTCCGGCCCGGGAAGCGGGCAAGATCCTCGATGCGGTGAGCTTCCTCGAACAGGCCAGTCTGGCCGAAGAGCAGGGCTTGCCGCCCCCCAAACTGGGACGGCGGGTGGCCATCTACGGCGGCGGCAACACCGCCATGGACGCAGCCCGCACTGCTCGTCGCCTCGGTGTGGAAGAGGCGATGATCATCTACCGCCGCGACCGGGATCATATGCCCGCTCACGCCTTCGAAGCCGACGAGGCCGAGGAGGAGGGGATCAAGATCAACTGGCTGCGCAGCATTCGCCAGCTCGACAATACCCATATCGAGGTGGAGGTGATGGCGCTGGATGCCGAGGGCAAACCGGTGCCCACCGGCAAGTTTGAAACCCTCGAGGCGGACTCCCTTATTCTGGCGCTCGGTCAGGAGGTCGACCTCTCGGTGCTGGAGAGCATTCCCGGCGTGCGGGTCAACAAGGAAGGGGTCGTACAGGTGGCGGGCAACCTGATGACGGATGTGCCGGGTCTGTTTGCAGGCGGCGACATGGTGCCCTCCGAGCGCACCGTTACCATCGCCACCGGCCACGGCAAGAAGGCGGCACGCCATATGGATGCCTGGCTGCGCGGTCGCCACTACCACAAACCGCTCTCCTACCCGCTGGTGGGGCCGGAACAGCTGCAACTCTGGTTCCAGACCCACGCGCCCGCCAGCAGTCAGCCGGTCAAACCGGCGTGGGCGCGGGACGACTTTGGCGAGATCATCGGCGGGCTGGATGAGGTGGCCGCCCGCTACGAGGCGGCGCGCTGCTACTCCTGCGGCAACTGCTTCGAGTGCGACGGCTGCTATGGCAGCTGCCCCGAGCAGGCCATCGCCAAGCTGGGGCCGGGCAAAGGCTATCAGGTGGATGCCGAGCGCTGCACCGGCTGCGGTGCCTGTCACGACCAGTGTCCTTGTCACGCCATCGAGCTGCGCCAACCGGAGGAGTCCCAATGAAACATGAACTGATCATGGTCGATGGCAACGAAGCCGCGGCCCGGGTGGCGTACCAGCTGAGTGAAGTGTGTGCCATCTACCCCATCACCCCGAGCTCGACCATGGCCGAACTGGCCGATGCCTGGGCGGCGGAGGGGCAGACCAACCTGTGGGGCAACATTCCCACCGTAGTGGAGATGCAGAGCGAAGGGGGGGCGGCCGGTACGGTACACGGCGCCCTGCAGGCGGGGGCGCTCGCCACCACCTTCACCGCCAGTCAGGGGCTGATGCTGATGCTGCCCAACATGTACAAGATTGCCGGTGAGCTGACCTCGGCGGTGTTCCATGTGGCGGCCCGTTCGCTGGCGGCGCAGGGGCTGTCGATCTTTGGCGACCATCAGGATGTGATGGCGGCGCGCAGCACCGGTTTTGCCATGCTTGCCTCCGGCTCGGTGCAGGAGGCGCAGGACCTGGCCTTGGTTGCCCACAGCGTCACCCTGCAGTGCCGGGTGCCCTTTATCCACTTCTTCGACGGGTTCCGTACCTCCCACGAGGTGAACAAGATCACCGCATTGCATAAAGATGAGATCCGGGCCCTTATCGACAACGACTGGGTGCGCGCCCACCGTGCGCGGGCGCTCAACCCGGATCATCCGGTGATGCGTGGCACCGCCCAGAACCCAGATACCTATTTCCAATCCCGCGAGAGCGTCAACCCCTTCTACGAAGCGGTACCGGCGCGGGTGCAGCAGTGCATGGACAACCTGGGCGAGCTGACCGGCCGGCACTACCGGCTGGTGGAGTACCACGGCGCGCCCGATGCCACCGACGTCATCGTGCTGATGGGCTCGGGGGCGGCTACCGCCCGCACCACCGTGGATTGGCTCAACCGGCAGGATCGCAAGACCGGGGTACTGGTCATTCGCCTCTATCGCCCCTTCCCGGTACAGGCGCTGCTCGACGCGCTGCCGCAGAGCGTGCGGCGCATGGCGGTGCTGGATCGCACCAAGGAGCCGGGGGCGGGCGGCGAGCCGCTGCTGCTGGATGTGCAGAGTGCCCTTATCGATGGCTTGCAGCGCGGTCTTATCAAGCGGCTGCCCTGGCTCAGTGGTGGCCGTTACGGCCTCTCGTCCAAAGAGTTCACCCCCGCCATGTGCGCGGCGGTATTCGAGGAGCTGGCATCCGATGCACCGCGCCCGCGCTTTACCGTGGGGATCGTCGATGATGTGTCGGGCCTCAGTCTGGCCTGGCATCCCATCGGCGATCTGGAGCCTGCCAGCCGGGTGCGGGCGCTCTTCTTCGGCCTCGGCGCCGACGGCACAGTCGGCGCCAACAAAAACAGCATCAAGATCATCGGCGAGCTGGAGGGGTTCCACGCTCAGGGCTACTTCGTCTACGACTCCAAGAAGTCGGGCTCGCGCACCGTCTCCCACCTGCGCTTTGGCCCCGAGCCCATCGACGCCCCCTGGCTTATCGAGCAGGCGAGCTTTATCGGTTGCCACCAGTGGGGTTTTGTCGAATCGGTCGATCTGCTGGAGCATGCCGCCGAAGGGGCGACCCTGCTGCTCAATGCTCCCTATGAGCCTGACCGTGTCTGGGCCGAGCTCCCCGAGCGGCTGCGTGCCCGCATCCGCGCCCTCGATATCCGCCTCTACTGCATCGATGGGGATCGGGTGGCCGAGCGCAACGGCATGGGCAATCGCATCAACACCATTATGCAGACCTGTTTCTTCGCGCTGGCTGGCATCTTGCCGCGGGATGAGGCGATTGCGCTGATCAAGGAGAGCATCGAGAAGAGCTATGCCCGCAAGGGGCCCGAAGTGGTTGAGCGCAACTTCGCGGCGGTGGATGACACCCTGGCCCACCTCCATCAGGTGGCCATCCCGGCCGGTGAGGAGCAGATCAGCGACTATCCGCTGCCATTGGCGCCCGGCGGCAGTGAGTTTGTCCAGCGGGTCACCGGCGAGATGCTGGCGGGGCGCGGCGATCTGATCCCCGTCTCCATGCTGCCGGTGGATGGCACTTACCCCACCGCCACCAGCCGCTTCGAGAAGCGGGATATCGCCCGCGAGATCCCGATTTGGCATTCGGATATCTGCATCCAGTGCGGCAACTGTGTCTTTGTCTGCCCCCACGCGGCGCTGCGGGCCAAGTTCTACCATCAGGACTGGCTGGCGACGGCCCCCGAGGCGGCGCAATCGGTACCCGTCACCGCCAAGGGGTTTCCCGACAGCCGCTACACATTGCAGCTCTATCCGGAGGATTGCACCGGTTGTGGCCAGTGCGTGCAGGCTTGTCCGGTGCGGGCCGGAGCGGATGAGAGCCATGAAGGCGAGCGGGCCATCGCCATGATGGACAAGGCGCCGCATCTGGCAGGCCAGAAGCAGGCGCTGCGCTGGTTCGAGAGCCTGCCGTGGCCTGCCCGCGAGCGGGTGGATTTCTCCACGGTGCGCGGTGCCCAGTTCCTCGAACCCCTGTTCGAGTTCTCCGGTGCCTGCGCCGGTTGTGGCGAGACCCCGTACCTCAAGCTGCTGACCCAGCTGTTTGGCGATCGCATGCTGGTGGCCAATGCCACCGGTTGCTCCTCCATCTACGGCGGCAACTTGCCGACTACCCCGTGGGCCAAGAACGGCGAAGGGAAGGGGCCGGCTTGGTCGAACTCCCTGTTTGAGGACAACGCCGAGTTTGGCTTTGGTTTTCGTCTCACCGCCGATCAGCATCACGGTCAGGCGGTGGCGGCCCTCGAAGCGATGAAGGGGGAGTTGGGTGAGGCATTGGTCGAGTCGCTTATCAACTCTCCGCAGCGGCTGGAGTCGGAGATCCGCGCCCAGCGTACCCGGGTGGCGCAAGTGCGCGAGCGGCTGGAAGAGGTGAAGTCCGGCAAGGCCCGCGAGCTGCTATCGCTTATCGATCAACTGGTGCGCCGCTCGGTCTGGATCATCGGCGGCGATGGCTGGGCCTATGACATCGGTTCGGCGGGGCTCGATCATGTGCTCGCCTCCGGCCGCGATGTGAACGTGCTGGTGATGGATACCGAGGTCTACTCCAACACCGGCGGCCAGATGTCGAAATCGACCCCGCTCGGCGCCGTCGCCAAGTTCGCGGCGGGGGGTAAGACGCTGGCCAAGAAGGATGTGGCGTTGCAAGCCATCTCCTACGGCAACGTCTATGTTGCCCGCATCGCCTTTGGTGCCAATCCGCAGCAGGCGCTGCAGGCCTTGCGTGAGGCCGAAGCCTATCCGGGCCCGTCGCTGATCATCGCCTACAGCCACTGTATCGCCCACGGCATCGATATGGAGTTTGGCCTGACCCAGCAAAAACGGGCCGTGGCCTCCGGTCACTGGCCGTTGATGCGCTACAACCCGGTATTGCGCAGTGCGGGGCAGAACCCCTTCAGCCTCGACAGTCTGCGCCCCTCCATCCCCCTTGCTGAATATCGGCAGGAGGAGACCCGTTATCGGGTGCTGGCCCAGAGCCATCCGGAGGAGGCCGAGCGGCTGATGCAGGTAGCGCAAAAAGTGGCGTGGCAGAAGTGGGCCACCTACGAGGAGATGGCCACCCGCGAGGCCAGCCATTTCCATCCGCTGGTGTGAGGATGGGCGAGTGAAATATAACCAAGCGGGCCAATGGCCCGCTTTTTGTATCGGGAGACTATTGGATGTCACTACTCACTATCTGATAGCAACTACAGGCGTTGTGTTGGTGAAATCAAAAATGATGTGTTGATATGTTATGAGAAGCTGGGCAGGATATATGACATATTTATGTGTGACATAATAGTTTTCGTATGTTGAATATTCCGCTTTGCTTTATTCTGGAGGTAATTTGAGATTTGTAAGTTACATGATGGTGTTTTTATTTGGCGTTGTTATAGATGCTACAGATTATCAGTCTCTAGTAAAGGAAGTAAAATGGACTGATATTATTGCTGCTCTCGCTACCGTCGTGACAGCAATTATCGTATACATAACTTATTCAAGATGGCTCGACTCAAAGAAAAGAGAAGATGCCTATCAGACATCGAAGAACTATATATCATGTTTGGTAGATATATCAGAGTTGCTTGATGAGATAATGTCTCCATTTGAGCAATGTGTTCCACAGGCTGGTGGTATACCGATTAAATGTGAACAGAGTAATTCATTATTAGCCAATAGCAATGATGCTCTTTATAAGCTCATAGCAAAGGCTAAAACATTAGCAAGAACAAAATCAGAGTTGAGCTTTTGGGAGGTAAGTTTGGTTCCAGAATTTGAAAAAAACCATGAGAGAATACTACAAGAAGTATCTGATGTTTTTGTTGTCGCGGGTGCACTTCAAAGCCAAGTGTATTGGTATTACAATGTTGATCAGAGTAAGCAAGATAGTATGTTTGATGAGTTTTCCAAGTTAAAAGCCAGAGTGATAAATGCTAAAAATCTATTGGGGTTGAGATATAGTCGAAAATACGCAGACTTTTTTGTTCACGAAAAATAGATTTAGCTATGTGCAACCGATATTTTTTTTGTTGTAAATATATTGGGCGGCTCAGTATTCATAAGACGTGTAGATAATAAGGAACCTTATGCAAGGAATGCTTCTAAAACATGGCACAATATATCACCACTTTAGCGTAATCATCCTATCTACAGCATTAGGCTTCCTTTTCCGACCAAGGCAGGTAAGCTGCGGGGCAAATAGCGTCAAGCAGGAGAAGGGACGATGACAGAACAACATATCGCCGGGACGATCGGCATTCTGGGGGCGGGGTGGCTCGGGCTGCCGCTGGCGCGAGCCCTGTTGGCGGCTGGCAAGCAGGTTGCGGTGACGGTCAGCAGCGCCGAGAAGGCAGCCCGTCTGCAGGGGGAGGGGATCGATGCCTATCCGCTGACGATTTCTGCCCATATGTCGGATGCGTGGCCCATCCCCTGCGAGAGTCTGGTTATCTGCGTACCGCCCAGCAAGACCGATGACTATCCGCAGGCGGTGGCAAAGGCCTGTCAGCTTGCCAAGGCGAGTGGCGCCCGGCGGGTACTGTTTGTCAGCGCCACCTCGGTATGGGGGGCGGGGCAGCAGGAGGGTGAACAGCCCAAACCGCGCCATGCCCGTGGCGAGCGGATGCTGGCGGCGGAGAAGGCGGTGCTGGCGACTGGCTTCGAGGCGGTGATGATAGTGCGCCCCTCCGGCCTTTATGGCCCGGATCGCCATCCCGGCCGTTTCCTCGCGGGTAAGACTCTCGATGGCGGCGCCCAGTCGGTCAATCTGGTCCATCTGGACGATGTGGTGGCGGCTTGCATGCTGCTGCTGGAGCGGGGCAAGGACGGGGATGTGTTCAACCTGAGCGCGCCGGTGCATCCGCGCCGCGAGCAGTTCTACCCCTTTGCGGCGCGTCAGCAGGGGCTGCCTGTGCCGGTCTTTATCGAGCCTGCCGGTGAATTTCAGCCCATCGACGGTCAGCTGATTTGCCAGCAGATGGGATTCAACTATCGCTGGCCCGATCCGGCCCACTGGTTTGCCGAGCTCGCCGCCTCGGGCAATTGAGGTTTGCCAAGGGGGTGATCGCCCCCTATCATGCCGCCATCCATGAGAGAGAGGCGGTAATGATGGTAGATACAAAACGTCACCCCGATGGGGAGTTGTTGCTGAGAACCCTGGCAATGCCAGCCGATACCAACCCCAATGGCGACATCTTTGGTGGCTGGATCATGTCCCAGATGGATATAGGTGGGGGCATCATGGCCAAGGAGCTGGCAAAAGGACGTATTTGTACCGTATCCGTCGAAGGCATGACCTTTCACAGTCCGGTCAAGGTGGGTGATGTGGTCTGCTGCTACGGCCGCTGCATGAAGATCGGCCGCAGCTCCATGAAGCTCAAGCTGGAGGTGTGGGTCAAGCCGGTACTGCGGGAAAACGATGCCCAGCGTTACTGTGTGACCGAGGGGATCTTCACCTATGTCGCCATCGACGAACATGGCAAATCCCGCCCGGTTCCGGTGAGTGCCTGATTAAATCAGCCGGGCATTGATGATGGATATTTCCTGCTCAAGCCCGGTTTTTTGCCGTATCATGCGTTCCAGCATCTCTTCCGAGCCCACATATTGCAGGGTGTCGAACAGGCAGAGATCGCATTGAGGGTCCCGTCTTATCTGATAGACGGTGGACAGCTCCACTTGATGACAATTTCCTTGTTGATCATAAAACGTCACGTTGTACCGAAGTTCTTTCGCCATGAGACAAGGTCCTTCTGGTTGGGTGGAACAGGGACTATCAGCTTAGTCGGCGTGGATGACGTTTGTGATGGTCGCAACAAAAAGCAAAGGCGGGCGGTTGTTAGCCAATGAAAAATAGTTATCGCATTCTTGGCACCTCCCTGCTGACCCTGGGGTTGGTAGGCTGTTTTGAGGTGCCGGATCAGAACCATCTGGTCACAGCTCAAGGGATTGTGCCGGGACTCGACTGCCAGCGTCCGCCGCTGGTGGCGTTGGCGACCACGGCGCTGCCCCGTGAATTCGGGGTGACGGTGTGGAATCTCTACAAGGGCCAGCGCAAGAACTGGCGTGAAGGGATGGACAGTTATGCCAAGGGGCAGGATCTGGTGCTGTTGCAAGAGTCGGCTACCCGTCCCGATATGCTCGACTGGCTGCGCGCCGGTGATTTCCAGTGGCAACAGCTGCAAGCCTTCACCCAGGGCGGCGTCTCGTTCGGGGTGATGACGGTGGCCAAGACCCCGCAGGCGTTCGTCTGTGGCGTGCGCTCCCCCGAGCCTTTGCTGCGCATCCCCAAATCCGGACTGGTGAGCCTCTATCCGCTGCAGGGCGATCCTGACGGCGTCATGGTCATCAATATCCATGCGGTCAATTTCGAGCTGGGGATGGCTACCTTCCGCGAGCAGCTCAACGATTTGACTGCCTTGGTGCGCCGCCATCAGGGGCCGGTGATCCTAGCCGGTGATTTCAATACCTGGAGCGACAAGCGCCAGTTCTGGCTGAATAAATTGGTGGACGAGCTGGGTCTGCAAGAGGCCGTGCCGGTGCCTGACCTGCGCCGCACCGCCTTCGGTCGCCCACTGGATCATCTCTACTACCGCAATCTGGATCTGGTCGAGGTGAGTTCACCGGCCACCGACAGCTCGGATCACAACCCCATCATTGCGCGCTTTGCCGCCCAGTCGGTGACCCCCTGATCGGGGATGATGTGCGCGTGTTGCCCATAAAAAAATCCGGCGCCTGATAGCGCCGGATTTTTTATACGATCTGGCGGTCAACCCGCTCGGGATGACCCGCTGGCATTACTGGTAGAGACCCAGATTCGCTTTGGCGTAGGCTTCGAAATCGGTGCAGCCACCGATGTGCTGCTCGTCCAGGAAGATCTGCGGCACGGTATTGACCGGCTTGCCGGCGCTCTTGGCCAGATCTTCTTTGGTGATCCCTTCGGCATGGATATCCACGTAGCGGAATTTGAAGTCATCGCGCTGTTCGGTCAGCTGCTCGGCGATCTGTACGGCACGGACACAGTAGGGGCAACCCGGGCGACCAAAAATCACTGCAAACATATTTTCTCTCCGTTTTTTAAGCCGTTTATGTATGGCCGTTGATATGAGGCAGGCAACAGCATAGCCCTGCCTCGTGGCGACTTGAAGCCGAAATTATCGATACCGTGATTCGAGTGGGCCTATTGGATCAGCTCTCATCGGCGATCTGGATCGGCTGCTGCTGATAGATGCTCTCCAGCACCCCCTTCTCGAATACGGTCCAGGGCCACGGCGCCTTGCTGGCACGATAGCGCTCATGGGTGGCCGGATCTTGGGACAGGCCGCGCTGGAACATCACGAACGCCTTGCGCTGGCCGCCCGCGGTATCGATAAAGCCCACCAGATTGGAGGTGCCGGTGATGGTGCCGGTCTTGGCGTGCACCTTGTTCTTCATCATGGGGGCGGTGACGCTGCGCCGCCACGCCAGGGTGCCATCCACCTGAGAGCTTGGCAGCAGCTTGATCAGGCCAAGTTCGGCATCATTCTTCTGGATGAAGTTCAGCACCGACATCATCTGACGGGCGCTGATGAGATTGTGAGCGGAGAGACCGGAGCCGTCTGCCAGGGTGGCGTTGCCCAGATCGATCCCGTTCTTGGTCAGGATGGCGCGCACCGCCATGGTGCCGCTGCGATAGCTGCCCGGCTTGTTGTAGTAGTGACGGCCCACGGTTTTGAGGAAAGTATCGGCATAGAGGTTGTCCGATTTCTTCAGCATCTTGGCCAGCATCACCGGCAGGGAGACCGAGTAGTGGGTGCCGAGGGTCTCTGCCCCTTCAGGGGCCTTGTGGGTGACCCGCAGCAGGCCATCATGCTTGATACCGGCACGGTTCATCGCCCAGCGAATGTTGTCCCAACCCCAAGCCTCCACGTCGTGAATGGCGAAACGCAGACCCTGCGGCTCTTTATTCGGGGTGATGCAGCCCTTGAGCTCGTAGAAGTTGCCCTTGGCCATGTCCACTTCCAGCGCGCAGAACTGGCGCGCCATGTCGCCATAGCTCATCACCTCCACGTTGTCGGCACCGATGCCGATGGGGACGCCGGTGGCCACGTTGCCGACCGCCGGTTTGCCAATCTGGGTGGCAGTGATGGTGCCGTAGGCGCAGTTCTTGTCGATGATGACCGAGGAGACGGGAGCGGCGAAGCAGAGGGTCTGATCTCCCCACGACCAGCCGTTGCCGCGCTCGTAGCCGTTGTAGGCGCCTGTGTTGACGTAGACATTGCCCTTGATGCTGGTGACACCGAGCTGTTTGAACAAGGCCAGCAGATCCATGCGGGAGAGGGTGGGGTCGCCGACGAAGTTGATCCAGATATCGCCGTTGATGGTGTCACCCTGTTTGGCACCGGGCTGGGCCTGAATATCGGTGGCGAAGCGGAAGTCGGCACCCAGCTCGAGGCGGGCCGCCAGCGCGGTGAGCACCTTCATGGTGGAGGCGGGGGCGATCATCTGATCGGCGTGGCGGGCGAACTCGACGCCGTTATTGCCCTGCACCATGATGGCGTACTGGCCACCCTGAGGGGGCGTCAGCGGGGCGGCATGAGCCGCCAGAGAAGAAAAGAGAGCACAAAAACCAATCAACAGCCGCTGCATAACATCCTCTAACGTGACGAAGGGCCCGGCAGTGGTGCCGGCCCTGATAATTCAACCAGCCGATGCGGGATCGACGGGATAACGCAATTCATGCCATGTATGCCGGTCGCCATCATGCCAGCGAGTTGGCGGTACGATAGCGACCCTCATAATCAAAAATTTTCTCTTTTATCTGCCAGAAGCGACCCGATTTGCGGGCGATGACAAAATCCGGATGTCGAAACTGGCTTTCTGCCGCCAGCACGCTCGCCAGGGTGGCAAATTCGGGCTCCAGACCCGGGGCGGGCCAATGATGACGCACAAAGTGCTGTTGAAACAAGCGCCGTGCGCCCGGGTAGTGAAATCCGAAGTATTCACTGAGGGTCAACCCATCCTCATCGTGGTAGGTCACCTCCAGCCGCTCCCCCTGTTTGCCGCGCCCGGCTGTGAGGGTTAGCCCGGCGCAGCGGATCACCATGCAATCCTTGAGATTGAGCGCCTCTTTGAGCTTGTCGTCAGGGTCCACCAGCAGCTGATCGCAGCTCTGGCAGCGGCGTGCTGCGATGTCGTTCTCCGCGCCGCAACCGGGGCAGATCTTGGCGCGAAAGCGGTAGTCGCACTCCTCGCGGTTGCCCTCATCATCTTCAAACAGCCCCTGACAGCGGCGACCGTAGTGCTCGATCACCTTGCCATCCTCGTCGGTTTTGCCCCAGAAGGTGTTGGCAAAACCGCAGGCGGGGCAGGGCACCTGTACCGGCTCGGTACCTGCGTGGGGGCGAGGCTCCCCCACTTCGGGGGCAAACAGGTTGAAGTTGTTGCCCGCATAGTCGAGCACCAGACAATCCTCCTTGCCCGGCGAGAGGCGCAGGCCCCGCCCCACGATCTGCTGATAGAGGGAGACCGACTCGGTGGGGCGCAGCATCACGATAAGATCGACATGAGGGGCATCGAAGCCGGTGGTGAGCACCGCCACGTTGACCAGAAACTTGAGCTCCCGCGCCTTGAAGGCGCTGATAAGGGCATCACGCTCCGGCCCCGGGGTCTCGCCGGTGATAAGGGCCGCCTGCTGGCCTCTGGCGCCAAGCAGACCGTGAATTTCGCGGGCATGTTCGACAGTGGCGGCGAAGATCATTACCCCCTGCCGGTCGGCAGCATACTCCAGCACCTGACTCAGGATATGGGGGGTGACCCGCTGCTGGCGCTTTAGCTCGCCGTTAAGATCCGCCTCGCTAAAGAGGCCGTTCTCCCGCGGTACCAACTTGCTGAAGTCGTAGTGGACGATGGGGGCATCCACCATGCGTGGCGGCGTCAGGTAGCCGTTTTTGACCATAAAACGCAAGGGCAGCTCGAACACGCAGTCGCCAAACAGCCGCTCGCCGTGGCTTTTGACCATGCCGTGGTAGTGGCGCCGGTAGATCCAGCCCAGCCCGAGCCGATAGGGGGTGGCGGTGAGACCGAGGATCTTGAGGGCCGGATTGGCGGCCTTGAGATGGTCGATCACCTGATGGTACTGGCTGTCATCATCGAGCGAGACCCGGTGGCACTCGTCGATGATGAGCAGCGAAAACGCCCCGTCGAAGGCATCCAGATTGCGGGCGACCGACTGCACCGAGCCGAACACCACCTGGGCGCTCGCCTCCTTGCGATCCAGCCCTGCGGCGAAGATGTCGGCCTTGAGCCCCCACGCCTCGTACTTGGCGTGGTTCTGCTCCACCAGCTCCTTGACGTGGGCTAGCACCAGCACCCGACCGCGCGCCTTGCGGGCCAGCTCGGCGATCACCAGACTCTTGCCTGCCCCGGTGGGCAGCACCACCACGGCGGGATCCGGGTGTTTGCGAAAGTGGTTGATCACGGCGTTTACGGCGTCGGTCTGATAGGGTCTGAGAACGAACATGGGGGCGTGGCGTTTGGGCATGGTGCGGCGCAGGGTGGCGCCATTATAGGGTGCTTGCTGCCACAAAAACAGCGGGCCGGCATGATGCCGACCCGCAGGGTGCTTGGTTGCTGATCAATGGAACGGGAAGATGTAGTTCATCCAGCTTGCCATGCGCAGCAGCACTTTGCGCATCACAGATACATGGTGGAAGTACTGGGTGTAGACCGCAGCCTGCCCGCTGGCACCGGCAATCATCTGATACTTGGTCCACTCGGGGTCGGTAATGGAGATGACTACCGGCAGGCGACCCGGACGCACCGCCGTGGTCTGATCCAGCAGACCGGCGTTGGCCTGCACGTTACCGGCTGCAATGGCCGGAACCACGGCGGTCACCTTGCCTTTGAAGATCTTGCCGGGTACGCCATCGATCACCACTTCGGCCTCATCGCCCACCGCCAGTCGCTGCATGCTGTTTTGCCAGAACCAGCCGACGTAGGCGGTGTCATCCTTGTGGATGAAGGTCATCACCGGACGATACATGAAGGGGGTGGCGATCATGCCGGGGCGCAGGGCCAACTGCACCACATGACCATCGCTCGGGGCATAGACCACGGTTTGTGACTGCTGGTACTTGGCTTCCATCAGCTGGGCCTGCAGATCGTTCAGGGTGGCTTTCTGCTGGTCAATCTGGGCCACGATGTCATCCACGTTGGCCTGGGTGACGTCGAGGTCACGCTGCTTGCCCACGCCACGGCGCATCAGGTCGCTGGCGCGATCCCGATCCAGCCTGGCGGAGCGCAGTCTTGCCTCAATGGACTTGAGGTGCTCGCGGTTGGATTCGACCCGTGCGGTGAGGCTCTCCACTTTCAGGCGGAACGGTTCGTCATCGAGGCGAAACAGCACGTCGCCTTTTTTCACCGGCTGGTTGGCCTGCACCGGAACCTCAACGACCCGGCCCTTGACCAGCGGCACTATGGGGGTGGAGACGTAGTAGTTGCGCGCCATCTCGGAGTAGGGGTGGTTGTAGTTCATCAGCATGATCAGGGTGCCGATGAGCAGCACGCCACCCAGTGCAGCGGTGGGGACGGTCCACTTGTTGAGCGGGATGCGGAAGATTTTGAAGATGGCGACACACAGCGCCGTGTAGGTCAGGATCAGTAGCAGGTCCATGGTTTATCCCTGTTGCTCACTCTGTTCGATAGTGTTGATACGGCTCTTCAGATCCGCCAACTCCTGCTTGAGGGCCGCCAGCTCCTCTTCATCTTTTTGCAGCCGCTGGCTAAAGCCCCAGCCGCGATCGGGGCGATAGATGGTTGCCCAGATCCAGAGGAAGGGCCACAGCACATGCAGGGTAAACAGGCTGACCCAGCCTGCCACGTGAATGGCATCTTGATGAGGGTGATTCCGATGTTTGGCAATCTCGTAAGGAATATCGTGGATAACGATGACTCCATAAAAAATGACCAGCCCGACAAAGACGAGCAGACCAAGTGCAAAATAATCAAGGGCCATTTATAACCTCCACTGGCATGACGCACAGCTTAATCATTGGTTCCAACAAGCACTAAAGCAATTAAGAATCACACATTTATCGTCAGTTCGCCCGGAATCTTAAAGCTATTCGCTGTATTGAAGCTGAAGCCGTTCAACAGTTGCATTATTAGTCTTTTTGTCATTAAAAAAGGCGCCATCAGGCGCCTTTTTGTGCTGCTTTCGCTGCATTTTTTGCTGTTTTTACCCTTCGCTGGTACTGCTGACCAGCGGCTGGCGGAACTTCATCAGGAAGGCCACGGTAATGGCCGCCGTTGCAGTCAGGCCGATGATGGTGGAGGTCCCCATCTCCAGCCCGAACCCGATGGGGGCGTTGGCCAGATAGGTGATCACCACAGCAGTCATGAACATGGCGGGAATGGTGCAGATCCAGTGCAGCTTGCCCTCTTTGATGAGGTAGGCGGCAGCGGCCCACAGCATGATGACGGCGGTGGTCTGGTTGGCCCAGCCGAAGTAGCGCCAGATCACCCCGAACTCAGCCTTGGAGATGATGAAGCCAAGGATAAACATGGGGATGGCGATCAGCAGACGCTTGGCCAGCGGCTTCTGGGTCATATTCAGGAAGTCCGCCACGATCAGGCGTGCACTGCGAAATGCGGTGTCACCGGAGGTGATGGGCAGGATCACCACGCCGAGGATGGCCAGAATGCCGCCGACTGTGCCGAGCAGGCTGGTGGAGACTTCGTGTACCACGGCTGCCGGGCCGCCGTTGGCCATGGTGGCGTTGAGCGCTTCGGTGCTGTCGTAGAAGGAGAGACCCAGGGTGCACCAGATAAGGGCGATGATCCCTTCACCGATCATTGCACCGTAGAAGATGAAACGGCCGGATTTTTCGTTCTGCATGCAGCGCGCCATCAGTGGTGACTGGGTGGCGTGGAAGCCTGATACCGCGCCACAGGCGATGGTGATGAACAGCAGCGGCCAGAGCGGCAGCTCGGTCGGGTGCAGGTTGGAGAAGTCCATCCCGGTGTTGTAGAAGCCTTTGCCGGAGGCGATCAGGCCAACGATGAGGCCGACCGACATGAAGACCAGCAGGGCGCCGAAGATGGGGTAGAAGCGGCCGATGATCTTGTCGATGGGGACTATGGTCGCGAGGATGTAGTAAGCAAAAATTGCCACAATCCAGTAGACCAGATCGGTGGAGGTGAGGTTGGCGAGCAGCCCTGCCGGGCTCAGCACGAATACCACGCCCACCAGCATCAGCAGCACCACGGCAAACAGGTTCATGAAGTGCTTGGCGGCGGTGCCCAGATGTTCACCGACCACGGTTGGCACCGAGGCCCCCTTGGCGCGTACCGACAGCATGCCGGAGAAGTAGTCATGTACCGCACCGGCGAAGATGCAGCCAAAGACGATCCAGAGCATGGCGACCGGGCCGTAGAGGGCACCCAGGATGGGGCCGAAGATGGGGCCAACACCTGCGATGTTGAGCAGTTGAACCAGATAGACTTTCTTGTCCGACATGGGGACATAGTCCACCCCGTCAGCCATGGTGATGGCGGGGGTTTTCAGCTCGGGTTTCGGGCTGAATATCCGTTCGATGAATTTGCCGTATATGAAGTAGCCGGCCACAAGTAAGCCGACACAGAGGAAGAACCAGATCATTGCTACGCTCCTGCATTGTTATTTTTTAGTGTGCAGAGCGAGTCTAAAACGGTTGCGTCTGGCTGGCAGGTGAAACTCCCCGAGCGGCGCTTTGGCGCGCCGAGCGGTCGGCGGCTGTGATCAGGCGCACACTCCGCGGCTCAGTCCAGCCCCAGTTGATCTTTGAGCTCCTTTAGATAGCGACGGCTGACCGGCACCCGGGCGCCGCTCGGGGTGACAATCTCTGCCAGCTGGTTATCCAGCAGCCGGATCTCGAAGATGGCGTTGGGGGAGACCAGATACTGGCGGTGACAGCGCAGCAGCGGGCTCTTTTCTTCCAGCGATTTGAGGGTGAGCTGGGTGTGGAACAGCTCGCCCTGACAAGCTACATGGACTCCGCCCAGATCGGAGAAGGCATATTCCACCTGCGCGATGGGCAGCAACCTGACCCGATTGTGCAGATAGCCCGGAATATGTTCGATAGTCGGGGCCAGTCGCTCGATGGGCTGCGGGGAGATATCCTGCTTTAGGCGAGCGAGGGTCTTGGCGAGCCGGGCGGGCTCCACCGGTTTGAGCAGGTAGTCGAAGGCGTTCTCTTCAAAGGCCTGAATGGCATATTCGTCAAAGGCGGTGACAAAGACGATGCGGGGCAGGGGGTCGAGCATGGCGACCAGCTCCATGCCGCTCAGCTTGGGCATCTGGATATCGAGGAACACCACGTCGGGCTTGAGGCGCTGAATAAGCGGCAGCGCCTCGATGGCGTTGGTCGCTTCCCCCACGATCTCGATGGCAGGATCGCAGGCCAGCTGCTGCCTCAGCTCTTCGCGGGCGTAGTGTTCGTCATCGACAATCAGGGTGCGGATCATGGTTGCTCCTTGGGGATGGTGATCGAGACCCGGGTCCACTGCTCAGGCTCGCAGGCAATAGTCACGCCATAGCGCTCGCCAAAGGCGCTTTTCAGTCGCCGATCGACAATGGTCATGCCCAGACCGTCGCCAGCGGGGTGTGCTTGCCAGGTGCCTGCATTATCTTCCACATGGATGGTGACGCTGGTGGGATGCTCATCGGTATAGAGGCGAATGCGCCCTTGCTCCAGCAGGGTCGAGACGCCGTGCTTGATGGCATTCTCGATCAGCGGTTGCAGGGTGAAGCTGGGCAGTCGCAGTGTGGCCAGATGGGGCGGGATCTCGTTTATCACCGTCAGCCGATCGCCAAAGCGGGCCAGCTCGATCTCCAGATAGGATTGGCAGTGCTCCTGCTCCTCCTGCAGGGTCGCAAGGCCGCTCTGTCGCTTGAGGTTCTTGCGAAAGAACAGCGACAGGTGCAGCAGCAGCTCCCGCGCCTTGTCCGGATCGCGCCGGGTGATGGCACTGATGGTGTTGAGGGTGTTGAACAGAAAGTGGGGGTTGATCTGGGCCTGGATAAGTTTCAACTCGGACTGCACCAGCAGCCGCTGATGTTGCTCCAGCCGACCGGCCAGCAACTGCTGTGACAGCAGGTTGGCAATCCCTTCCCCCAGGGTGTGGTTGATCTTGAGAAACAGCCGCTTCTTCGGCTCGTAGAGCTTGATGGTGCCGATCACTCCCTTGTCCCCCTGCAGCGGGATCACCAGCACCGACCCCAGCTGGCATGCGGAGGAGAGGCTGCAGCGATAGGGCTGGCTGTTGCCATCGGCAAACAGCACCTTGTTTTGGGCGATGGCCTGCATGGTGATGGCTGACGCAATGGGGGTCCCCGGCAGATGATGATCTTCGCCGGTACCGATAAAGGCGAGGATCTGCTCGGTGTCCGTGATGGCGACCGCCCCCACGCCGGTCTCCTCCTGAATGATGCGGGCAATCTTGTTGCTCGCCTCCGGGGTAAAGCCCTGACTCATGATCCCCACTGTGCGGTTGGCGATATTGAGCGCCTTGGCGGAGAAGACCCGGGAGAACTTCTCATACATCCGCTGCTGGTCGCGGATCATGCTGATAAAGAGCGCCGCGCCGCAGGAGTTGGCCAGAATCATCGGGGTGGCGATGGTGCGCACCAGCAGCAGGGATTTGTCGAACGGGGTCGCCACCAGCAGGATGATCACCATCTGTATGATCTCGGCATAGAGGGTGGTAAAGAAGGCGATGCGTGGTTCAAACAGGGCATCCGTTCGCCCCGAGCGCATCAGTCGCCAGTGCACTATGCCCCCGAGCAACCCCTCGCAGGTTGTGGAGATAGCGCAGGCGAGATCGGTAAATCCCCCCAGCGTATAGCGGTGTAGACCGCCGGTCAGCCCCACCAGAAAGCCCACCAGCGGCCCCCCCAATAATCCCCCCAAGACGGCGCCGACCGCCCGGGTGTTGGCGATGGCATCATCGATATCGAGGCCCACATAGGTGCCGAGGATACAAAAGCTGGAAAAGATGATGTATATCAGTATCTTGTGAGGTAGTCTCACTGAATAGTTGGCAAGCGGGCGCAGCAGCGGGCTTTTCGAGAAGAGATAGGCTATCACCAGGCTGACGCTCATCTGTTGCAGCAAGGAGAGGACCAACTGCATAAAAAACGCTCCTCATAAGCCAGCTGAAAAAATAGCCAGCCCGTGAATAAGTGTGATCAGGATCTTGTTCTGTTGGCCCAACTGGGCGCAACGGGCAGCCAGTTTGCCAGAACAAGTTGATAAAACCATATTAAATCAGCATGTTAAATTGATATTTGTGTAAGCGGCAGCGGGTTGATATTGATGGATGGAGCATGAATGTATCCGCTGGATACGCCACACGGAGGTGGCATGCTCCGCCCGGCCCCTTGGCTGGGCGTTTTTTATACATGGTCAGTTGGCAACCTTCTGATGGGGGTTTGAGCAATTATTCCGGTTTGTCCAATGAGTTATCCCCAGCTTCTGGGGATAACTCAGAATGCAAAGTAGTAGCAGAAGCGGCGGGTCAGGTTGAAGAACTGCCGTTGTCCCTCATCGAGCTCTTCCTGTTTGATAAAAGCAGTGATGGTGCGTTCATCTTCCCGCAGATCGATCATGGCGACGGCTTCCGGCCGCTGGGCCTTGATATAGGGCAGGATCTTCGGCTTGAGGGGCATGGTGGGTTCGGTAGAGAGCACCAGTGCGATGCTCTCGTCGGAGAGTTTCACCAGTGAACCCGGTGGATAGACCCCCAGCACCTTGACCAGCAACTTGACCAGATTCTGGTCGAACTTCTTCTGGGATAACTTGTAGAGCTGGCTGATGGCCTGACTCGGCGCGGCCGGGTTACCGCTGTTGCGGGGATGGAGCAGCTCGTCGTAGAAGTCGACCAGCCCGATCAACCGCGCCAGCGGCGGGATCTCCCCGCCCTTGATCCCGAGCGGATAACCGCTGCCGTCGAGCCGCTCGTGGTGCAGATGGGCGACCTGACGGATTTTCGGTTCAAAGGCGTTGAGCTGGGTCAGCATCTCCAGCCCGTACTGGGGATGCATATTGAGGAAGTTCTGCTCGGCCTTGTTGAGATCCCCCCGTTTTTGGGTGATCTGGCTCGGGATTTTCAGTTCGCCGATATCGTGGATAAGTCCCGCAAGTCCCGTCTCCTCAATCTCGATGGGGTTCATGCCGAGTTCGCGGGCCATCAGCATGGCAATGAAAGCCACATTGAGGCTGTGTTGCAGCAAGATATCGGTGTGGGGGCTGCGAATAAGGTGGAGCCCGAGAGGCCCTTCATGCTGACTGAGGGTGAAGGCAGCATTGCGGACGATCTGGGCGGTATTGGCCAGCCCCTCATCCGGTTTGAGGTTCAGCGCCCCGAGTGCATCGCGCAGCTCGCTCATGGATTGGCCAAAGGCTTTGTCGGCGGCGCGCATGGAGCGGCGAAAGGCCTTTTCGTCAAAGGGGGGCGGGCCCGAGGCAATCAGCTCTTCCAACTCGTCAAGGTCAGGCCCGGCATCCGGGATATCGCCGCGCAGCAGCGGCTCGATGGGCAGATCGCTCTTGTCGGGGTCGACCATCAACAGGGTGAGATCAAGATGACGGAGAATGTCGAGTTGCTGCTGATCCTTGATCTTGAAGGTATTGAACATAAACGGGTGGTTAGTCCATCCCGTGGGGAGATGGATATAGTGGCCTACTCTCAATTGCTCTATCGAGGCTTGGATCAGTGCCATAGGTTAACCTGCATTTCATGAATGCCTACTCAACAAGCTAGCAAAATCCGATGGATAGACAACTAAAAATCCATTTCGGGGCTACGGAGCACCCCGTGCTGTGATGGTGCGCACGAGCGCTGTGCTTCTCCTCTTAATTCGCGCTTAAGTTTTACTTCCTACGCTGGCCCCGTCGTTTTTGTTGGCTTGGCCGGCCCGCTGCGCTGCAGGCCGGTATGTAGGAGTTGTTTATGCGTGTAGCCCTCGGTGTACTGCAGACCAATCTGTTGCTGGTGCTCTTTTTCGCCCTGGTACTGAACTGGCCAATGTTTTTGCATTTCTATACGGTGCTAAGTGCCCTGACCCATGTCAAAGCCGGATTTGCCATCTCGATCCCGCTGGTGCTGATCGCGGCGCTCAATGCCGTGTTTATTCCCTTCACGTTCCGGTTTGTGCTCAAGCCCTTTTTTACCGTGCTCATTTTGACTGGCTCCATCGTCAGCTACGCCATGCTCAAATACGGCGTCATCTTTGATGCAGGCATGATCCAGAACATAGTGGAGACCAACAGTGGTGAGGCCGGGGCCTATTTGAATGGCTCGGTTGCGCTCTGGTTTCTGCTGACCGGGCTGCTGCCTGTTCTGGTGCTCTGGTCACTGCGGATCCGCTATCCGGCTCGCTGGTATCAGGGGTTGGCGTGGCGGGCAGGTGCACTGGCTATCTCTCTGCTGTTTATCGGGGGCGTCGCGTCACTTTACTATCAGGATTACGCCTCGGTCGGGCGCAACAACAAGTCGCTGGCCAAAGAGATTGTGCCGGCCAACTATGTGCACGGCCTCTACAAATATGGGCGGGATGTGCTGTTTGCCACGCCGATCCCCTACCAGCATCTGGGGACAGATGCCAGGGTGGTGGCCCGGGGAAGCAAGCCGACTTTGATGTTCCTGGTGGTGGGGGAGACGGCGCGCAGCCAGAACTACTCCCTTAACGGGTATGGCAAGGCGACCAACAGCTTTACGGCAAAAGAGCAGGGGGTTGTGTCGTTCAAAGATGTGCGCTCTTGCGGGACTGCTACTGCGGTTTCGGTGCCCTGCATGTTCTCCAACCTCACGCGCCGTGGTTACGATGACCAGCTCGCCAGCTCCCGGGACGGCCTGCTCGATGTGCTGCAACATGCCGGAGTCTCGGTATTGTGGAAAGAGAACGATGGCGGCTGCAAAGGGGTGTGCCGCAATGTGCCGACCATCGAGATCCTTCCCAAATCCTATCCGGCGCTCTGTCAGGGGGAGTCTTGCTATGACGAGGTGCTGCTGGAGGGGCTGGATCAGCAGATTGCCGGCATGAAGGGCAACAAGCTGGTGGCTTTTCACCTGATGGGCAGCCATGGCCCGACCTATTTCCGTCGTTACCCTGCCAGCGAGCGCGTCTTTATGCCGGACTGCCCGCGCAGCGACATCGAAAACTGCAGCAACGAGGAGCTGGTCAATACCTATGACAACACCATCCGCTACACCGACAAGGTGGTGGGACTGCTGATAGACAAGCTCAAGTCGCTGGAGAGCCAGTACGATGTGGGACTGGTCTATCTCTCCGATCACGGTGAATCCCTCGGGGCCATGGGGCTCTATCTGCACGGCACGCCCTACAAGTTTGCGCCGGATGATCAGACCCGAGTGCCGCTGCTGACCTGGTTCTCACCTCAGTTACAGGCCGATCGCCAGCTGGATATGGGTTGCCTGGCGGAGGAGGCGAGCAGCCAGCGCTTCTCCCACGATAACCTGTTCCACTCCATGCTGGGGATCATGGATGTGCAGACCAAGGTTTACGACGGGGCTCTGGATCTGTTCAAACCGTGCCGGGCGGGCTAAACCGCCAGCAAGCACACAATAGAAAACGGCAGCCAGTGGCTGCCGTTTGGTTATCTCGCAAGATCAGTGTTTTACTTCTGCTCCATGATGATCTGCAGCAGATCCCCCTCCAGCAGGGCGCGCTTGACCAGCGCAAAGCCGCCATAGGTCGGCTGGTTCTGGAAGCGGGCTTTCACGATGGGCAGGCCACGGTGGAAGCTCGGCAGGGATTGATGCTCGACGCAGCGACGGATGGCCGGGAAGAGGATCTCTTCGGCGGCGGTGATTTCACCGGCGATCAGCACCTTCTGCGGGTTGAACAGGTTGACCGTAATAGCCACCGCTCGTCCCAGATGCTCACCCACGTTCTCGATCACGCTGCGGGCCAGTTCATCGCCCGCCAGCGCCGCCTTGCACACCTCCTGAATGGTGATGTGCTTCTCTTGCAGCGCGCTCTGGTGACCGCGGCTGATGAGCTCCTTCACCTTGTCGATGATCGCTTCGTTGGAGGCGATGGTCTCGAGGCAGCCGAAGTTGCCACAGTGGCAGCGCTTGCCGAGCGGCTCGACCTGAATATGGCCGATCTCGCCGACGTTGCGGTTCTGACCGAGGAACACCTGACCCTTGGTGATGATCCCGGAGCCCGTCCCCTGGTGAACACTCACCAGAATGGAGTCCATGCAGTCGCGGGACTCGCCGAAGAAGTGTTCGGCCAAAGCCAGTGAGCGGGTGTCGTTGCCCACGTAGCAGGGGAGGTTGAAGTGGTTCTCAAGCAGCTTCGCCAGTCCCAGATTGCGGATCTGGTACTTGGGGGTGTAGATGACCATACCGGATTCCGGGTTGACCAGACCCGGCATGGTCAGCGCGATGCTGATGAGGTTGCGACAACGTTCGCGGTTGGCATCGATAAAGGCACCAATCTCTCGCAGCAGCATGTCGACCACGGGTTGCTGGTCGATCTCGGTCACCTGAATGACGTGCTGGTCGAGCTCCTTGCCATCTAGGTCATAGAGACTCAGTTGCAGGTAGCCGCGGCCCAGCTTGGCAGAGACAAACTGAAAGCGATGTTTGATGGTGGTCAGGGAGATGGCACGCCGCCCGCCGGTTGAGGCTTGCGGAGAGGTCTCCTTGATCAGGCCATGCTCGATCAGTTGCCGGGTTATTTTGGTCACGCTGGCCGGGGCCAGCTGACTCAACTCGGCAATCTTGACCCGGGAGATGGGGCCTTGCAGGTCGATGAGCCGATACACGGCTGCACTGTTGACCTGCTTGATAAGATCTACGTTTGCTATTTGTCCGCCAGTCATGATGTCACTGTTGTGTGTAGTGTCCGTTAACCACGGTCCCACGGACCGTGAAGTCCTGATCGAAGACAGTGAGGTTGGCTACTTTACCGACCTGGATACTACCGAGACGTGAGTCCCATCCAATGGCGCGAGCGGGGTAGAGGCTGGCCATTCTCAGTGCTTCATCGAGCGGTAATCCGACCTGCTTGACCAGATTTTCCACCCCCTCAATCATGGTGAGGGAGGAACCGCCGAGTGTACCATTCTCGTCGACACACTGACCATCGCGTAAAAAGACGGTGGTGCCACAAAAATCAAATTTCTCAAAGCCTTCCGGTGCACCGGCTGCCGCGGTGGCATCGGTGACCAGCACCAGTCGCTCCCCCAGCGCCTTGTGAGCCAGACGCACGTTGGCCCAGTGCACATGGTGGCCATCGACGATGATGCCCGCATAGACATCTTTGCGATCGTAGATGGCGCCCACGACGCCCGGCTCGCGACCGTTGAGGGTCGGAGTCATGGCGTTGTAGAGGTGGGTCGCAAAGCGAATACCGTTATCGAACCCGGCCATCGCCTGATCGTAACTGGCGGCAGTGTGACCGGCCGAGACCAGAATGCCCGCTTCTACCAGACGGCGGATATGGGCCGGCTCGTTGCGTTCCGGTGCCAGGGTGATCTTGGTGATGGCATCCGCGTTGGCGCAAAAGAAGTCGATCATCTCGTCCGCTGGCTGGCGAATTTGCGCGGCAGGGTGGATCCCCTTGCGCTTGAGGTTGGTGTAAGGCCCTTCCAGATGGACGCCCAGCACCTCGTTGGGGTGTGCAGCCATGTAGTCGCGGGTCACCGCAACGGCCTGCTTCATGTCGGCATCTGGACTGGTGATCAGGGTCGGCAGGAAGCTGGTGGTACCGGATTTGAGGTTGGCCGCCTGCATGGTTGCCAGGGTCTCGACCGTGATCTCGGTGTTGAACATCACCCCGCCACAGCCGTTGAGCTGCACATCGATAAAACCGGCGGTCAGGTTGGCGCCTTTGAGGTCAATCTGCTCGATGCCCGCAGGCAGTTCGGCCAAGTGAGAGATGGCGACAATCTTGTCGCCCTCGATAAGCACCCCGTAGCCGGTCAGCACGCAGCTGCCAGTGTAGAGGGTGCAGTTGGTCAATGCGTACATGACGACTCCTTACAGACGGCCGATGTTGGCGGCTTCCAGCTGCTGGAAGTAGCGAACGGTCTTGACCTTGAGCTCCATGGTGGAGGGCTCGTCGCACACCATCATTCCCTTCGGATGCAGTTGCAGGGTGGAGATGGTCCACATGTGGTTGACGCTGCCTTCCACGGCGGCCTGCAGGGCCAGTGCCTTGCCGTGACCGGTGACTAGGATCATGATCTCTTCCGCATCCATCAGGGTGCCGACACCCACGGTCAGGGCCAGTTTGGGCACCTGCTCCATGTCGCCACCGAAGAAGCGGGAGTTGGCGATGCGGGTGTCTTCGGTCAGGGTCTTGACCCGGGTGCGGGAGGAGAGGGAAGAAGCCGGCTCGTTGAATGCGATGTGGCCGTCATTACCCACGCCACCCATGAACAGGTGGATCTTGCCGTAGGACTTGATCTTGTCTTCGTAGCGCTTGCACTCGGCCACCAGATCCTCGGCATTGCCGTTGAGGATGTTGATGTTCTCGGGACGAATGTCGATGTGGCTGAAGAAGTTGTTGTGCATGAAGCTGTGGTAGCTCTCCGGGTGATCTTCCGGCAGGCCGACGTACTCGTCCATGTTGAAGGTGACCACATTCTGGAAGCTCACTTCACCGGCTTTGTGCAACTCGATCAGGCGCTTGTAGGTGTTGAGCGGGGTGCCACCGGTGGGCAGGCCCAGTACGAAAGGGCGATCGCTGGTCGGCTTGAACGCGTTGATGCGGTCAACGATGTAACGAGCAGACCACAGGCCTACTTGGCTGGCAGATTTCAACGGGATCAGGCGCATATGGGATACCTCTGTGTCGGGTTGCGACCGGTTTGGCGGTGGCAATTGGCTAAGACGGATTCAAGTTGTTTTATAGCGTAAATAAAGATTGCGAACTAAGCCACATCTATCCACCACCTTTATCTTGTTTGGGTGATAACGATCACGATTATCGGTTTATTAATTTGCGCAGCGAAATAAAAGCCCTAGACTGCCAATCAAGCCTTGATGGCTTATGCGTCAAACGTGATAAGCACTTAATTTCTAGAAAAACATTAACTAAGGAGAGGAACCGTGAACATTCTCGGTTATTTGCAAAAGATCGGCCGTGCCCTGATGGTGCCGGTAGCGGTATTGCCTGCCGCCGCGATCCTGATGGGGGTTGGCTACTGGATTGACCCGAATGGTTGGGGTGGTGACAGTGCGCTGGCTGCCTTCCTGATTAAAGCGGGCGCAGCCATTATCGATAACATGTCCGTACTGTTCGCAGTCGGTGTCGCCTACGGTATGTCCAAGGATAAAGACGGTTCTGCTGCCCTGGCAGGTCTGGTCGGCTTCCTGGTCGTTACCACCCTGCTGAGCCCGGGCGCTGTGGCCCAGATCAAGAGCATCCCGGTGGAGCAGGTTCCTGCCGCGTTTGCCAAGATCAGCAACCAGTTCGTGGGTATCCTGTGTGGTGTTATCGCCGCTGAGCTGTACAACCGCTTCAGCAGCGTCGAGCTGCACAAGGCACTCTCCTTCTTCTCCGGTCGTCGTCTGGTACCGATCGTAACCTCCGTAGTGATGATCGTTGTATCCTTCATCCTGATGGCCGTATGGCCGGCAATCTACGGTGGTCTGGTCTCCTTCGGTGAGTCCATCGTGAGCCTGGGCTCTACCGGTGCCGGTATCTACGCCTTCTTCAACCGTCTGCTGATCCCGATCGGTCTGCACCACGCCCTGAACTCCGTGTTCTGGTTCAACGTGGCCGGTATCAACGACATCCCGAACTTCCTGGGTGGTCAGGCTACCATCGATGCCGCTCTGGCCGCTGGCAAGAGCCTGGAGCAGGTGAAAGGCGTGGTCGGTATGTACCAGGCTGGCTTCTTCCCCATCATGATGTTCGGTCTGCCGGGTGCCGCTCTGGCCATCTATCACTCCGCCAAGAAAGAGAACAAAGAGAAAGTTGCTTCCATCATGATTGCAGCTGCCTTTGCTTCCTTCTTCACCGGTGTAACCGAGCCGCTCGAGTTCTCCTTCATGTTCGTAGCGCCGGTACTGTATGTCATCCACGCCGTACTGACCGGTATCTCCGTGTTCATCGCTGCCTCCATGCAGTGGATGGCCGGTTTCGGTTTCAGTGCCGGTCTGGTGGATATGGTGCTCTCCAGCCGTAACCCGCTGGCGACCAACTGGTACATGCTGATTCCTCAGGGTCTGGTCTTCTTCGGCCTCTACTACACCGTGTTCCGCGTAGTGATTGCCAAGCTGAACCTGAAAACCCCGGGTCGTGAAGATGACGAAGATACTGCTCCGGCTGCAGCTCAATCTACCAACCGTACCGAGCTGGCCAAGCAATACCTGGAAGTGCTGGGTGGTCAAGAGAACCTGGTCTCCATCGATGCCTGCATCACCCGTCTGCGTCTGACTCTGAAAGACCGCAGCATCGTCGATGAGCGCAAGCTGAAAGCCCTGGGTGCGGCCGGTGTGGTCAAACTCGGTGAGCAGAACCTGCAGGTGATTCTGGGCCCATTGGCCGAAATCATCGCCGGTGAGATGAAAGCCCTGCGTTAATCGAGCGACTCGCTCACCTCAAGTCTAAGTCCATTGTTGACATAACTAAGGGCCCCG
The DNA here is from genome assembly GCF_041402345.1 of Aeromonas sp. S11(2024). Classification (NCBI taxonomy): domain Bacteria; kingdom Pseudomonadati; phylum Pseudomonadota; class Gammaproteobacteria; order Aeromonadales; family Aeromonadaceae; genus Aeromonas; species Aeromonas sp. S11(2024). The sequence continues at coordinate 116,917 of NZ_JBGLRC010000008.1, read as the reverse complement.
CTCAGGGGCCCCATATAAAAAAGCCAAGAAAATCCAACCTTTACTTCAAATGAGAGCAGCAGTTATGAACTTGAAACATTCTCTGTTAGCCATTGCCATGTCTACCGTTTTCGTCAGCCAGGTCCAGGCAGCCGATGCCGCTAAGCAGGCCGTGGTCGACTCCCTCGCCAACAACCTGGTGGTCAAGTATGAAGTGGTCACCAACGACGGTGCCGGTGCCGGCCTCGATTGCCAGGCGCTCGGTTCCGAGTGGGCGAGCTGTGGCGTTGCCAAGCTGCACCTGACCAATACCGGTGCGGACGTCACCTCCAAAGACTGGAGCATCTACGTCTCCTCCATCCGTCGTATCCAGCGTGTGGATAACGACCAGTTCACCATCACTCACCTGACCGGCGATCTCTATCGTTTGACGCCAACCGAGAAGTTCCAGGGCTTTGCCAAGGATGCCACGGTCGAAGTGCCGCTGGTGGTGGAATACTGGGTGCTGTTCGAATCCGACATCATGCCGAACTGGTATGTCGCCAGCGAAGGTGCCGAGCCGAAAGTACTGGCCAGCATGAGCAACATCAATGATGCCAGCACCTACGAGAAGCCGATGCCGGCTGATGGCTGGAAGCGTACCAAGGATGACAAGAACATCCTGATGAACAGCGAGACCCGTTTCGCGGCCAACCAGACCAGCACTCTGCTGCCGGCTGGCAAGATTGACAACCAGATCCTGCCGACCCCGATGAAGCAGGTAGTCAAAGCTGGTCCGCAGGTTGACTTCTCCACCATCAAACTCAATGCCCTGGACTTGCCGAGCGATCGCGCCGAGGCCCTGAAGGCTCAACTGACCAAGCTGGGTGTTACCCTCTCCGACACCGGCTACCCGGTGACCATCAAGCTCGGCAGCAAGCTCAAGCAGGCTGAAGGCTATGACATGACCATCGGTCAGAAGGGCACCGTGATCCAGGGTCGCGACATCGACGGGGCATTCTGGGGTGCACAATCCCTGATCTCCCTGCTGGGTGTTGATGACAAGCTGGTGAGCCCGATGACCGTCGAAGATGCGCCGCGCTTTGAATACCGTGGCATGCAGACCGACGTGGCCCGCCACTTCCGCAGTCTGGATACCATGAAGAAGCTGGTTGACCAGATGTCTACCATGAAGCTCAACGTGCTGCACCTTGGCCTGACCAACGATGAAGGCTGGCGTCTGGAGATCCCGGGTCTGCCGGAGCTGACCCAGGTCGGTAGCCAGCGTTGCCACGACGAGTCCGAAACCAAGTGCCTGATGCCGCAACTGGGTTCCGGCCCGACCAGCGACAACCAGGGTTCCGGTTTCTACAGCAAGTCTGACTACGTGGATCTGGTGCGTTATGCCAAGGCCCGCGGTGTGACCGTGATCCCCGAGATCAACATGCCGGCTCACGCCCGTGCTGCCGTGGTCTCCATGGAAGCGCGCTACAAGCGTCTGATGGCGGAAGGCAAAGAAGCGGAAGCCAACCAGTTCCGTCTGACTGATCCGGCTGACACCTCCAACGTCACCTCCGTCCAGTTCTACGACAAGATGTCCTTCATCAACCCTTGCCAGCCAGGTGCTGCCACCTTCGTGGCCAAGGTAATGGATGAAGTTGCCCAGATGCATCAGGCCGCCGGTCAGCCGCTGACCGCATGGCACTACGGTGGTGATGAGGCGAAGAACATCATGCAGGGCGGTGGCTATCAGGATCCGGCCATCACCAAGAAAGAAGAGCTGGTCGCCTGGAAAGGCAACGTCGACTCCAGCAAGCAGGACAAGCCGTTTGGCAAGTCCCCGATGTGCCAGAAGATGATCGACGAAGGCAAGATCAAGGAAGTGGGCGAGCTGCCGGTTTACTTCGCCAAGGAAGTGGGCCAGATGGTCAAAGACCGCGGCTTCTCTACCCTGCAGGCGTGGGAAGACGGTCTGAAGTACGCCAGCGGTGCCAAGGACTTCGCCACCGACAACACCCGTGTCAACTTCTGGGAAACCCTCTACTGGGGTGGCTTCAACGAAGCGATGAAGTGGGCCCACAAGGGTTACCAAGTAGTGCTGTCCAACCCGGATTACCTCTACTTCGACTTCCCGAACGAAGTACACCCGGCCGAGCGTGGCTACTACTGGGCAACCCGTTTCAACGACACCCGCAAGGTGTTCGCCTTCGCCCCGGAAAACCTGCCGCAGAACGCCGAGACCTCGGTTGACCGCGATGGCAACGCCTTCGTGGCCAAGGGTGACCAGGATCCGGTCAAGTTCAAGGGGATCTCCGGTCAGCAGTGGAGTGAAACCGTGCGTACCGATGCTCAGTACGAGTACATGGTTTACCCGCGTATCTTCTCCGTGGCTGAGCGTGCCTGGCACAAAGGTGGCTTCGAGCTGAACTATGTGAAGGGTCGCGAGTTCTCCGGCGAGACCAAGTTCGTCAACAAGGCCACACTCAACAAAGAGTGGAACCAGTTTGCCAACGTGCTGGGTCAGCGCGTGCTGCCGAAACTGGATCAGGCCGGTGTTGAATACCGCCTCTCCGTACCGGGTGCCAAGGTAGTGAACGGTGTGCTGGAAGCGAACGTAGATCTGCCGGGTCTGCCCATCCAGTACAGCCTGGACGGTACCAACTGGAGTGCCTATGACGCAGCGGCCAAGCCGAACGTGAATGGCAAGGTCTACCTGCGTACCATCAGCTTCGATGGCAAGCGCACCAGCCGCGTCACCGAACTGAACTGATAGCAGTCAACCGTTAACATGAGGTGGGTCGCAAGACCCGCCTTTCCCAAGGGCGATGGCGCATCGGGTTTGGGAAAGGTTGACTGTGCGTGTGAGCCTTTGTTGTGTGTAATTGTCTGTTTTGTGTTTTTCATCACTTTCAGCCCCGCCTCGTGCGGGGCTTTTTTATGCATTTGGTGTGCAATGTGCCAAGCCACGCCGTTTTTAGCGGTGCAATGGCCGGGAAATGGCCCGGAAGTGCCAAATTCAGGTTGAGACAGCGCCCGTAATAAGGGATCATACCCGGCTTGACGGCGGGGGGATGAGGGTGCCAGCCGGCACAACTTCCGCCAGTGACGCTTTTTTGAGGTGAGCCATGAGTCAGGCGAACAGCCCAACTAACTTTATTCGTCAGATCATTGATGAAGATCTGGCCAGCGGTAAGCACAGCAGCGTGCATACCCGTTTTCCGCCCGAGCCGAACGGTTATCTCCATATCGGCCACGCCAAGTCCATCTGCCTGAACTTCGGCATCGCCCGCGACTATCAGGGCCAGTGCAACCTGCGTTTCGATGACACCAACCCGGTGAAGGAAGATATCGAGTACGTAGAGTCCATCAAGCAGGACGTTCAGTGGCTCGGCTTCCAGTGGAATGGCGAGATCTGCTACTCCTCCGACTATTTCGACAAGCTGCATGGCTACGCCATCGAGCTGATTGAAAAGGGTCTGGCCTATGTGGACGAGCTGACGCCCGAGCAGATGCGTGAGTACCGTGGCACCCTGACTGAAGCTGGCAAGAACAGCCCGTTCCGCGATCGCAGCGTGGAAGAGAACCTGGCGCTGTTTGCCAAGATGAAGAACGGCGAGTTCGCCGAAGGCACCGCCTGCCTGCGCGCCAAGATCGACATGGCTTCTCCCTTCATGGTGATGCGCGATCCGGTTATCTACCGTATCAAGTTTGCCCATCACCACCAGACCGGTGACAAGTGGTGCATCTACCCGATGTATGACTTCACTCACTGCATCTCGGACGCGCTGGAAGGGATCACCCACTCCATCTGTACTCTGGAGTTCCAGGACAACCGTCGTCTGTACGACTGGGTGCTGGACAACATCACCATCGACTGCCACCCGCGTCAGTACGAGTTCTCTCGTCTGAACCTCGAATACACCGTCATGTCCAAGCGCAAGCTGAACCTGCTGGTGACCGAGAAGCACGTCGATGGTTGGGACGACCCGCGCATGCTGACCGTCTCCGGTCTGCGTCGTCGTGGTTACACCCCGGCCTCCATCCGCGAGTTCTGCAAGCGCATCGGCGTCACCAAGCAGGACAACATCGTCGAGATGAGCATGCTGGAAGCCTGCATCCGTGAAGACCTCAACGAGAATGCGCCGCGCGCCATGGCCGTGCTGCATCCGGTGAAAGTGGTCATCGAGAACCTGGCTGCCGACGAAGTGCTGACTGCCCCGGCCCACCCGAGCAATGCCGAGATGGGTACCCGCGAGCTGAACTTTACCCGCGAAATCTTCATCGACGAAGCGGACTTCAAAGAAGAGGCGAACAAGCAGTTCAAGCGTCTGGTGCTGGGCAAGGAAGTGCGTCTGCGCAATGCCTATGTGATCAAGGCCGAGCGCATCGAGAAGGACGCCGATGGCAAAGTCACCTGCATCTACTGCTCCTACGATCCCGAGACTCTGGGCAAGGATCCGGCCGATGGCCGCAAGGTGAAAGGGGTGATCCACTGGGTCAGCGCTACTCACTCCCTGCCAGCGGAAGTGCGTCTCTACGACCGTCTGTTCAAGGTACCGAACCCGGGCGCCGAGGATGACTTCGAAGCCGCGCTGAACCCGGAATCCCTGGTGATCATCGAGGGGGCCCGTGTTGAGGCTTCGCTCAAGAACGCCAAGCCGGAGCAGGCTTACCAGTTCGAGCGTGAAGGTTACTTCTGCGCCGACAACAAGCTCTCCAGCCCGGAACATCTGGTGTTCAACCGCACCGTTGCCCTGCGCGACTCCTGGGGAAAGGTAGAAGGCTAAGCCGATGGGGCAGGGGAGACCCTGCCCTGTGTGCTGCCAGCGGCCTTCGCCGGACAATAAAAAAGCCAGCATCAGCTGGCTTTTTTATTGTTCGTTATCTGCAAGTCGCGGCCGACTTATTCGTCGTGCTTGCACTCACCGGTAGCACAGTGACCGTAGAGGTAGAGGCTGTGGTTGGTGAGACGGATATTGAATTTCTTGGCGATCTCGCGCTGACGCTGTTCGATCACTTCGTCGGAGAACTCGATCACTTTGCCGCAGTCGAGGCAAACCAGGTGGTCGTGGTGCTCCTGAGTGGCCAGTTCGAATACCGACTTGCCACCTTCGAAGTGGTGACGGGTAACGATACCGGCATCATCAAACTGGTTGAGAACGCGATAGACGGTAGCGAGACCAATCTCTTCACCCAGGTCGATCAGTCGTTTATAGAGATCTTCGGCGCTGGTGTGCTGGCAGTCCGGCTGTTGCAGGATTTCCAGGATTTTGACCCGGGGCAAGGTGATCTTGAGCCCGGCCTTTTTTAACGCTTGGTTGTTGTCTGCCATATTCTACTTATTCGCATTCTCGAAGGTGGGGTTATTCTGATGGACTGCCGCAGGAATGGCAACCTTGAACTCGCTTGGCCTGTCATTATAGGTCGTAGCCTCCCTAAAAATAAACCTAGCAATTCAAGGGGTTTAGCCATAAATGGCCGGTTGGATTGAAATAATCAATCGTGTTGTCCGACTTGCTGGCATGGCAGATGTTGATAAGATGTAACTTTCATATTCTGGTCGGATGAGATCCATGGATTGGCTTTTTGACAATGCGGCCTGGGTGCGCCGCGCACTCAACGCTTGGCCCCCTTTCTGGGGTGCCGGTATCAAGATAGAGACCCTGAGCGATGACTTTCGCTACTGCCGGGTGACCCTCAAATCCCGCTGGTGGAACAAGAACGCCAACCGCACCCAGTTTGGCGGCAGCATGTTTGCCATGACGGACCCCATCTATCCGCTGATGCTGATGGGCTACTTCAAGAATCGCTACTATGTCTGGGACAAGGCGGGCAGCATCAACTACATCAAGCCGGGCAAGGGCAAGCTGGTGGCCGAGTTCAACCTGACCGAGGGCAAGCTGGACGAAATCGTGGCGGCGACTGAAGGTGGCAACAAACACTTCCCAGAATTCGAGGTCTCGGTGCAGGACAAGAGCGGCGAGCTGGTGGCGCAGGTCAAGCGCACCCTCTATGTGCGGGCCAAACCGGAGCACAGAGGTGAATAACAGGGGAGAATAAAGGCAGGCATCGCAACAAGCAGATACAACAAGGGCCCCGTCGGGGCCCTTGTTGTCAGAGAGAAGAGGGGAGGCGGATTACTCCAGCTCGCCCAGGCACATCTCTTCGTGCAGCTGCTTGCACCAGCCCTTGACGCGCTCGGCAGTCAGCTCCGGCTGGCGATCTTCATCGATACCCAGACCGACAAAGTGCTTGTCATCGACCAGTGCCTTTGAGGCTTCGAACTCGTAGCCGGCAGTCGGCCAGTGACCGATGATGATGGCGCCTTTGGCTTCGACGATGTCGCGCAGTGTGCCCATGGCGTCGAGGAAGTACTCGGAATAGTCTTCCTGATCACCGCAACCGAAGATGGCGACCAGCTTGTTGGTGAAGTCGATTTCGCCCAGATCGGGGAAGAAGTCGTCCCAGTCGGCCTGGGCTTCGCCGTAGTACCAAGTCGGGATGCCGAACATCAGCAGATCAAAGCTCTCGATGTCGGCCTTGCTGCTCTTGGCGATGTCACGGACTTCAATCAGGTTTTTGCCCAGCTCTTTCTGGATCATCTTGGCGACAGCTTCGGTGTTACCGGTATCGCTGCCAAAAAACAGACCTACACTTGCCATAGTGTTTAGTTACCCGTATTTGGTGTTAATGCTCAACGCTCAGACTGCAATGTCCACCGCAAAGGCGGACTCAATCTGTTGTTTCAGGATAGATTGGATCAGCTCGGCTCGGCTGATGTTCTGTTGTAACGCAAGTTGGTTCAGGCGCTCCAGCAACTCGGCCTCCACCTTTAACTCTACCCGCTTCAGCCCATTTTCCCGATCGCGCTTAAGCTGGTTACGCTTGTTGATCTTGAGCTGGGTCTCGCGGGGGAGTGGATTGGTCTTTGGCCTGCCGGGGCGCTTCTCATTTGCGAACAGATCCAGTGTTGTTCGATCAGTTTGCTGTTTGGCCATACATCACAGATGAAAATAAGTTAGCCGAGTCCTGAGCCTTCCCAGCCCAGTTCGATCAGCCCCTTGGCGACAAAACCCGCACAACCCAGAAACAGTACCAACCAGACGATAAAACGACCGAAACGGGGCACGTTGCCGCGCTTGAGCACGTCCTGAATGGCCAGGCCAATCAATATGAAAATGGCCACAAAGAATAACTTGAGGCCCAAACTTTCGATCAGGTCGATATGTTCACTTAGCATGGATTGCGCACACTCCTTATGACGGGCGCACTATATCACAAAGGATTTGAAACTGTTAACCGCCTGTCGACAGGAAATCCACAACCAATTTGTTGAACAGAGCCGGTTTTTCCGCATGCAGCCAGTGGCCGGTACCCGCGATGACACGCACCTTTGCCGCCGGGAATTGGGCCAGTGCCGTCTCGCTGTATTGGGGCTGCATATAGTCAGAACCCCCCCCCTTGATAAAGAGCACAGGCCCCTCGAAGCGATGCTCATCCTCTGGCCAGCCCATGATGTTGGCGTAGTTTTGCTCAAGGGCGGGCACATTGAAGCGCCAACCCCAGCCATGCTCGCCTCTGGCGAACGATTTGAGCAGGAACTGGCGTACCCCGGCGATCTCGATATGCTGCGCCAGCATGGCTTCCGCTTCACTGCGGCTTTGCGGCGGCGTGCGCAGTGTGGCGTTGAGTCCGGCAAAGACATTCTGGTGGCGGGAGTGAGGATAGGCGACCGGTGCCATGTCGGCCACCACCAGCTTGGTCACCCGCTCTGGCGCCAGCTTGGCGACCTGCATCGCCACCTTGCCACCCATCGAGTGGCCAATCAGGGTCGCTTCGGCAATCTTCAGCCGATCCATCAGGGTGAGGATATCGGCCGCTTGTGCCGGATAGCTCATCTCGCTGCTATGAAAGGAGGCGCCGTGGTTGCGCAGATCGACGCTGATGACCCGGTACTGTTCGCAGAGGGCTCGGGCCAGCAGGCCGAGGTTGTCGAGGCTGCCAAACAGGCCGTGGATCAGAATGACCGCCGGGCCCTGACCTTGCTCCTTGAAGTTCAATATGCTGTTTTGTTGCAAAATGACACCTTGTCGGTCGTGGGTGCGTATCGCTGTTTTATTTAACGCACTGGAAAGAAAAGGATTTCGTCCAATGGATTGGGATTTTATGTAGTTTTTTTTCTAAAAAATCCCGTCCGGATCGGCTATCAGTGCGGCTGATCACACACTTGGCCCGCTATTATGCCGTATTCTCGATGAGATTCATGTACATCTGCCAGCCCCTTGCTTGGGCTGTCGGGTTTGCCTATGTATAATCGCCGCATCCGAATTTCGACGAGTCCAGCGCATCCCTATGAAAACCATCGAGCTTGATGACGATCTCTACTTCTATATCGCCAGCCAGACCCGGCACATTGGTGAGAGTGCCTCCGATATCCTGCGCCGTCTGCTGGAACAGCCTGCTCACCAAGGTGTGCCGGTTGCCGAGCCCGTTGCCGTCGCGCAGCCCAGTACGGTAGCCACCCAACAAGGGCTGCAAGCCTTGCTCGATTCCAGTGAGCTGCAAAAAGAAGAGAAGTCCATCAACCGCTTTATGCTGGTGCTGAGTACCCTCTACCGGGATAACCCGGAAGGCTTTACCCAGGCTACCGAAATCAAGGGGCGCAAGCGCGTCTATTTCTCGCAGGATCCCGAGGCTCTGCGCGCCAGTGGCAGCACCACCAAGCCCAAGCCGGTACCGGAGACCCCGTTCTGGGTGATCACCAACACCAACACCAGCCGCAAGCAGAACATGGTGGCCCAGCTGATGGCCAGCATGGGCTATGGCGAAGAGGTGATCGCGCAGGTGTGCGGCGCCATTTAACGATTCTTCAAGACTCAGGCCTTGCCCGGCAAGGCCGCCATTACGCAAGGAAAACGCCATGGCTCAGCATTCCCACGCCGGTCAACCGGCCCGTTTAAGCGACCTGACCAATATCCCCCGTCTGGTCAGCGCCTACTACCTCAACAAGCCGGACATGAGCCGCCCCGAGCAGCGGGTTGCCTTTGGTACCTCCGGCCACCGTGGCAGTGCCTTGCACAGCGCCTTTACCGAATCCCATATTCTGGCGGTGACCCAGGCGCTGGTGGAGTATCGCCAGCAGGCCGGCATCACTGGCCCGCTGTTTGTCGGCATGGATACCCACGCCCTGTCTGAATCCGCCTTTGCCAGCGCCGTCGAAGTGCTGGCGGCCAACGGCGTCGAGACCCACATTCAGGCTGGCCTCGGCTTTACCCCGACCCCGGTCATTTCGCACGCCATCCTACGCCACAACTCTGGCAAAGAGGGGGCCAGCAAACCTGCTGCACGTGCTGACGGCGTGGTGATCACCCCGTCTCACAACCCGCCGGAAGATGGTGGCTTCAAGTACAACCCGCCCCACGGTGGCCCTGCCGAAGGGGAGATCACCAAGTGGGTGGAGGATCGTGCCAACGCCATTCTGGAAGCGGGTCTGGCTGGCGTGAAACGGATGCCGTTTGCCGAGGCGCTCAAGAGCCCGTTCGTGGTCGAGCACGACTATGTCACCCCTTACGTGGATGACCTGAAAAACGTGCTGGACATGGATGCCATCAAGAATGCGGGCATCAAGATCGGTGTCGATCCGCTGGGCGGCTCCGGCGTCGCCTACTGGGACGTCATCGCCAAGACCTACGGCCTGAACATCGAGGTGGTGAACTACAAGGTCGACCCGACCTTCTCCTTCATGACCCTGGATAAAGATGGCAAGATCCGGATGGACTGCTCCAGCCCGTTCGCCATGGCGAGCCTGATCGCTCTCAAGGACAAGTTCGACATCGCCCTTGGCAACGATCCTGACTACGACCGTCACGGTATCGTTACCAAGTCTGGCCTGATGAACCCGAACCACTATCTGGCGGTGGCAATCCAGTATCTGTTTACCCATCGCACCGGCTGGTCTGCCGATGCAGCCGTTGGCAAGACGCTGGTCTCCTCATCCATGATTGACCGGGTGGCCGGCGAGATTGGCCGCACCCTGAAAGAGGTGCCGGTCGGCTTCAAGTGGTTCGTGGATGGCCTCTACAGCGGTGAGTTCGGTTTTGGTGGCGAGGAGAGCGCGGGCGCCTCCTTCCTGCGTAAAGATGGCACCGTCTGGACCACCGACAAGGATGGTTTCATTCTGGCGCTGCTGGCTGCGGAAATTCTGGCGGTGACCGGCAAGGATCCGCAGGCCCACTACGACGCACTGGAAGCCAAGTTTGGTCGCTCCAGCTATCGCCGTATCGACGCCCCGGCCAACAGTGCCCAGAAAGCGGTGCTCTCCAAGCTGGATCCGGCACTGGTGGAAGCCTCAACGCTTGCCGGTGAGCCCATCATCGCCAAGCTGACCAAGGCGCCGGGCAACGATGCAGCCATCGGTGGTCTCAAGGTGGTGACCGAGAACGGCTGGTTCGCGGCGCGCCCCTCCGGCACCGAGTCCATCTACAAGATCTATATGGAGAGCTTCAAGGGCGACGCGCACCTAGATCTGATCCAGCAGGAAGCCCAGCAGATCGTCTCTGCAGCGCTGGCCAAGGCAGGCGTATAAGCCACCTTCCTGTCGCTGACCGTTGACAAAAGAGGAGCCGCAATGGCTCCTCTTGTTTATGCGCGGATTGAGGTGGTCTGGTGTTTACGCCTCGTTACAGATCCCTGTACTCGCTCGGCGGGCTTGCCAACGTTTGAAGAAGGGGCGTGCTGGCAGCTTCATCAGGAAGAGGGAGAGCAGGATCACCCCGATGCCGATCCACTGGCTGACATCCAGGGTTTCACCCACCATCAATACCCCAAGCGACACAGCCATCATGGGATTGGTGAGGGCCAGCATGCCCATTACCTCCGGGCCGTGGTGCTTTAATCCCCACAACCAGGCCCAGTAGCCCAGCGCGGTGTTGAGCAGGATCAACCAGAGCAATCCCGGCGCACTGGCCGGATCCGGTAACGGCATTGGGCCAGCCAGCCACCAGGCGAGCGGGATCAGCATCAAGCCCCCAAGCAGCAATTGCCATGCGGTCAGCGCCAGCAGATCGTTTACCGGCCAGTGGCGCATCCAGCGGCTGGATTGGCCGATCAGCACTGTGGCCAGCATGGCGCATGCGACTCCGACAGGATCCAGATTGGCAGAGGGGTTGAGCAACAGTAATACCCCAGCCAACCCCATCAATCCCAGCAGTAGCCATTTCAGGCTCGGTCGTGCGCCATCTTGCAACCAGGCCAGTAGCATCAGCACCAGCGGCAGGGTGGCACCAAGTGTACCTGCTACTGCCCCCGGCAGCCGGAAGGCCGCCACAAACAGCAAAGCGAAGAAGGCGGCAATGTTGCAAAACGCCAACAGGAACTGCTTGCCCCAGGGCAGAGGCGGCATGCGCGGATGCAACAGTAACAAGAGCAGCCCGGCAGGCAGTGCCCGCCATACGGCAACCCAGTAGGGTGAGTAGTCAGTCAGGTAGAGGCTGACGACAGCATAGGTGCTGCCCCACAGCAGTGGAGCCAGCAAGGCGATCAGCATTGGCATTATTTATCTCTTCACAAAGTATCTTTAAGTGAAGATAAATTAGCGCCAAATTGATTTATCATCAAGTATCTCGATATAAAGATAAGTGGTTGGCGATGGAATCAGATCATGTAGACCTGCTGCTGGCTCAGTGGGCCCGGCAGCGGCCGGATCTCGACTGTTCTCCTATGGGGGTGCTGGGTCGGGTAGCCCGGATGGCGGCAATTGCCGGTCGTGAGGTGAGTGAAGAGCTCAAGGAGTGCGGCCTGCTTGGCACGGACTTCGACATTTTGGCGACCCTGCGTCGGTCGGGTGAGCCACTGACGCCGACAGTGCTCTACCAATCGGCCATGTTGAGTTCGGGTGCCATGACGGCTCGGCTCGACAAGCTGGCCGAGCGGGGACTGATAGAGCGGCAAGCGGCGCCTAGCGATCGGCGCAGCCTGCTGGTCTGCCTCACCGAATCGGGCAAAGCGCTTATCGACCGGGCGGTTGAGCTGCACGTGGCCAACGAGCGTCGCCTGCTGGCGCCACTGACCGAGGCGGAGCAGGCTCAGTTAGCGGCACTGCTCAAACGCTGGTTGCTGGAAAACGAATAACAAAAACGGGCCAGCAGGCCCGTTTTTGTTGGCAAATCAGTGCTTGACTCAGTAACCGCCTTTGGCCTCTTTCACCGCCAGCCCCAGCTGCCACACCGCCATAGCGTAGTGGGTGCTGTGGTTGTAGCGGGTGATGGTGTAGAAGTTGGGCAGACCGTACCAGTATTGGTAGCCGGTGCCCACATCGAGGCGTAGCAGGCTCGACTCGCTGTGGTTGCCGAGGGGGCTGGTGGGCGTCAGCCCTGCGCGGCGCAGGGTGGCGACCGGGTAGCGGGTCTGGAAGCCATGCTCATAGCCGGGCAGTTGGCCCTGACCGCGCACCGCAACCGGTTGGCCTTTCTCCCAGCCGTGGGCCTTGAAGTAGTTGGCGACGCTGCCGATGGCATCTACCGGATCCCACAGGTTGGTGTGGCCGTTGCCGTCAAAGTCCACCGCATAGCGCTGGAAGCTGGAGGGCATAAACTGGCCGTAGCCCATGGCTCCCGCATAGGAGCCCTTGGGTTCGGTGGGATCCATCCCCTCGTCGCGGGTCATCACCAGGAAGGCTTCCAGCTCGCTCGTGAAGAACTCGGCGCGGCGCGGATAATCAAATGCCAGCGTGGCCAGCGCATCCAGAATGCGGGTCTTGCCCATCACCCGGCCCCAGCGGGTCTCCACCCCGATAATGCCGACGATGATCTCCGGTGGCACCCCGTAGATCTGCTCTGCCCGGTTCAGCTCGCTTGCGTATTCACGCCAGAAGTTGACGCCGTTCTGTACGTTGTCCGGGGTGATGAACTTGGCGCGATAGCGGTTCCAGGCGCCGGTCGGGCCGGTGGGCTTGGCGGTGGTCGGCGCCTGGGCATCCATCAGGCGGATGATCCAGTCGTAACGCTCTGCCTGTGCCAGCACCTGATGCAGCTGGGCGTTGTCAAAACCGTGCTTCTCGACCATTTTCTGGACGAACCTGTCCACGTTGGGGCGATTGGCGAAGTCCCCCTTGCTAACCCATTGTGTATAAACGGGTTTGCTCGATGGTGCCTGATTGATAAAGGCGCTCTTGGGCTGGGGGACGACCACGGGTTTTGGCGCTGGGGCGCTGCTGCAGCCACCGAGCAGGGGGAAGAACGACAGAGTGAGAAGAGAGGCAAGGCGACGCATAGGGTTCTCAAAGAGACTGATAAAAGTGTCGCAATGGTAAAACATTGTCATCCCCGTGCAAGTGTTCCGTGCGCCTTGTTTGCCGCCAATTCATCGTGCGATGGATTAGCCCTTCTGTGAGGGCTGTGCTGTTTCGCGCTGGGGGTGACGTAGCGTGTGGTAGCCGCTCCAGAGCCGGGTCAGGGTGGTGATGGCGCAGAGCAGGGCAAAGCCGTAGGCGAGCGGGGTAAAAGCGGCGGGCCACAGGCACATCAGCACAAAGAGGGCGATGGTCTCGCTCCCCTCGGTGAGGCCACCCAGATAGTAGAGGGATTTGTGGTGGTAGACCGGATTGTCGATGCCCCGCTTGCCCGCCATGATGGCAAACGCCAGAAAGCTCGACCCTGTGCCCATAAAGGCAAACAGCAGGGTGGCGGCGGGCAGTGCATTGGCGGGGGCGGCGAGGGCAAAGCCCAGCACCACAGCGGCGTAGAAAATAAAGTCGAGCGTGATGTCGAGAAAGCCGCCGCAGTCGGTGATGCCGGTTTCCCGCGCCACGGCGCCGTCGAGCCCGTCCAGCAGCCGGTTGAGCAGGATGGCCGCCAGTGCCCACTGATAGCAGCCAAAGGCCAGCAGCGGCAGCGCCAGCATGCCGATGGCAAAGCCGGTGAGGCTCACCTGATTGGCACTGACCCCGGCACGGCAGAGCGGTTTGGCGAGCTGGGTGAGAGGGCTGCGGATCACGGGGATCAGGTGGCGGTCAAACAAGGTGAACTCCTCGGTTAAAAACAGGATTCGGTGAGGTTGAGTATGGTGCCCGGCGCGTCTTCCGCATCGTGGGTCACCAGGATGGCGGGGATGGCCAGCGCCTTGATCTGCGCGAACACCAGTTCGCGAAAGGCGGCCCGCAGCGGCTTGTCGAGACGGGAGAAGGGCTCGTCCAGCAGCAGGGCGTCGGGTTCCGCCAACAGCGCCCGCAGCAGGCTGACCCGCGCCCGCTGACCGCCGGAGAGCAGTTGCGGCAGCTTGTCCGCCTGATCCGCCAGCGCGACCTGCGTTAACGCTGTCAGTGCCTTTTCCCGCCGAGCGTATTTTCCCTTGATGGTCGCAGGCATACCGAACATCAGGTTCTCCGCCACCGTCAGATGGTCGAACAGCAGGTCATCCTGAAACAGCATGCCGATGCGCCGCGCCTGCGCAGGCAAGGTGTTGAGTGGCCGCTCGCCGAGCCTTATCTCCCCCTCCAGCCGGATCGGGCTGCTCCCCGTCAGTGCGCCCGGTAGTACCCCGGCGAGCCCTGCCAGCAGGGAGCTTTTACCGCAGCCGCTCGGGCCCATCAGGGTCAATACCTCGCCGGGGGCCACCTGCAGGGCAGGGAGTGAAAGCAGCGGATTTTCAGCAAGGTAAAGTCGAAGAGGCGTGGTGCTCAGCATATGGCTGTTTCCATCATGAGAGTTCATCGTGAGCCGCCCCCCTTGAGCGCCGGATTGATCCGCGCCGGCAGCCAGAGCGCCAGCAGGTAGATAACGAGTGGCAACAGCAGTTGCAGCAGGCCGTATAGACCCGCCAGCCGCCGATTGAGGCCGCTGCCGATGGCCACCGCTTCGGTGGTGATGGTGACTACCCTGCCTGCGCCAAAGAGCAGGGTCGGCAGATATTGGGCCAAACTCACCGCCGCCCCGACGCTGAAGGCAAACAGCAGCGGGCGCGCCAGTAGCGGCGCTTTGACCTGCCACCAGGCTCGCCATGGCGTAGCCCCCAGCAGCAGGGCGCTCTGGGTGATCCGCGGATCGAACTGGCGATAGGGGCCGTGCAGGCACAAATAGACATAGGGAAAGACAAACAGCAGCTGGCTCCAGAGCACCCAGCCCCAGCCAATACCGCTGCTTATCGAGTCATGTGCAAGCCAGTCCAACCCGAGCCGGATGCCAAACAGCAGGCTTGCCTGCGGCAGCAACAGCGGCAGGCAGATAAGCCAGAGTGGCCAGGGGCGGCGCCCGGATTGTGCCTCCAGACTGCACACCGCCATCACCAGTGCCAGCAAGCCGCTCACCAGCGCCAGCAGTGCGCTGGTTGCCAGCAGCGGCAGCAGGGTTGGCAGCAGATCCAGCCAGTAGTGGCTGCTCCACTGACTGGGCCAGAGGGCGGGAAAGGGCCAGCGGCGCGCCAGCGACCAGAGCAGCAGGGCCACCAGCACCGCCAGATTGAGGGTGATCAGGGTGAAGGCAAAGCCTGCTGCGAGCCGGTTGGCAAAGGAGTGGGACGCAGCTCGTTTGCCATCGAGCCAGCAGCCTTTGCCCATCTCTTTATGAAGCCACTCCAGTAATCTGAGCAGAGCGATGAGCAACGCCGTGATGGCGAGCAGCAGCAGGGCGCCGCTGGCGGTGGCTCCGCGCCAGAGTAGATCCGGGTCCTGATACCAGAGCCACAACCGCACCGCCAGCGGGGTGGGGGCATCGGGCCCGAGCAGCTGGGCGAGATCCACCACCGCCACTCCGTAGGCCGCCACCGCATAGATGGGCAGGCGCAGGGCAGGCCAGAGTGCTGGCAGCAGCAGGCGCCACCAGATCTGGGGGGCGCTGAAACCGAGGCTCTCCCCCAGCCACTGCTGGCGTGCCAGCAGGATGGGTTGCTGCGCGGCCATCGCCATCAGCAGCAAAAAGGGGGTCTCCTTGAAAACGAGCAGTGCAATCAGCCCGAGCCCCAGAGGGTCACGAATGGTCTGCCAGTCGGGGGGGAGATCAAACCCCGTCAGAGCTGGCGAGACGAGCCGCAGCAGCCAGCCGGAGGGGGCTAGCAGAAAGGCAAAACCGATGGCAAAGGCGACGTGGGGCATGGCCAGCATGGGCGAGAGCAGGCGATGGAGCAGCCCGAAAGCCCGGTTGTTGCTGTGGGCCAGCAGCAGGGCGGTCAACAGCAGACTACCGAGGGTTGAGGCGGCGCCAATCCACAGGCTCAGTGCTGCTGAGTGCCAAAGAGCGGGTTGGGCGAGCAGCAAGGCGAGATGAGAGGCGGCCATCCCCTCCGCCAGCAGTTGCCACAGTCCCGCCAGCAATGGGATGACGAAGATCGCCAGATAAATGACCGCCATCCCTGTACTCATACTGGGGGGGCGTGTCAACTGGCGCCACGGTCGGGAGCGGGAAAGCGGGTGACCAGCGGCACTCATCAGTGACCGTAACGCTCGGCCCAGGCCGCTTCCAGCTTGAGCTGCCAGCTGGGGTGAGGCTCGGCCACCGCTTTGAAGCGCAGCGCCGGTTGCTCTTTGGCGGAGTCAGGCAGCATATCGGCCCGCAGCACGCTGGGATCACCCCAGAAGGCCGGATTGGCCTTGCGCGCCTGCGCCGCCGGGCTCAGCAGGAAGTTTGCCACCACCTTGGCACCCGCACGGGCACTGGCGTTGAAGGGGATGGCGAGAAAATGGCTGTTGGTGAGTGCCCCTTTCTCCATGGCCACCGCCTCCACGCTGGGGGGCAGGGCGCCAATCTGGGCGGCGCTCTGCGCCTCCTGCGGATTGAAGCTGATGGCCATGGCCAGTTCGCCATCATCGAGTAGCTGGCGGGTTTCGGCGGCGCTGGTGGGGAACAGTTTGCCCTTGCGCCAGAGTGCCGGATGCAGCTCATCGAGCCAGGCCCAGAGCGGGGCGGTGAGCTTGGCAAAGTCGCTCTCGGTCGCCTCCCGATAGAGGGGGGCGGGGTTTGGCGTCAACTCCAGCAGGATCTGCTTGAGAAAACTGGAGCCATGGAACTGGGGCGGCTTGGGATAGGTGAAGCGGCCGGGATGGGCCTTGGCCCACGCCAGCAGGGCTGATGCCGAGGTGGGCGCTCTGGTGACCTCTTCGGTGTCGACCATCAGATTGAGCTGGCCGATACCCCAGGGTGCTTCTAGCCCTTCCACCGGTAGGGTGAAGTCTTCACTCACCGGCAGGCTGCTGTCTACCAGCGCCATGTTGGGTAGCTCGGCGGTAAAGGGCGCGCCGAGCAGTCCCTGCTCCTTGAGCGCCTTGAAATTCTCGCCGTTGACCCAGAGCAGGTCGATGGGGCCGCCAGCTTGCTTGCCCGCCTGCTTGTTGGCCAGCAGCTGGCTGACGCTCTGGGCGATATCATCCACCTTCACCTGCACCAGCTTGACCTGATAGTCGCGCGCCAGCTCCTGCCCGGCCCACACCAGATAGGCGTTGATCTCCGGGCTGCCGCCCCAGGCGTTGAAGTAGACGGTCTGCCCCTTCGCCTCCTCAAGGGTCCGTTGCCAGTTGTCATCAGGAGTGGCTAACAGCGGGCCGCTGGCCAGCAGTGGCAGGGCGCACAGCAGGGCGTTTAGCCGCTGTTTGAGCTGTGAGTTGAGTTGTGAGAATGGCTTGAGCATAAACGTTTCCCTGATTGTCAGGCGCCACGGCGCCAGCGGTGATAACGGGCCAGCAACGCCAGCACCCGGGTGGGCTGGTGGGCCCGTTTCCATTCACCCGCCACGTATTTGTTCCCCTCCATCAGGGTGGGATAGGCGTGAATGGTGCCGAGGATCTTGCCAAGGCCGAGGCGGTGACGCATGGCGAGCACGAACTCGGCGATCCGCTCACCGGCGTGAGTGCCCACTATGGTGGCGCCAAGGATAGTATCCTTGCCCGGCACGGTCAGCACCTCGACAAAACCGTGGCGCTCCCCATCGGCAATGGCTCTGTCCAGCTCGGCCAGCTCGAAGCGGGTCGCCTCGAAGGGGATCCCCTGCGCTTCGGCTTCCTTGCGATTTAGGCCGACCCGGGCAATCTCCGGCGTGGTGTAGGTGGCCGCCGGAATGACCCGATAGTCGGCCCGAAAGCGCTTGAACTGGCCAAACAGGGCATTTACTGCCGCATACCAGGCCTGATGGGCGGCAAAGTGGGTGAACTGGTAAGGGCCCGCTACGTCTCCTACCGCCAGTATGCTGGGGAAGTTGGTGGCAAGAAAACCATCGACCGCTAGGGTGCCGCGGGGGGCAAGCTCGACTCCCAACGCTTCGAGCCCGAAGCCGCTCACATTGGCGACCCGACCCAGTGCCAGCAGCAGTTGATCCCCTTCCACCACTTGTGTCTCATCGCCCCGGCGCAGTTGCAGCCGGATGGGGAGATCCCCCTTGGCTGCGGGCAGATAGTCGGCTCGTTCGGCGCGCCAGCCGGTGAGGAGCCGCACGCCATCGCGGCTCATCTGCTCGGTCAGGGTGTCGGCTACCTCTCTATCTTCGCGGGGCAGTAGTTGCTCCGAGAGTTCCACCAAGGTCACGGGAATGCCGAGCAGGGCGAAGCTCTGGGCCAGCTCGCAGCCGATGGGGCCGCCGCCCAGCACCAGCAGGCGGCGCGGCGGAGTGCGCAGTTGCCAGAGACTATCCGAGGTGAGGTAAGGCACCTGATCCAGCCCCGGCAGGTTGGGCTCCAGCGGTCGGGCGCCGGTGGCGATGACGATATGGCGGCTGGCGAGGCGCTGGCCATTGACTTCTACCTCCCAGGGGGAGACCAGCCGCGCCTCCCCCTCGATGCACTCCACCCCAAGCCCCTGATAACGTGCGATGGAGTCGTGGGGCTCGAACTCCTTGATAACCTCAGCCACCCGCTCCATCACGGCGGCAAAATCGGCGCGGGAGTGGCTTGGGCTAAAGCCCAGCTCGTCGGCTTTACGCTGCTCTGCGGCAAAGCGGGCGCTTCGGATCAGCGCCTTGGAGGGGACGCAGCCGCTGTTGAGGCAATCGCCCCCCATCTTGTGTTTCTCGATGAGCGCCACCTTTGCCTTCACCGCTGCCGCGATATAGCTGGTAACCAGCCCACCTGCACCCGCACCGATCACCAGCAGGTTGTAGTCATAGCGAGCGGGTTTGCGGTAAGGGGCGAGCAGGCGCCGTTGGGCGAGGTGTGTGGTCAATTTCTTGACCAGCCAGGGCATCAGCCCCAGCAGGGTCAACGCGACCATCAGGCCGGGGGAGAGGATATTGCCGGTGCTGGTTAACTGGCCAAGCTCGCTGCCCGCCAGCACATAGACGAAGGTGCCAGGCAGCATGCCAAGCTGGCTGACCCAGTAGTAGGTGCTGACTCTGATGGGGGTGAGCCCCATCAGCAGATTGACCAGAAAGAAGGGAAAGATGGGGATGAGGCGCAGGCTCAGCAGATAGAAGGCCCCCTCCTTCGCCATGCCGGACTGAAAGGTGGCCAGCTTGTCGCCAAAGCGGGCGGTGACCCAGTCGCGCAGCAGAAAACGGGCGCTGAGAAAGGCCAGGGTCGCGCCTAGGGTGCTGGCAAAGGAGACCAGCAGCAGCCCCCAGGCGACGCCGAACACCGCGCTGCCACCCAGGGTGAGCAGGCTGGCGCCGGGTAGGGAGAGGGCAGTGCTCAGCACATAGATAAGCACGAACAGCAGGCTGGCCGAGACAAAGTGGCTGTCGACCCATTGCGCCACTGCCGCCTGCTGGGCCTGCAAGGCGTCCAGAGTGAGGTAACGACCGAGATCGAGGGCAAAAAAGGCGCCGATAAGGCCCCCCATCACCAGTGCAAGCAGCAGGCGGGTCCGGTTCATCAGGCGTCCTTGCTGTCTGGCTGGGCAGGGCGTTCCGGTTGCACCGGCAGCTGGCAGAAGCCCTGCGGCGCGATATCGAGGGCGGCGTTGAACTTGGCCGACATGTTCTGGAAGGCGATAAGACCGGTCAACTCCACCATGGCATCGTCATCGAACCAGAGCTTGAGGTGGGCCGCCTGTTCATCGCTGACCCCATCGAGGCCAGTCATCGCTTCGGTGTAGTCGAGCACTGCTTTCTCCCGCTCGTCGAACAAGGGGCTTTCGCGCCAGTTGGCCAGCGCCTCCACCTTCTCGCTGGAGCCGGCTCTCTTTACCAGGGTCATGGCGTTGATGTCGACGCAAAAACGACACCAGTTGAGCTGGGAGACCCGCACCGTCACCAGCGAGCGCAGCACGGGATCGATGGGGGAGCGCTTGCGGTTGATGACCCCGTAGAGGGTGGCGACGGCGGCAAAGAGGCGCGGCGAGCGGCCCCAGCACTTGCCCGGAATAAGCACCTGACCATAGTTGCGCTTTTGCAGCCAGAAAAAGGGGCGGATAAACCAGGCATATTCCCGGTCGGGTTTGACCTCAACGCGCATCAGTTACCTTCTTGTTGTTTCACACTTACGGTTTCAAATTGGGTTTGTAGGCCTGGCCGAGGCGCTCGTTCAGGCGGGTCAGGAAATCCTCGATCCGCGCCCGGTTGGTGCCCAGATCGCTTTGCCCCTGACGGGAGGCTGATCGCATATCGATGCGGGTCTCTTTGGGGCCAGCAAAGACCCGCAGCGCCACATCATCCTGAAAGCCGAACCAGCCGGTGGTAACCACCGCATCCAGACCGTCGGGGCTGAGTCGTACCTGCCAGCCCAGCTCCTGCATCAGTTCGTTGGCTTCAATCACCACTTCGGCAGGAGAGGCCCTGGTAAAGAGAGGACCGGGTTTTGCCTCAACTGCTTTCAGCGGAGCGCTATTTATTGGCAGATCCTGCGCTGTTCTGAGCTCTGCCGCCCAGCGTAGCTGGGGGGGATTGTAGGGATCTGTGCTCACATCGTTGATCAGCGGCATACGTAGCGCCTGCAGCACAAAGGTCAGCGGTAGCAGCAGTGGCAAGGCGCCAAGGCCGCTGGCGTAGCGGTTGCGGCTCCAGGGCAGACGCACCAGCAAGATCAGGGAGACAAGGGCTCCGATGAGACAGATCGCAAAACCTATCCACCAGGGCCAGAGATGAAGGCGGCTGCCGAGGGCGCCAGCGAGCGGGAGTAACCAGGCCAGCAGGGGCCACAAGCAAGAGCGGGGCATAGCACGGGATCCATCGTCGAATGTGGACAATGCCGAGAAGGATAAACTTAATTGCCTGATAACGTTAGTAAATTGATGAGAGTTTGGCGTGGTTTTGGTCAGTTTTGCGAGGGGAATGCAGAGGGAGGTGAAGCCCGCCTGACGGGAGCTTCACCGAGAAGATGGTCAGTTGTGATGACTTAGTTGCGATAGAGCACTTTGATCAGATGGAAGCCGAACTTGGTGCGCACCGGCCCCAGCACCTTGAGCAGTTCACCCTTGAAGACGGCATCGTCGAAGGGCTTGACCATGTCCCCCTTGTTGAACTCCCCCAGATCGCCGCTGCGTTTTGCAGAAGCGCAGGTGGAGAAGCGCTTGGCCATCTGGCCGAAGTCGGCTCCCTTCTCGATCTTCTCCTTGATCTCCAGACACTGTTTTTCGGTCTTGACCAGAATGTGCTGGGCACAGGCTTTTTTCATCGGGGCGCTCCTGGGAGTGATGGCGAAGGTTGTTAACGCCAAGGGTGGTAGCAAATGGGGGCGCAAGAGTACCCCAATTTGCCACCGGCGTCAGCCATCACCCCGCCATTTACCGGCGTTCGTCAGCCCTGTTACTGGCGAGCGCGGGTGGCCAGCATGGCGCGAGGACGCGCTTGCCAGATGATCTCCAGCCCGAGCAGGGCGTAGAGGCTCCAGATGGCCAGCGGATTGAGCCATTCGCCCCCCAGTTGCAGGGTCATCAGGGCGCAACCTGCCAGCAGCAAGGTGATCCCCGGCAGCCGCCAGTGGACGGGCAGGGGGGCCAGCAGCGCCATCGCCAGCAGAATGCCGAGGCCAAACGGCAGGTTCAGGGCGGTAAAGGCCAGCGCCTGTTGGCCACTCATGCCGGTCAGCAGGGCCAGCAGGGCGCTGCAACAGGCGAGAAAGGTGATGAACTCGAGACGATCGGCAATATAGTCAGCCATCTGTTCGCTACGTGCATGCATGATGTGTCTCCTTCAGTTGATGGTTCAAGTGTGAGGGAGGGACGCTTGCAAAGGCAGCGGGATAATTCGATTGCGCTGAACGAGCAATTCTTAATCACCCACTACGGCGGGCTTTGGTGTGTGCCGGGCCAGTTAAACGGTGAGGGTGGGGCGATGCCGACAAACTCTGTCGTGGTGGGTTTCTGGTGGTAAAGAGAGGGGGAGAGGTGACAAATGGTGCCTGACGACGAAGTGAACCTTGTTCAGGGCAGGTCAATTCGCCCTCATCATGAAAGCGGGCGGCGTCATTGTCACCAAAATGTGTGATTTGTGGTCAACCTCTTAAAAGATATGGTGAATTTGCCAATGGCGCCGCGCTGTCGCTGGCCGATGCCTATGTTAGGATAAGGTTCGCCATTTTTCTGGCGCGCATTTTTGTGTCACGGCCATGCACGGCATGGCGTGCTGCGCCGCATTCGGGGTTGGCCCGAAAGGGCGCTGGTTTCCTTCACCACAGATTCAGGAAAATTGACCTTTGACAGGATGCATTTCATCCCTGCTGGCAGGGCGTTCACTGTCCGGCCCTGCGTTTCGCCGCGGCCTGCGGGTACTGGGGGTGGGCCTGTTGCTGTCGCTGCTGGCTTCGCCCGCGTTTGCCGCCAAGCTCACCTATCAGGTCAAGGGGTTGAAAGGGGAGAACAAGGATAACGTTGAAGCCTACCTCAATGCCCTGCCGGTCTATCAGGAGCGGCAATATCGCCCGGCCCGCGCCAAAATCACCGAGAGTGTGCAAAAGGCGCTGCAGGTATATGGCTACTACCAGCCGAAAATCACCCTGAGTCGCGACAAGAAAACCCCGTCCAAAGTGGTGATTGAGGTGGACAAGGGGGAGCCGGTCATCGTCTCGCGCCTCGATATTCTGCTGGAGGGGGATGCGGGCAGCGACGAGCTCTACAGCGCCCTGCTGGACAAGTTGCCCCTCAAAGAGGGGGAGCCCCTCAACCACGCCAAATATGAATCCATCAAGGCCGATCTGGGCAGCCTCGGGCTGGCCCGCGGTTACTTTGATGCCAAGCTGAGCAAGAGTCAGGTCAAGGTGTTCCCGGACAAGGGGACGGCAGAGATATTCATTTTGTTCGAATCGGGCCATCGCTACCGTTTTGGCGAGATCCGCTACGATGCCACTCCCGAAGCGCTTCACCTGATCCGCCCGCTTATCAACATCAAGAGCGGTGACCCCTATCTCGCCATCCGTCTGGCCGAGATGTCGCAGGATGTCTCCTCCACCAAGCTGTTCCGTCAGGTCGATATCAAGCCGGTATTAAGCGAGGCGAGCAACTATCGGGTGCCCATCGCGGTGACGCTGGATAACAGGGTTGATCACGAAATCGAGACAGGTATCGGTTACGCCACCGACGTGGGGCCGCGGATGAGTGCCACCTGGGAGAAGCCCTGGGTCAACCGCTATGGCCACCGTCTGTTTGCCACCGCCAAGGTGTCGGCGCCGGAGGCCGAGCTCAGCTTCGACTACCAGATCCCGGTGGGTAACCCGCTGCGGGACTACTACTCCATCCAGACCGGTTACCAGTACAAGGACAACAACGATACCCGCTCCGATCTCACTACCATCGGTGTGCACCGCTGGACGCGGCGGCCGGAGAGCTGGGATCGGGACGTCTTTATCCGGCTGGAGAACGAGATCTATACCCAGGGCGCCGACGAGGGGAACAGCTTGCTGCTGATCCCCGGGGTCTCCTGGTCCCGACTGCGGGTGCGCGGCACCCTGGTGCCCGACTGGGGGGATCGCCAGCAGTTGACGCTGGAGTTCTCCGACCCCAGATGGGGCTCCGACATCAGCTTTATGCGGGTGTGGGGGCGCAGCAAGTGGCTGCGAACTCTTGGCGATAACCACAGATTCCTGATGCGGGCAGAGCAGGGGGCCATTATAGGTGACAGCTTCTCGTTGGTGCCGCCGTCCTTGCGCTTCTTTACCGGTGGCGATCAGACGGTGCGCGGCTTTGGTTACGAGAGCATCTCCCCCACCGGGCCGGATGGCAAGCTGACCGGTGGTCGCTACACCAGCGTGGCCAGTCTGGAATACAACTACCGCTTCAGCGAGAAGTGGCTGGGGGCCATGTTTGTGGATGGCGGCACCTCCACCACCGATTACAGCGAACCCTGGAAAATAGGTACCGGCGTCGGTGTGCGCTGGGTCACCCCCATCGGTCAGGTCAGGCTGGATCTGGCGGTCGGGGTATCTGAGGAGGACAAGCCCTTGCGGCTGCATTTCGCATTGGGGCCTGAATTATGATGTTGTCTAAACGCTTTTTTCTTTGGCCGCTGCGGCTGTATCTTGCGCGGGGGTCTGCATTGTGATCTGGCTAAAACGCATCTTTCTCTGGCTGATGGGGCTGGTGTTCCTGCTGCTTATCGGCGTCAGCCTGCTGGGCTTTACCCATCAGGGCAACAAGTGGTTGTGGCAACAGGCCAAGGGAGCGCTGCCCTCCCTAAAGGGGGAGCTGGTGGCCGGTCAGCTTGGCTATGGCTGGACCCTGGAAGGGGCCGGCTGGCAGGATGAGCTGGTGGATGTGACGGTGGATCGCGCCGTGCTCGACTGGGATCTGGGCAAGTTGCTGCAGGGGAAGCTCTGGATAAAATCCCTGGCGGTGACCCATCCGGTGGTCAAGGTAGCCGACTCCGAGCCTGCGCCGGAAGAGCCTTCCGAACCCTTTGTCTGGCACCCGTTGCCACTCAAAATTCAGGTCGACAGCCTTAAGGTGGCCGATCTCGATCTGGCTGTGCCCGGCGTGGCCGTGACCCTGGGGTCCCTGGATATCGGCGCCACCCTCAATCGCAAGGGGCTGATTGTGCGCGGCCCGGTGCTCGATAACCTGAAGGTGACGCTGGATGATGCGGCACCCGCCAGCGCAGCCAAATCTGCCAAGCAGCCGGCCGCTAACGAGAAGCAAGCCGGTGCTGCGGTGGCGCGCAACAACAAGGCCAGCGCCAAGATCCCCAAACAGGGCAAAGGGACGCCAGCTGCAAATACGGCAAAGGCTGCCCCCATTCTCCTGCCCGCCATTCATCTTCCTTTCCCCATCCAGCTGGAAGGGGTCAGCGCGACCCGGGTGCAATATAAGCAGGGCGAGCTGATCGAAGGGCTCGACAAGCTGCTGCTGTCGGCCACTGCCGCCGACGATCGCATCGAGGTGCGCGAGCTCTCGCTGCGCCACGCCATGGCCGATCTGGCGCTCAAGGGCCATATCCAGCTAAGTGATGACTACCCGCTGGCGGTGACGCTGGATGCCAAGGCCCGCAAGGGACTGCTGGATGGCGAGTTGCAAGGGGAGCAGGCCACGCTGGCGCTGAGCGGTTCGGTTGGCAAGCTGGGGTTGGCGTTGTCGGCCAAGGGGCCGATTGCAGCCAATCTCAAGGGCTCGCTGGCTGCTCTCGACCCGGATCTGCCTTTTGATGTGGCCCTCGACTGGAAGAGCCTCGGTTGGCCTCTTCACAAGCCCGCCAAAGATGAGCCGAGCTATCGGCTGGACAAGGGGAGCCTGACCGCCAAGGGCAAGCTCTCCGGCTACCAGTTTGCCCTCAATACCTCCGGCAAGGGGACCGATGTGCCCCCCTTCAAGCTTGCGCTGGACGGCAAGGGGGATCTGGAGCGGCTCAGCAAGATCGCCTTGCAGCTCAACGCCCTCAAGGGGGAGTTGAAGCTCGATGGCAAACTCGCCTGGAACAAGGGGATCGATTGGCAGGGAACCACCCTGTTCAAGGGGATCAATCCGGCCGAGCTGCTGCCCGAGCTGAAAGGGACGCTGGCCGGTGAGCTGGAGAGCCGCTTCGTGATGAACGAGGCGGGCCACTGGGAGCTGAAACTGCCCAAGCTCAAGGTGGATGGCAAGCTCAACCAGTACCCGCTGGCCCTCAAGGGTGAGCTTAGCGGCAACGACAAGATGGAGTGGCTGATCCCGGCGCTCTCGCTGCAAAGTGGCCCCAACCAGTTGCAGGCCAAGGGCAGTATCAGCAGCGCCCAGTGGAGGCTTGATGCCAACCTGCAGGCTCCCCAGCTGGGGGGCATCTATCCCGGCCTGAAAGGGGATATCAAGGGGCAGGTGAAGGTCAGTGGCAATCAGCAGACGCCAAAAATCGATGCGGATCTGGCCTCCGACCGGCTCTACTATGCCGGCACCGACCTGAAGGGGAGCAGTCTCAAGGGCAATGCGGTGATCGGCGCCAAACCGGCCGGTGAGCTCGCGTTGTTGGTGGCGCAGTTGAAACAGGGCGAAACCAAGCTCAGCCAGCTGGCCCTGAACCTCAGCGGCGATATCAGTCAGCATCTGTTGACCTTGACCATGAAGGGTGACCCTGTAGCGGCCAACCTCAAGCTCGGTGGCGGCGTGCGCGGGGATCACTGGCGCGGGGCGCTCTCCGAGTTGCAATTGAAAACCCCGCTGCGCCGTTGGGACTTGAGCTCCCCCTGGGCACTGGATCTCGATCTGCCGCGTCAGCGGCTGGCGATGGGGGATCTCTGCCTCGGCTCCCAGGGGGCCAGCCTCTGCGTCAAGGGAAGTCAGGTCTCCGCTGCACAGGGCACTCTGGAGTTTGCCCTGAGCGAGTTTGATCTCAAGCGGCTGCGCCCCTGGTTGCCGGACAACTTCCGCTGGCAGGCGATGCTCTCGGCCGATGGCCGCGCCAGCTGGCGTGGCAATCAGCCGACCCTGCATGCTGTGGTACGCACCACGCCGGGCACTTTTGTGGCAGATGGCCTCAAGACCGACTATCAGCAGCTGGCTCTGGCCCTGGATTTCGAGCGGCAGCAGGCGGCCATTAGACTCGATTTTGCCTCCAAACAGATCGGCAATATCGATACCGATCTGCTGATCAGGGAGCCTGCCGGTCGCGGTCTGCTCGGTGGTCAGCTCAAGTTTGACGATCTCAAGCTCAATACCTTCGCGCCGCTCATCCCTGAGGTGCGCTCCCTGCAAGGGATCATCTCCGCCGATGCCCGTTTCGACGGCACGCTTGCGGCGCCCCTGCTGTTTGGCCAGCTCAACCTGCGTGACGGTGAAGTGCAGACTCACTCCGATATGGTGACCCTGACCAAGCTGGTGACCCGCCTCAAGATCGAGGGAAATCGCGCCGAGCTCGATGGCTCCATGCTGGTGGGCAAGGGGCCGCTGGCACTGGGAGGCTGGCTCAGCTGGGCCAAGATGCCGGTCAGCGGCAGCCTCACCATTCAGGGCAAGGATCTGGAGGCGCAATATCCAGGCATGGGCCGGGTCAGAGTCTCGCCCGATATCGCGGTGTCGCTGGGGGAGGAGACCCGCATTACCGGTCAGGTGGATATTCCCTGGGCGCGCATTCTGGTCAAGAGCTTGCCGGATTCGGCGGTGGCGGTCTCAGACGATGTGACCGTGGTCTATGACGATCTGCCCCCGGCTCCCAAGCAGGCCAGCCTGCCGCTGGCGATGAAGGTGGCGATCCGCCTTGGCAACGATGTGAAGCTTGATGCCATGGGGCTGAAGACCGATGTCTCTGGCGGTCTCAATATCCGTCAGGATCCCGAGAAACCGCTGGCAGGCAACGGCCAGCTGGTGCTGACCAATGGCCGCTTCAAGGCCTATGGTCAGAACCTCATCATCAAGGAGGGGCGGATCCTCTTCTCCGGTCCGCTGGATCGGCCGTTCCTCAACATCGAGGCCAACCGGGATCCCGATACCATCGAAGGTCAGGTGACGGTCGGGGTGCGGGTGACCGGGCCTGCCAGCAAGCCGGAGATAACTGTCTACTCCGAGCCGCAGATGGCGCAGTCGGAACAGCTCTCCTATCTGCTGCGCGGCAAAGGGCTGCAAACCAACGGAGAAGATGGCGGTTTCAACGGTCTGCTGGTGGCCGGTGCGGTCAATCAGGCCAATGGCGTGGTGTCGAGCATCGGCGAGTCGCTCGGGATGAGCGATGTCTCCCTCGATACCGCGGGCAGTGGTGACAACACCCAGGTGACGCTGTCTGCATATCTGCTGCCGGGCTTGCAGTTCCAGTACGGGGTCGGGGTCTTCAGCCCCATCGCCGAATTCAAGCTGCGCTACGAGGTATTGCCACGACTCTATCTGCAGGCGATGAGCGGGGTGGCTCAGGCGGTCGATATCTTCTATCGCTTTACTCTGTAACGCATCATCCCGTAACAGGGCTGATATGAACGTAAACGGGAGGCACAGACCTCCCGTTTTTTATTGCACGATCGGCTGCAGGCAAACAGCGATAAGGGGCTGGAGGGTAGAGGAATAACGGATTGGGCAGACCAGAAATGCGAAAACCCGGCGCTAGGCCGGGTTTTCTGAATGATGGTGGAGGGAGAAGGATTCGAACCTTCGAAGGCAGAGCCGTCAGATTTACAGTCTGATCCCTTTGGCCGCTCGGGAACCCCTCCACGGGGTATTGCTTTCAAATTGTCGCACTTGAAATGGTGGAGGGAGAAGGATTCGAACCTTCGAAGGCAGAGCCGTCAGATTTACAGTCTGATCCCTTTGGCCGCTCGGGAACCCCTCCACAAGTGCGAGGCGCATACTAACAGATCCTCCGGTTTTGTGAACCCCCAAGCAGGATTTTTCCATTAAAAGAATTGGATTTGTGGCCGATAACCAGTGAAATCGCCATTTTCGAGAGTTATCTCATGCTGCCCAGTTCAATCCGTAATCACCTGCTCGTCGATGAGGGCCAGTTGGGGCAGCGCCTAAACCGTGACCTGCAGCATGGGGATCGGGCGGATTTCCGGTTGCATCTGGCCCTGCTGACCGACGCGGTGGAGGAGCAGCCCTGGTTTGATGCCAAACCGGCGGCCAGTTCCCAGAGCCGTGACTGGCGTCTGCACTTTGACCTGAGACCGTCAGAGGTGCTGGTGGCTGAAGGGGCGGGGAGTGACTGCAGTGCCATCAATGAGCGGTTGCAACAGGGGGGAAGCATGGTGGATGTGCGGCTCTGGCTGGCGCTGCAAACACCGCCGTTGGCGGTCAAACAGCCACTGCTCGATGAGGCTGTCTACGACAACCTGTCGCCGCTGGCGCGGGAGCGGTTGCAAGGAAAGCTGGCCGATATGCCACGCCAGGAGGATCCGCTGGTATTGCTGCCGATCCTCGATCGTTTGCAACAGGGGGTGGATACCCGGTTGCACTGGCTCAGTTGATGGTGCCTGTTTACTGGTGTAATGCTGTGCTTGTCGGGAGATCACAGGCAACAAAAAGGCGGGTAACCCCGCCTTTATGCTCTTTGGAATTTTTAGCCTTGCAGCATGCAATCAAGCGTCAGCTTCATCCGGTTGCGGCTGCTCTTTGAGCGCGGCATTGGCACGACGGGCAATCGGCTTTTCGGTGTGACGGTTGAGTTGGCGCTCCAGTTTTTGCCCCAGTTCGTTGATGGCGGCGTAGAGATCCTCATGCTCTGCCTGGGCAAACAGTTTGCCGTTGGGGATGCCAGCACTGGCTTCGACAGTGAACATCAGACGCTCTTTGGAAACAATCACATGGGGTGTGATGAGAGGCACCTGAAGACGTTCGAGCTTTTCAAAACGGGATTCGATGCGCTCGCGGATAGCCGGGGTGATGTCGATGATTTTGCTGGTAATTTCGATTTTCATATTGGCCCCCTTCGGGTCGTCTTGCTTGTGTCTTCACCTTCAGATTACTCATTGGTAAAGATTGAAATGTGATCCATGTCACATAACCTTCCCTTGGCTATTCAGCAACTTATAAATTGTGATCTTTTCCGGTTTCGTGCCAAAAACAGCTTGAGCTCCATGAAACGGGCAGGCAGTATGACGGGAATAGGATCGTTTCTGTCCCTTCTTGGCAGCACTTCGTGTCGACCTCATGTCCGGTTTTCACTGCTTGATATCGCATGTTTGTACTCTTCCCTCGCAACCTCTGATCTGATGAGCGGATGCAGGGGGCGTTGCTATGCCTGATTGGACATCAAACGTGGTTGGTTGTTGTGTTGGAGTGGTAAATGAAGCAGCAGGCCACGCAAGTCATGTGGTTTTTCGATCGGCAACATGATCAGTGGAGTCTCTCTGATCAGGGGGCCTACCAGCAGTGGCAAGGGGAGGGCAATCATCCCTGGGCCGCTCGCCTGTTACCGGAAGATGAGGCAGGCTTTGCCGACTTTCTTGTCCGGCTTCATGAATCACATCTGCCTGAACAGTTCATCGGTCATCTGAAAGATGATCAGGGGCAGCTCAACCATGTGCTCTGGAGCGGCCAGTTTGTGCCCACCCAGCAGATCTGCTGTGGCTGGCTGGCCCCTCTTGATACCGCTAACAGTGCAGTATCCTCTCTCAACCTCTCTTTGCCGTTGCTGCAAACCACCCTGCTCACCCAGTTGGCGCAGGCGCTCTCTGCCCGAACCGGGCTCGATTTCTTCAATACCCTGGTCAGCCAGCTGGCTCATATTCTCAAGGTGGATGCGGTCTGGGTGGGTGAGCTGTGCGGTACCGACCGGGTCAAAGTGCTGGCCGCCGACGGGCTGGCGCAGAAGGACTACCCGCTGGCGGGCTCCCCCTGTCAGGAGCTCTACAAGCAAGGGGCCATCTGTTTCGAGGTGATCGACGAGTCGCAGGAGTATCAACCCTGGCTGGCGGCTGGGCAGACTTATTATGGTCAGCCGCTGTTTGATGTCAGAGGCCAACTTCTGGGCCATCTGGCGCTGCTCTATTCGGCCCCGGCAGATACCAGCAATCTCACCTCGGTGCTCAATACCTTTTCGGTACGGATGGTGGCCGAGCTGGAGCGATTGCAATCAGATGCCCAGATGCGCCTCTCTGCCGTTGCATTCGAGACCCACGAAGGGATCATCATTACGGATCCGGGGTTCAAGATCCTGCGGGTCAACAACGCCTTCAGCCAGATCACCGGCTTTGACAGCCAGTCGGTGCTGGGCCTGCATCTGGAAGAGGATCTCTGGCCCAATCTGGGTGGGCTCGGCTACGAGCTCAATACCCTCAGCCGCTGGCAGGGGGAGACCCAGCGTCGCCATGTCGATGGTCACACCTATCCCCAGTGGGAGATAGTGACGCCGGTGCAGGACGAGAAAGGGGTGATCAGCCACTTTGTCATCTGTTTTGAGGATATCTCCGAGCGCAAGGCGGCCGAGCGGCGCATCCAGGATCTCGCCTATTACGACGAGCTGACCGGATTGCCCAATCGCCGTCAGCTCCACGAGACCCTGGTGCAGACCTTCAACGAGGCGACCCGTGACGGTCTGATTGGCGCCCTGCTCTTTATCGACCTCGATCACTTCAAGACCATCAACGACTCCCTCGGCCACGCCACCGGTGACTGGCTGCTCAAGGAGGTCGCCGCCCGTCTCAAACGGTTGGTGAGACAGGGGGATTGTCTGGCCCGCCTCGGCGGTGACGAGTTTGTGTTGCTGCTGCCATCACTCTCGGCCAGCCCGCCCCAGGCGGAGATGCAGGCCGATATCATTGCCGAACGGCTTATCACCGAGATTGCCGCTCCTTATACCTATGTGGGGCAGGTGCTGCACATCGGAGCCAGCGTCGGCATTACCCTGTTTCCGGATCGGGAGCAGGGGGTCGATGATCTGCTCAAGCAGGCGGATACCGCCATGTATCAGGCCAAGTCCGCTGGCCGCAAGACCCGTCGCTTCTTCGATGCCTCGATGCAGCAGCAGGCGGATCGCCGTCTGCTCATTCACAACGAACTGCGTAACGCCCTCAGCCAGCAAGAGCTGACCCTCTATTATCAGCCCCAGCATATGGTCGATGGCGGCGATATCATTGGTGTCGAGGCGCTCATTCGCTGGCAGCCGGCCGGTCGCTCGCTGGTCTCGCCGGCCGAGTTTATTCCCATCGCTGAGGAGACGGACCTGATTGTCGATATCGGCAACTGGGTGCTGCACGAGGCGTGCGCCCAGTATGTGCTGTGGGAGGAGAACGGCATCCATATTCCGCAGATCTCGGTCAACGTCAGTGCCAAGCAGTTCCATGCCACCGATTTTGTCGAGCGGATCCACGATGTGTTGGCGCAAACCGGCATGGATCCGGCCTGCCTCAATCTGGAGATCACCGAGTCCGTGGTGCTGGGTCATGCCGAGGACACCATCAGCAAGATGACCGAGCTCAAGGAGCTCGGCATCAGCTTTGCCATCGACGATTTTGGCGCCGGTTATTCCTCCCTGAGCTATCTCAAGCGGCTGCCTGCCGATGAGCTCAAGATCGACCGCTCCTTCATTCAGGACATCCCGAAAGATGGTGACAACATGGCCATCGTCGAGGCGGTGATCGCCATGGCGCGACATATGGGGTTCAACGTCACGGCGGAAGGGGTGGAATCCCGTCAGCAACTGGAGTTTCTCAAGGCGCAGGGGTGCAGTTTTTATCAGGGCTATCTCGCCTCCAAGCCGCTGCCGGTGCCCTATCTGGAGAAATATGTACAGCGGCTGACCAGACCGGAGCAACTGCGTGAAATGCAGCTGAGCGAGCCAGAAAAATAGTCCTTGCTCCCCGCTGTAGCGCTGCCCGGCAACGGGTAGAATGAGAGGCAGTAGACCCACCGCCACCGGGCGGTGTATTGCCCTCAATGGAGATGTTCAGTGAAAGCTGTATGGGGAATTGTTTTGTCGGCGCTGTTTGTGCCGACCCTGATGGCGCAGACTGCCGACCAGACGCTCTACCGTCAGGCGTATGACGCCGTACGGGCCAATGATCAGGCCCGTTTTCAGCAAATTCGTGCCCGTTTGACCCATTACCCCCTGCTCCCTTACCTCGATTACTATCAGCTCGCCTTTCGTCCGGGGGCGGCGGATTACAACGATGTGACCCGCTTTATCCGCCAGCATGGGGATACCCCCCAGTCCAACCGGCTGGAGCGCAGTTATCTGACCTATCTGGCCCAGAGCCAGCAGTGGTCGCAGTTCCTGCGCTTCTATCCGGCCAAGCCGAGCTCCACCGACCTGCTCTGCATGCACTATCAGGCGCTCTATTACACCGGCAAGCCGAAAGAGGCGTTGCAGGGGGCGGGCAAGATCTGGATGAGCGGCCAATCCCGTCCCGATGCCTGCTCACCGCTGTTCCAGCTGTGGCAGGCATCCGGTCAGCGAACCCAGGAGAAGATCTGGCAGCGGATGACGCTGGCGTTCGAGGCGGAAAACCCCAATCTGATCCGCCATCTTGGCGCGACCCTGGGTAGCGGCTTGCAAAGCTATGGCGATCAGATGGTGACCCTGTTTGAGCAGCCCGCCAAGGCGATGAACCCGGCCTATTTCAGCAGCAACCCCTATTCCCGCAAGCTGCTCTCCCTCGGTTTGACCCGCTATGCCAATCAGGAGCCGGAGTCGGTGCTGCGCCAGCTTGCTCTGTTTCGCAGCCGTTTCGGCCTGACCCAGGCCGAGGTGAAACCGGTAGAGCGTGCCATTGCCCGCCGCCTGCTGCTGGATCGCTCCATAGCCCAGCGCAGCTGGGTCGACAGCACGGTGAAAAAGCTGGCGGATCCTGACATCACCGAGCTTCGGGCGCGACTGGCCATCTGGGAGCAGGATTGGCGTAGCCTCTCCGGCTGGGTGAAGATGATGCCGATGGCCCGTCAGAAAGAGGATCGCTGGCGCTACTGGATGGCGCGCTCCCTTGAGGTGCAGGGGCAGCAAAAACCGGCGCGGGATCTCTATCTGGAGACTGCCAACCTGCGCGGTTTCTACGGTTTCATGGCGGCCCAGCGCACCGGTGTTCCCTATCGCATCAAGAACCAGAGCGTCAAGCATGTACCGGACTGGCGTACGGCCAGCCAGCGCTGGCCCTTCCTGTTGCGGGTACGCGAGCTGCTGTCGATGAACGAGATTGCGGCGGCCCGCTCGGAGTGGATCCACAATATGGATCGCAATCCGGTGGCCCAGCGCATCGAGTTTGGTCATATCGCCCTCAATCAGGGGTGGCACGAGCTGGCCATTCTCGCCAGCATTCGCGCCGAGGCGTGGGATGCCCTCGACCTGCGCTTTCCGCTGCCGCTCAAACGCACCTTCTCCCAGATGGCGCAAGAGCGCACCATGAACACCAGCCTGCTCTATGCCATCTCCCGTCAGGAGAGTGCCCTCTATCCGCTGGCACAGTCGCCGGTGGGGGCGCGCGGTCTGATGCAACTGATGCCTGCTACTGCCAAAGAGACAGCCGGCAAGCTGGGGGTGCCCTATCGCAACGAGCAGCAACTGTTTGATCCGACGATGAATATTCGTCTGGGAAGCGCCTATCTCAAACGCTTGCTGGATGTCTATGACGGCAACCGGATCCTGGCGGCGGCCGCCTACAACGCCGGGCCGGGACGGGTAAAACGCTGGCGAGAGCAGAGTGACAACAAGCCGATGGACG
Organism: Aeromonas sp. S11(2024); assembly: GCF_041402345.1. Taxonomy (NCBI): domain Bacteria; kingdom Pseudomonadati; phylum Pseudomonadota; class Gammaproteobacteria; order Aeromonadales; family Aeromonadaceae; genus Aeromonas; species Aeromonas sp. S11(2024). Next base: position 82,578 of record NZ_JBGLRC010000008.1, on the reverse strand, counting down.
TGTGGGTCGAGAGCATCCCCTACAAGGAGACCCGCAACTACGTGCAAAACGTGTTGTCGTTCGATCTCATCTATCAGCACAAGCTGCAGCAGCCGCTGCGCTTCATGTCAGAGCGGGAGCTCAATCACGCCTATTGAGTCGGGGGCCGCCAGCCGGCCCCTGTTTTCAAATTTCCCTGCTGCCGGGTATCATCGGGTAAGGTTTTGTTACCAAAGGAAACATGCCTGGTGACCTGGCTCCGGGAATTGCATCAGGCCGCAGGGTATACTCGGGCGTCGGCACCGACAGGTTCCCCCACAATAAAGGAATGGATAGTGGCAACGATTAAAGACGTTTCTCAGCTGGCAAATGTGTCTATCTCCACCGTGTCGCGGGTTATCAACAACACGGCACAGGTAGCACCGGAAAAGCGTGAGGCCGTACTGGCGGCCATGAAGGAACTGAATTTTCGACCCAACAGTTTTGCCCAGGCACTGGTCAGCAAGCGTTCCAACTGCATTGGCGTGCTGGTTGGCGACCTCTGCGGCGGCCCCTTCTTTGCCCAGATGATGCGTGGCATCGAAACCATGGTCGATCAGGCCAACAAGTTCACCATCGTCATGTCTGGCAACCACGATATCGCGCGCGAGCGTCACGCCATTCAGGCGCTGCTGCAGCGCCAGTGCGATGCGCTGATCCTCCACAGCAAGGCGCTTCCGGACGAGGAGCTGAGCGAGCTGGCGGCTGGCTCTACCCCCATCGTGTTTATCAACCGTCAGGTGCCGGGCGCGGAAGATCGCTGCGTCTGGCTCGATAACCAAGCGGGGATCACCACCGCGTGCCAGCACTTGCTGGATGCCGGTCATCGCAACATCGCCTTTATCACCTCCGATGATGAAGAGTTTGTCGATGGTCAGCAGCGGATGGCCGGTTACACCCAGACCCTGGCGAGAGCCGGGATCGCCTTTGATCCTGCTCTCGTCAGCCGCGCCTATGCCGACGAAAATGGCGGATATGTGGCGATGAGTGAACTGCTGGCCCGTGGTGTCGAGTTCACGGCCGTGCTCGGTTTCAACGACGGTATGGTGGCGGGGGCGATCTCTTGCCTGCTGGAGCGGGGTTACAAGATCCCGCAGCAGGTATCGGTGGTGGGGTTCGACGATATCCCCTACGCCCGCTACATCTATCCCAAGCTCACCACGGTGCGCTACCCCATCGAGGAGATGGGCAGCCGCGCAGCCGAGTTGGCACTGCGTCTGCTCGATCACAAGCCGGTGGACGGCCTGGCGCTCAAGTTTGAAGCCCAGCTGGTGGAGCGTGAGTCAGTCGCCTGATGTGCGTCAGACAGTGAACAACAAGGTGGCCCCATTGGGGCCACACTGTTTTCTGCGTTATCTGAATAATCCGCCATTTATCCCGCCAGGGCGATCCGCTGCTGGCGGCGTGCCTCCACCCCTTCTGCTACCATATCGAGCAGCCGCCTTGTCTGTGCCCAGCCGATACAACTATCGGTGATCGACTGGCCGTAGCGCAGCGGTTTGCTGCCAATCTCCTGACGCCCTTCGCAGATAAAACTTTCCACCATGATGGCGGCGATGGCATGGCTACCAGCGCCCAGCTGGTCGGCAATGTCACGGGCAACCAGCAGCTGGCGGGCATGCTGTTTCTGGCTGTTGCCGTGGCTGCAATCGATCATCAGCCGGGGTGACAGATGATGTTGGCGCAGCAAGTCGCCAGCCTCTGTAACATGATTGCTCTGATAGTTGGGTTGGCGGCCACCGCGCAGGATCAGATGACAGTCGGGGTTGCCATGGCTGCGCACCAGTGCCAGCTGGCCATCACCGGAAGGCTGGGTATAGAGGTGGGCCGCCCGGCTGGCGAGGATCGCCTCGACTGCGATCCGGATATTGCCATCGGTGCCGTTTTTAAAACCGATGGGGCAGGGGAGAGCGGAGGCTAGCTGGCGGTGGAGCTGGGATTCGGTGGTGCGGGCACCGATAGCGCCCCAGCTGATGAGATCCCCCAGATAGAGCATGCTGGTGAGATCGAGAAATTCGGTGGCACAGGCGAGCCCTTCCTGTCCAAGTGCCAACAGTAACTCCCGAGCCTGGGTTAGTCCCTTTTCCAGTTGATCGCTGCCATCGAGGTCGGGATCGAAGATAAATCCTTTCCAGCCGAGCGTCGTGCGCGGCTTTTCGAAATAGGTGCGCATCACCAGTTGCAGTTGCTCCCCGTATTGGCCCTGCAGTTCAGCCAGCCGGCCACCATAGTCGCGGGCGGCTACCGGATCGTGAATGGAGCAGGGGCCGATCACCAGCAGCAGGCGATCATCCTCTCCCTGCAGAATATGGCGGGCTTGCTGGCGGCTGCGAGCGATCTGGCGAGCGAGCCGTGCCGGACAGGATCTGGCCTTTAACATCTCGTCAGGGGTGGGCAGGGTGGCAAGGGGTGAAGCATTCAGAAGTGAGGTGAACATGAGCGATCCTGATGAAAATGGAAATCTGCATGCTCTTTGCTGTCCAGTGGGGATCTTCCCCTTATTCTCTTGGTTAACAGAGCACGGGCATGGGCCCGCGCTCTGTTATATCGGCCTTGGCTACCTTAGAAGCGGGCTGAGCCGCTGACGTAGTAGCTGCGACCCGGTTCGACGTTCTGGAAGACGGTGTCTTTCTCTTGCAGGCGCACGTCGGTCAGGTTGTTGATCCCCAGTCGCAGGTCAAAGTTCTCGGTGACCTTGAAGCCGGTGCCGAGATCGAAGGTTTGATAGCTGGGCAGTTTGTCTCTCACGGTTGCATTATTTACCTTGTGTTCGATGAACTGGGTGCCGGTGTAGGTGGTGCCGACAAAGGCATTGACCCGCTCGGTGGCCTGCCAGGTTAGCTTTGCGTTGGTCTTGTGTTTGGGGCGATTAATGATTTGCAGACCTTTGTCATCTTCTGCTTTGAGATAGGTGTAGTTGGCGCCAAGGTTGATATCGTCGGTCAGATCGAGCTTGCCGGTCAGCTCCAGCCCCTTATTGGTAGCCTTATCCAGGTTGTACCAGGTGCGGTCAGAATATTGCTTTTGAGAACCAGGCGGCTCCTTGCCGATTAGCATGTCGTCGATGTCGGAGTAGAAGAGGGTGGAGCTGGTCTCCCAGACCCCCTCTCCTGCGATGATCCCCAGCTCGTAGTTGGTGCTGGTTTCCGGTTTGACCTTGTCATTACCATAGATGCTGCAGCGGCCCCCACAGCTCTCAGTGCTGTAGCCGTTTGTATACTGATGCGAGGCTGGCGCTTTGAAAGCTTGGCTAACGCCGCCTTTCACGGTCACCACCTCGTTCATCTCATAGACCAGATAGCCGCGCGGGGTGAAGTGGCTGCCGTAGAGCCCGTGGTGATCGTAACGGCCACCGAGAGTCAGGTTCAGGCTGTCGGTCAGGCCGATCTCGTCCTGGGCGAACAGCGCCTCCTGGGAGTGACTCTCCTTGCCGCCGATATCCTTGTAACTCACCGCATCCACCAGCTCCCGATCCAGATATTCGCCACCCAGGGTCAGGTAGTGGTTGGCCAGCGTCAGGTTGGTGTAGCCCTTCACAGTAAAGTTGTTCTCTTCTTTAGGCTGCTGGTGGATTTTTAAAATGTCGTTGAAGTCATCTATCTTGGAACTTTCGTAGTTGACCATGACGGTGGTGTCACCCCAGTTCCAGTTCCCCTTGTGGGTCAGCCCAAACAGGTTGCGGTCGTTTTGCTGTTGGCGGCTGTGCACCTTGTTGCCGATTTTGCGGAAGATATCGAGAGGACGCTCATCCTGGTTGTAGAGGTAATCCAGCTCGAAGCGCTGCTGCTCATCCACCAGCCAGCTTAGGGTAGAGGCGAAGTTCCGGGTCTGCTTGGCTTCGATAAGGGGGATGCCATACGCCGCTTCCGGCGGAGTCCAGGCCTGACGGTCGTACACTTCGCCATTCATCCGGATCAGCAGGTTATCGGTCAGCGGGCCGGTAAAGCCCAGGTTGGTTCTGTGCTGATCGCCGCCATCCTTGCCCTCGATGGCCTTGAAGTCGGCATCGGCCGCCCCTTGCCAGGTTTTACCCGGCTGCTTGGTGATGATATTGATGACACCCCCGATGGCATCGGAGCCATAAAGTGCCGACATGGGGCCACGGATCACCTCGACCCGCTGGATCATGCCAAGGGGAACCGGGGTGTTGTCGAAGTCGCCGCCGCGCCACATGGCATTGGAGGAGGAGAGGCGTTTGCCATCCACCAGCACAAGTGTGTACTTGCCGGACATGCCGCGAATACCTATTTCGCTGCGACCATTGAGGTTAGCTTCTGCCTGAATGCCCACTTCGTGGCGCAACAGGTCGGCAAGGTCATTGACCGGTGCGGCCTTGATCTGTTCGGCCGTGATGACAGAGATGGAAGCGGGTGCCGATCGGGTATTGTGCGCCGTGGTGGTGACGGTGATCACCTCATCGGCTTGAGGCGCGTTGTTGGCGGCGATCGCTTGCTGGGTCAGCAGGGTGACGATGGTGGTAGCCAGCAGGCTGGGAGCAATAAAACGGGAGGTTGAGGATTTCATTATTTACATCTTCCATAATATTCAAATGATAAGCGTTATCATTATCAAATTGAATTTGCTCCGATCGCAACTCTTTTTTATCGGCGAAGTTCAGTTTCGTTCGTCACCCTCTTTTGACTAAAATGAAGTTAATGAAATTGATTCTCATTTGTATTGATCGTTTTTTCGCTCCTTGTTAGGATGCCGTTCACCCTGATACTTGGTGAGTCAAATGACTCACCTTAAGTCGTGTCAGGCAGTGATTCATTCCAAGGAGTAGCACCGTCATGTGTGACCATGCACTGGAAGGAGAGTGGCCCACCACAGCGGTCGGGTTGGATAAAGTGTGCTGTTTTGCCAGCGGTGACAGGGTTCTGGTCGCCTCCGGTATTCACGACAGTTTTACCGGCATCCCGCCGGAGAAGCTGCTCGCCCATCTGCGTCAGTTGCGCCAGCAGGGGATGGTCAATCCCATCGCCATCGGCGCCATTCCGTTTGATACCCAATCCCCCTGGCATCTGGTGATCCCGGCGCAATCGCAGTGGGTCGCAAGGGATGCGATGTTGCCCACCAGCTGTTGCCAGCTCCATGGCGAGGTGAGCGAAGTGACCGGCTCAGCCCACTATCAGGGGGCTGTGCGGGCAGCGTTGCAGCAGTTTAGCGAGGGGCAGCTCGAGAAAGTGGTGTTGTCGCGCGCCATCGATGTGCAGAGCGCAGAGCAGACCTCCCCCGCACACGCCTATGGCTCTCTGTTGGCCCAGAATCCGGGGGCCTATGTGTTCCAGATCCCGCTGCCGGAGGGGGAGACCCTGCTTGGCGCCAGCCCCGAGCTGCTGGTATCGCGCAGCGAGATGGCGGTGGTGAGCAATCCGCTGGCGGGCTCCCGTCCGCGCCACGCTTTTTCCGATCAACAGGCGGCCAGTGCCGAACTGCTTGGGGCGCAGAAGGATCGCTATGAACATGCGCTGGTGGCCGATGCGGTCGCCGCCGCCCTCGCTCCCTTCTGTAGCGAGCTGGATGTCCCCCTTGAGCCGCAGGTGATCGCGACCCCTACCATGTGGCACCTCTCGACCCGCATCGCCGGGCGGCTCCATGAACCCTCTCCCGTGCTGGCACTGGCGTTGGCGCTACACCCGACACCGGCGGTATGCGGCACGCCGCTCTCGGCTGCGCGTCAGGCCATCGCCCGGCTCGAGGGGTACGATCGCCGCTTCTACTGTGGCGCCGTCGGCTGGATGGATGCCGATGGCAATGGCGAGTGGGTTGTCACCATTCGCTGTGGCGTGCTGGCCGGTAGGCAACTGCGGCTCTATGCCGGCGCCGGGGTAGTGGTGGGCTCTTCGCCGGAAGCTGAGTGGCAGGAGACCGCCGCCAAGCTCGGCACCATGCTGCGCGCCTTCGGCCTCGAAAGCCGGGAGCCGGAGGTAACCGCATGAAGCCGCTGGTGCCCTTTACCCCCTGGCCCGCCGAGCTGGCAGCCCACTACCGGGCACAAGGGTGGTGGCGCGGACAACCGCTCACCGCCCTGCTCGATGACTCTGCCGAACGGTATCCCGAGCGCACGGCCCTGATCTGCGGCGAACGCACCCTTAGTTATGGCCAGTTAAAGCGTGAGGTCGATGCGCTGGCGGCGCGGTTGGCCGCGCGCGGGCTGGGCCACGGTGATACCGCGCTGGTGCAGTTGCCCAACTGCGCCGAGTTCTATATCTGCTGGTTTGCCCTGATCCGCTGCGGCGTAGTGGCGGTGCATGCCCTCTACAGCCATCAGCGGCGCGAGCTGGTGGCCTTTGCCCGCCAGATTGAGCCCGCCTTGCTGGTACTCAGCCCCTCCCATCCCGGCTTTGCCGGTGAAGCGGGGAGCCTCGCGGCCCTTGATGAGTTGGTATATCCCTCCTGCCAGACACTGCTGTTCGAGCAGGCAGAAGGCTCCGATCTTCAGTCAGGATTTGCATGGTGTCAGCCTGACCCGATAGCCCGTGCTGATGGTTCGCCGCTGACGGCTATCGAGCCAACTCCTACCCCGGCCGATCAAGTCGCTTTTTTCCAGCTCTCCGGCGGCAGTACCGGCACTCCCAAACTGATCCCCCGTACCCACGATGACTATGGCTACAGCGTGCGCCAGAGCGTGGCGGTGTGTGGTTGGGATGAGCGGGTGATCTATCTCTGCGCCCTGCCGGCGCCCCACAACTTTCCCCTGAGCTCCCCCGGGGCACTCGGAGTGTTTTATGCCGGTGGCTGCGTGGTGCTGGCAAAGGATCCCTCTGCAGCAACCTGTCTGCCGCTGGTGCAGCGCCATCAGATCAACTGGGCGGCGCTGGTGCCACCGGCCCTAGCGCTCTGGCTGGAGGCGGCCAGCCACTATCCGCAGACCTCTCTGGAGTGTGTGCAGGTGGGCGGTGCGCGCCTCAGCCCGGCTCATGCCGATGCGGTAGAGAGCCTCCTTGGTTGCCGCTTGCAGCAGGTGTTTGGCATGGCCGAGGGGCTGGTCAACTACACCCGCATCGAGGATGACCAGTGGCACATCGTCAATACCCAGGGCCGCCCGATGAGCCCAGGCGACGAGGTCGAGGTGCGGGATAGCGACGGGCGCCCCTTGCCCGATGGTGAGTGCGGCGAGCTCTGGACGCGCGGCCCTTATACCTTTCGTGGCTACTTCAAGGCTGATGCCCACAATCAGCGGGCTTTTGACCGGGACGGTTTCTACTGCACCGGCGATCTGGTCTGCCGCTTGCCCGGCGGCCATCTGATGGTGGTGGGGCGCAACAAGGATCAGATCAACCGGGGCGGAGAGAAGATCGACGCCCTCGAGATTGAAGAGCTGTTGCTGACCCACCCGGAAGTGCGGCAGGCGGCGCTGGTCGCCATGCCTGATCCCATGCTCGGGGAGCGCAGCTGCGCCTTTTTGATGTGCCGCGAGCCCCTCAATCTGCCCCGCTTGCGCCGTTTCCTGCGCGAGCAGGGGGTAGCCGATTACAAACTGCCCGATCGCCTGGTGCTGGTGGAGCAACTGCCCCACACCCCGGTCGGCAAGATAGACAAACAGACGCTGCGCGAGCAGCTCGCCAAGGAGTGTGCATGACCATTCAATCCCTCGCCGCCTATCCGCTGCCTACCGCCGAGGAGCTGCCCACCGGGCGGGTGAACTGGCCCTTCGAACCGGGCCGCGCCGCCTTGCTGGTCCACGATATGCAGCACTATTTCGTCGACTTCTATGGGGCGGACAATCCGCTGATCAATCAGGTCATCGACCATATCGCCACCCTGATCCGTCAGGCGCGTATTCTTGGCATGCCGGTGGTCTATACCGCCCAGCCCGCCGAGCAGAGTCAGGCCGATCGGGCGCTGCTCAACGACATGTGGGGGCCGGGGTTGACCCGGGCGCCGGAGCGTCAACCCATCGTTTCGGCGCTGGCGCCCGAGCCGCAGGATACGGTGCTGACCAAGTGGCGCTACAGCGCTTTTTGCCGCTCACCGCTGGCGGAGCTGATGGCCGAATGGGAGCGGGATCAGCTGGTGATCTGCGGCATCTACGGCCATATCGGGGTGATGCAGACGGCGGTCGATGCCTTTATGCGGGATATCCGCCCCTTCCTGGTGGCAGATGCCATCGCCGACTTCTCCCGCGAGGATCATCTGCTGGCGCTCTCCTACGTCAGCCGCAATGCCGGTCGGGTGATTACCGTGGCCGAGGTGATGGCGGCCAGCAAACGCCCCCTGACTCGGGAGTCGCTGCGTGCTCAGGTGTTGGCGCGGCTGCCCGCCGAGATGCAGCATGAGCAGCCCACCGAGGATGACAACCTGCTCGACTACGGTCTCGACTCGCTGGCGGTGATGGGGCTGGTGGAAGAGTGGCGTCAGCAGGGGCTGGTGGTGGAGCTGGCCGAGCTGGCCCGCACGCCGACCCTGGCTCACTGGTGGGCGCTCCTCTCCCGTCAGCTGAATGTCAGTCAGGACACGGCTTATCAGGTCAACGAAGATCACGTCAGCGAACCGGAGTGCACCCCATGAGCGAGTGGCAAGGCAGAACCGTCTGGGTAACCGGTGCGGCGCAGGGAATTGGCCATGCGGTGGCGCGCACCTTTGCCGAGGCGGGTGCCAGCGTGGTGGCGTTCGATCTGCAACTGGCCGAGGCACTGCCCGGCAACGTGAAGGGAGTGGTGATCGATGTCAGCGACAGCGAGGCCGTGACCCGCTGCTGCGAACAGCTGCTGGATGAGGGGCTGGGGCCCGATGTGCTGGTCAATGTCGCGGGCGTACTGGCGACCGGCAGGCTCGATGAGGTGGATGACGCCCTCTTGCAGCGCACCTTCGCCATCAACACCTTCGCCCCCTTCTACCTGATGCGGGCCCTGACCCCCTGGTTTCAGGGACGGCGCAGGGGCGCCATCGTCAATGTCTCCTCCAATGCCGGTCGGGTGCCGCGAGTGGGGATGGGCATCTATGGCGCCTCCAAGGCGGCGCTGACCAGCCTCACTCAAACGGCAGGGCTGGAACTTGCCCCCTATGGGGTGCGCTGCAATCTGGTGTCGCCGGGCTCGACCCGCACCCCCATGCTGTACGGCATGTGGCAGGAGGGGGAGGCTGAGCAGCGGGAGGGAGAGCAGCGCACCATCGCGGGCTTGCCCAGGCAGTTCAAGCTGGGGATCCCCCTTGGCAAACTTGGGACCCCCGACGAGGTGGCAGCCTGTGTGATGTTTCTCGCCTCCGATGCGGCCAGCCATATCACCCTGCAGGATCTGGTGGTCGATGGCGGTGCCACCCTGGGGGGCTAGCCCGCGCGCTGCCGATCTGGCAGGCGTGACACTCTCTTTATGGAGGAGGCCAGGCCTCCTCGCTTTTCAGCCATGCGGGCAGGAGCAACTCACTGCCCGCTCGATGTTTGCGCAAGGACATTCTCATGGAACAGACAATGGCGATGCGCGCCACCCACCAGCGTGGTGAGCACCCGCGCTGGCCGCTTACCACTGCTCAGGCGGGCATCTGGTTTGCCCAGCAAAAATATCCGCAGAGCCCCGCCTGCAATACCGGCGAATACTGGCTGCTGGAGGGGGCGCTGGCTCCCCATCACTTCACCCGCGCGGTGCGCCAGACTATCGACGAGATCCCCGGTCTGCACTGCGCCTTTGTGGCTACTGCCGATGGCCCGCAGATGGTGGCCAACCCCGCTTGCTGGCAGCTGGCAGAGCGGGATCTGCGCAGCGAAGCCGACCCACTCGCGGCCGCGCAGGTCGAGATGCGTGCGCAGTTGGCCGTCCCCTTCAATCTGGCCGGGGGGCCGCTGTTTGCCACGACGCTCTATCGCCTTGGCGAGGGGCGGTGGGCCTGGTTTATCGCCGTGCACCATATCGCCATCGATGGCTTTGGCCTGAGCCTGCTCTTCCAGCGGGTGGCAAATTGGTATGAGGCGCTCTGTGCCGGCGAGCAGCCTGTACCCTGCCGTTATGCATCCCAGCAGGAGTTGCTGGCCGAAGAGGCGGCTTATCAGGATTCGCCGCGCGCCGCGCGGGATCGCGATTTCTTCATGCAGCAGCTGGCCGGGGTGGAGAATCCGGCGTCGCTCTCCCGCCGTCCGGCGCAAGGGCCGGGCCCCACATATCGTCTTGAGCAGCGGCTTGCTGGCCGCCAGTGGCAGGCATTGGTGGCACGGGCGAGCCGCTCGGCCTGTCACCCCTATAGCCTGCTGCTGGCAGCAGTGGCCAGCTATGTGCAGCGGATGAGCGGTGCTGGCGAGGTAGTGCTGGGTATCCCGCTGATGGGGCGGCTGGGCTCAGCGGCGGCCGATACCCCCTGCATGAAGGTCAATGTGGTGCCCCTGCGCATCGAGCTGAGCGGCACCAGCCGGGTAGGGGAGTTGCTGGCACAGGTCGAGCGGCAATTTGCCGCCCTGCGCCGTCATCAGGGCTGCCGTCAGGAGTGGTTGCAACAGCGTCAGCCGGGCCAGCCGCTGTTTGGCCCTCAGGTCAACCTGATGCCCTTTGCCCGTACCCTCAGCTTTGGTGAAGGGCACAACCAGGTTCGTGGCGAGGTGCAGGTGCTGGCGGCAGGGCCGGTGGAGGAGTGCGCCTTTTACTTTGCCGAGGAGGCTGGCGCGATGACCCTGACCCTCGAAGCACATCAGGGGCGCTTCAGCCAACAGGAGAGTGAACGTCATCTGGCCCGGCTGGTAGCTTATCTGGCGGCCTGGAGTGAGGCGGATGACGAGGCCCTGGCGGTGCGCTTGCCGCTGCTGCTGCCTTGCGAGCAGGGTGAGCTGGCGCGCTGGAACCAGACCGACCATCCGTTGCCGATTACCACTCTGAGCGCACTGCTGGCCGAGGGGCTGGCGGCGGCAGATCAGAGCGCCATCGCGCTGGAGTGTGGTACCGAGCGCTGGAGTGTGACCGAGCTGCGCCAGCGTACCCGTCAGTTGGCCAGCTATCTGGCGGGAAGGGGCGTGGGCCCCGGTTGCCGGGTGGCGGTGGTGATCCCGCGCTCTCCCGAGCTTATTCTCGCCCAGCAGGCCATCATGGCGGTGGGAGCGGTCTACGTGCCCGTTGATCCGGACTATCCGGCGGAGCGGATCGGCTACATTCTCGCCAGCAGTGATCCTGCGCTGGTGTTGACCAGTCATACGCTTCAGATGCCGCTCGACGTGGCCGCGCCACTTGTCTGCCTCGATGCCCCCGGTGTGGCAGAGCAGCTGGCGACGATAGACGTGGCGGGGATAGCACCTTGTGATCTGCCAGCCCCCAAACCGGAAGATGCGGCCTACATCATCTACACCTCCGGTTCGACCGGTCGGCCCAAAGGGGTGGTGGTGAGCCATGGCGCCATCGTCAACCGGCTGCTCTGGATGCAGCACATGTATCCCATCGGCCCGGCGGATCGGGTGCTGCAAAAGACCCCGGCCGGTTTCGATGTCTCCATCTGGGAGTTTTTCTGGCCCTTTATGACCGGGGCGCGGCTGGTGCTCGCCAAACCGGGCGGCCACAAGGATCCCGCCTACCTTGCCGAGCTGATTGAGCAGGCCGGGATCACCACCTTGCACTTTGTCCCCTCCATGCTGCAGATCTTCGTCGCACAAGCCGAGCCTGCCCGTTGCCGCGCCCTGCGGCAGGTCTTCTGCTCCGGTGAGGCGCTGTCCGCGGATCTGGTGCAGCGCTGGTATGGGACATTCTCCGCCCCTCTGCACAACCTCTATGGCCCGACCGAGGCGGCGGTGGATGTCACCTGGTATCCCTGCCGGGCAGACGAGGCGGTGACCAGCGTGCCCATCGGCTATCCGGTCTGGAATACCTGCATCCACATTCTCGACCCCTGGTTGCAGCCGGTGCCCCCCGGTGTAGCGGGTGAGCTCTGGATCGGCGGCGTGCAGGTGGCGGAGGGCTACTTTGGCCAGCCCGAGCTCACCGCCGAGCGCTTTATTGCCAACCCCTTCGGAGCGGGACGGCTCTATCGCAGCGGCGATCTGGCCGCCTGGCGCGAGGATGGCGCCATCGAGTATCTGGGGCGCCTCGATTTTCAGGTGAAGATCCGTGGCCAGCGCATCGAACTGGAGGAGATCGAGCAGTTGCTGCTGCGCCATCCCCGAGTGGCGCAGGCGGTAGTGTTGGCCCCCGAATTTGCCCCCGGCGATCGCCGTCTGGTGGCCTACGTGGTGGCCGCAGATAGCACAGAGCTGACGCTGGCCGAGCTGGCACCTGCCCTTGGCGCTGCCTTGCCTGACTACATGGTGCCGGGGCTCCTGGTAAACCTGGCTGAGCTGCCGCTTACCCCCAATGGCAAGCTGGATCGCAAGGGGCTGCCGCTGCCCGACATGGCGTCGGCGGTGGGTCAGTCACTGCCGAAAACCCTGCTGGAGGAGCGGCTCTGTCGCCTCTTCGCCGAGATACTGGGGCTGGCGCGGGTCGGCGCCGACGATAACTTCTTTGCCCTCGGCGGCCACTCCCTGCTGGCGGCGCAACTGGTGGTGCGCGTTGAAGAGTCGACCGGACAGGCGCTCACTTTGGCCAGTCTGTTCGAAGCACCGAGCCCTGCCCAGCTGGCGCGTCGTCTTGGCGGCGAGCGGGAGGCGATGCCCATGCTGTTGCCCCTGCGGGCGCATGGTGCGCAGTCTGGCACATCGTGCCCCACCCTCTTTTGCGTCCACCCCGCAGGGGGGCTCGGCTGGTGTTATGCGCCACTGGTGCCCCATCTGCCGACCGACATGGCGGTCTATGCCCTGCAGGCGCGGGCGCTTTGTCAGCCGGATGCGCCGCTGCCCGCCTGTTTCGACGAGCTGGCACTTGACTATGTGACCGAGCTGCGTCGTCAGCAGAGCGAGGGGCCCTACTGGCTGCTCGGCTGGTCCCTCGGGGGCATGCTGGTGCACCGGATGGCCGCCATGCTGCAAGAGCAGGGACAAGAGGTGGCCATGGTGCTGCTGCTCGATGCCTACCCCTGTCAGCAGTGGCAGACCCAGCCGTTGCCCGACGAGCAGCGGATGCTCGATGCGCTGCTGCGGATGGGGGGCATTGCGGTTGCGGACGATGCGCTCGATTCCCTTACTCGTGACGAAGTGGTGGCCCGACTGGGGGCAGAGGGGAGTGCGCTGGCCATGCTCGATGAGCAGGTGGTGAGCGCCATGATCGAGCTGGTGGGCCACAACAACAGGCTTATCCGTGAGCCGGTCGACTACTGCTACCACGGGGAGGTGATCTTTATCGAGGCCTCAGCCTCCCGCCAGCCCTGGCTGGATGGACGTGGCTGGGAGCTGCTGACAAAAGGGGAGATCCGCTATGAGCGCTTCCCCTGTCTGCATCAGGAGATGGTGCATCCCGACTGGTTGGCGAAGATCGGCGCCCTTATTGGTGAGCGGGTCGATGGGGTCGGGCAACAACCGCACATCCGGCAGGAGGGGGACGCATGACCCCGGTTGCCGCCATCCGGGAAGCCTTGCAGGCGGGCAAGCTGGTGGGGCTGGGGGAGCCGCACTGGCACCCAGATTTTATCCGGCGCCAGCACGCCTGGTTGTGTGATCCGGCGCTCTGGGGAGTCATGACCGATCTGGTGCTGGAGTGCGGCAACCGCCGCCATCAGGGCCTGCTCGATGCCTGGCTGACGGGGCAGGAGAGCTGGCAGGGGGAGCCGCTGACGCTGGCACGGCTCTATCCGGTCTGGCTTGACTCTTGCGCCTTTCCTGCCTGGATGGCCCCCGAGTTTCCGGCTCTCTTTTCCGCTCTGCGCCAGAGCAATCTGGTGCGCCCTGAACATGTGCGGCTGCGGGTGCATCTCTGCGAGCCCTCATTCGAGTGGCAGGAGATGAGCCCGGAGCGGTGGCAGCAACACAACAGGGGGCGGGATCAGGCGCTGGCCGACTATCTTCTTGCACTTCCCGCCCGCGGCGTGGTGGTGCTGGCAGGGGCGCGCCATCTGCTCAAAGCCGCAGGGGATCCCCATTTTGCGCAGCCGACGCTGGGCCAGTTGCTGGAGGTGGCACGGCCGGGCTGGCTGCATGTCCTTCACCCCTGGCCAATGGTTGCTGGGAAGGGAGATGAGAAAGAGGAGCGGGAGTGCGAGTTGGCCGATATCACAACTGCTGACCTCTATCCTCACTGGCCGGTGCATCCGCCGCTGGAGACCCTCATCGATCGGTTGGTGCGCGTGGCTGACCGGGGACGGGAGATACGAATTTGCCCGACCTTGCTGGCCGAGCCCTGGCGCAGCCACTTGCTAAGCCGCGTTCACTTGCTGCCAGTTGGCATGGCCCGCCAGCTGCAACACTGGCTGGCGTAACTGCTGGTTGGAGTCACCCCTGACAGAAGTAACAGCTAACTGAAACAACCCAATGGGGGAGCCAGGCTCCCCTTTTTCACATTTGGCATCCTGCGTTCAGCGCTGCAAAGTTGCACCATTTACGGCATACCTTGCCACTCATCGCCGAAAATTCAGCTCCTTCGCTACTTTAAAGAAGTTTCTACTGGTCTTACCTGAATAAATCCCTTTGCTTTTTATTTAACAAGGTATTTACATCTAGGTGTCATCAGCATCGGTGACGCTCACAACGGCAAGGAGCCAGTTATGACCCATGTCGACATCCCTTTCCTTCGTTACCTCGATGCGGAAGGGTGCCCGGTCGCCACCTTACCGACCTGGCTGGACAAGGCGATACTGCACACCTTCTACCGCAATATGGTGATGGTGCGCAGCTATGACAAAAAAGCGATTGCGCTGCAACGAACCGGCAAACTCGGTACTTTTCCCTCCCATCTCGGCGCAGAAGCCGTGGGGATTGGCATTGGTCTCGCCATGCAGCCGCAGGATGTCTACGTTCCCTACTATCGGGACATGCCCACCCTCTATGTGCGGGGCGTGCCGATGGAGAAAAACCTGCAATATTGGGGTGGTGACGAGCGGGGCAGTTATTTTCTCAAACCCGATGGGACTCCCTCTGAAGATCTCCCTATCTGCGTCCCCATCGCCACCCAGATCACCCACGCCTGCGGTATTGCCTCGGCTTTCAAACTGCGTAATCAACCGCGCGTCGCCGTAGTCACCATCGGCGATGGCGGCACCTCCAAGGGGGATTTTCTGGAGGGGCTCAACTGCGCCGGTGTCTGGCACCTGCCCATGGTCATCATCGTCAACAACAACCAGTGGGCCATCTCGGTGCCACGCAAATTGCAATCGAGCGCTCCTACACTGGCCCAGAAAGGGATTGGTGCCGGGGTGCGCAGTCTGCAGGTGGATGGCAACGATGTGGTGGCGGTCTATGATGCTGCACGCAGTGCCGTCGAACGGGCCCGCAGCGGCAAGGGGCCGACCCTGATAGAAGCGGTCAGTTATCGCCTCGGCGATCACACCACGGCCGACGATGCCACTCGCTATCGCGATGGGGCCGAGGTCGAGGCCGCCTGGGCGAAAGAGCCGGTCAAGCGGCTGCGCCAGTTTATGCACAGCCAGGGGTGGTGGGATGAAGAGCAGGAGCAGAGCCTGCTGGCGGAGGCTACCCGAGAGGTCGAACAGGCGGTCACCCGTTATGAGGCGATGGTGCCTCAGCCACCGGAGGCGATGCTCGATTATCACTACGCCAGCCTGCCCGCCGAACTCTTGCCCCAGCGCGAGCGAGTGATTGCCAAGGGGATGAAGCAGGAGGTTGGCCATGAGTGAGATCAGTTTGCTGGAAGCGGTCAACATGGCCCTTCACTACGAGATGGAACACGACCCGGATGTGGTGGTACTGGGCGAGGATGTCGGGGTCAACGGCGGGGTGTTTCGCGCTACCGTAGGGCTGCGCGACAAGTTCGGTTTCAAGCGGGTGATCGACACGCCGCTGGCCGAGGGATTGATCGCCGGGGTGGCGGTCGGCATGGCGACCCAGGGGCTCAAGCCGGTGGCTGAGTTCCAGTTTCAGGGTTTCATCTTCCCCGGGATGGAGCAGATCATCTGTCAGGCGGCGCGGATGCGAAACCGCACCCGTGGCCGCCTCTCCTGTCCCCTCGTCTATCGCTCCCCGTATGGCGCGGGCATTCATTCGCCTGAACATCACAGCGAGAGTGTCGAGGCGCTGTTTGCCCATATTCCGGGGCTGCGGGTAGTGATCCCCTCCAGCCCGAGACGCGCCTATGGCCTGCTGCTCTCGGCCATCCGCGATCCGGATCCCGTGATGTTTTTCGAACCGGACCGCATCTATCGCTCGATGAAATCCGAGGTGGTGGATGATGGTGTCGGCCTGCCGCTGGATGTCTGCTTCACCCTGCGCCCGGGCCGGGATATCACAGTAGTGGCCTGGGGGGCCTGCATCCAGGAGGTGATGCGGGCGGCGAACCTGCTGGCCGAGCAGGATATTCAGTGCGAGGTGCTGGATCTGGCCACCATCAAGCCGCTGGATATGGAAACCATCCTCACCTCGGTACGCAAGACCGGCCGGTTGCTGGTGGTACACGAGGCGTGTGGCAGCTTCGGGGTCGGGGCCGAAATTGTGGCGCGAGTGACCGAGCAGGCACTCCCCAGCCTCAAGGCGCCGCCCAAACGGCTGACCGGCGTGGATGCCGCCGTTCCCTACTATCGCAACGAAGCGTATTACCTCATCACCGAGCAGGATATCGCCGATGCCGCTCACCAGCTGATGGAGAACCAGTGGCTATGAAATTTTTCAAATTACCGGATCTGGGTGAAGGGTTGGCCGAAGCCGAGATCGTCGAATGGAAGGTGAGTGCCGGTGATACCGTCGCGGTCGATCAGGTGCTCTTGTCGGTGGAAACGGCCAAGGCGCTGGTGGATGTACCCTCTCCGGTGGCCGGGGTAATCGCCCGTCTCTGCTGCGCCGAGGGGGATATCCTCCATATCGGTGCGCCGCTGGTGGAGTTCGAGGGGGGCGAAGATGATGGCACTGTGGTGGGCAAGGTGAGCGCCCATCAGCAACATATCGAGGATCACTTCGTGGTGGGGGCCATTGCCCCGGGGGGATCGCTGGTGCAAGCCATGCCTGCGGTGCGACTGTTGGCACAAAAACTGGGTCTGGATATCGACCGGATCAAGGGAAGTGGCAGCGGCGGCATGGTGACCGAGCTGGATGTGCAGCAGGCATTCGAGGCCCAGCAGAGCAGTGGCAACGAATTCCTCAAAGGGTCACGGCGTGCCATGGCCAAGGCGATGGAGCTCTCTCATCAGACTGTGGTGCCGGTCAGCATCACCGATGAGGTGGATTTGCGTCACTGGCGCCCTGATGAGGATGTGACGGTGCGCCTTATCAAGGCCATTGGCGTGGCGTGCCGCGCCGAGCCCTCGATGAACGCCTGGTTTGATGGTGAAACCCTGTCACGGCGGCTGTTCAAAGAGGTCAATGTAGCCATCGCGGTGGATTCAAAGCATGGCCTTTATGTGCCGGTGATGGAGAACGTGGCCGAGCGGGAGGGGGCGGATATCCGGCAGGGGCTGGATCGGATGATCGCCGATGTGAAGGCGCGCGCCGTGCCGCGCGAGATGTTGCAGGGGGCGACCATCACGCTCACCAACTTCGGCGCCATCGCAGGCCGTTATGCCAGCCCCATCGTGACGCCGCCGCAGGTGGCCATCATAGGGGCAGGCAAACTGTTCGAAAAAGTGGTGTTCATCCATGGTGAAGCGCGTCCCGTCAGGGCATTGCCGCTGTCGATGACATTTGACCACAGAGCCTGCACTGGCGGGGAAGCGGCTCGTTTTCTCAGAGCGCTGGTCGAAGCGTTGGAAGCGGCCACCTTATAACGGTTTGTGCCCTGCCGTTGGCAGGGCACAAATTTGTTTGCGTAATCTACAAAGCCACGTATAATCCAAACCAGCTTGAAAGGGCGATAGTTATGTCAATGAATACGATGTTTCACATCTTGTCCTGTTGTTCATAAGTTAATCCCGTTTTTTGAGCTTTACCCGCTGAAAAGCATAAGTAATTATTTTGAATACAGGTTTAAAAGATATGTCTAACATGATCACCGGTACCGTTAAGTTTTTCAACGAAACCAAAGGTTTTGGCTTCATCCAGCAAGAAAACGGCCCGGACGTTTTCGTTCACTTCAGCGCCATTCAAGGTAACGGTTTCCGTACCCTGGCTGAAGGTCAGCGCGTACAGTTCTCTGTGACCCAAGGTCAGAAAGGCCCGCAGGCTGAGAACGTAACCGCTCTGTAATTCTTACAGAATTTAAGAAAGCCGTGGTACCTCTGGTGCCACGGCTTTTTGTTTATATGGCTTCTGCTACTGACTCCCATGTGCTGAATCATGCTGCTATCGCTCCTGCTTGCTGCCACCTTGACTCCGACGTCCGATGCGCCTGTACCGGTTCAATCCGCGATGGAAGCGCAGGTGATCTGCCAGCAATTTGTCCAGGTCCGGATGGGCACTGCACAGCAACCCGATGAGGTGAATGCGCGACTGGTGCCTGAAAGGGAGGGGGAGTGGCTGGTGGATGGCAAAATAAAAGGACCCGAAGGTCCTTTGCTGTTTGCCTGTCATCTTCACCAAGGGAAGCGCTGGGAGCTACTCAACTTTTCGCTCTGGGCACCACAGCCGGTCAAAGCGGTTTGAGTGCGACCAACAGATGTTGCAGGTGTTCAACCATGGTCATGCCAAACGGGGTGAGATAGCCGCCATCTTCTGCGCTGATGAGCCCCTGTTGATGCAGACGGGCTGCCGCTTGGCACAACTCTTCAGACATATCGCTGCGTAATTTAATCCCTAGGCTCATGTTGGCCGGATCAAAGCATGCCAGTATTTTCAAATCGTTCACGAATTCGTTAGAAACCTGGTCGATCCCAATCATGGATTTACTCCTTACGCTAAAGATGTATGCAAACTAGCATCCCCGGATCCACTTTAGTGGGCGCTGGCTCAAATTATTGACCTTTGACTGGATGCTGCGTTTCAAATGCTGTTTTTTTCGGCGTAATCAGATGGTTGGCTGACAGCTTCGCCAAGGGCCGAGCCGGACCAAACGTGGTAGGATAGGGCACTTCTTTATATCGGACGGTCTATTGGTGGCTGTCCGCCCTGTTCAAGGTATCGCTCATGGTCAAGATCACTCTGGTATCCCTGCTGCATTCACTTTGTACCCGCTTTCCGGTTTACCCCGCTGCTTCGTTGACGTCCCTGTTGGATGCCCATCAGGGCGAGGTGTGGTTACCTGCACGCAAGGGGGCCGACATTGCGCTGTTACGCAAGCATGCCAAGGGGGCTCATGAGCTGGCGTCACTCGATGCGGGCTGGTGTGATTTTGCCGCCAGCGACAGCGGTGATACACCCGAGCTGGATGCACTGGCCAACTACGACAGCGAGATGATGGATAACCTGCTGATGTACTGGCACACCGCCGCCAAGATCAACAGCCCGATCACCGATAACCTGTTCGAGCTGCGTCGCGAAGTGGTGGATGAGGCCCACGGTGCCAAACTCGCTGCCGCCTGGGAGCAGCAACAACAGCTGCGTTTTGAGCAGCTGATGGCGATGGCGGCCAATGGCCGGGATCTGCTCTGCTTTGTCGAGGTGGAGTCCGCCTACTGGCTGCGGCAAAAGCTGAGCGAGCAGCCTGATGTGGAGCTGATCACCCCTGCGCTGTAAAAGGGGCAATATGATTGCTGGCGGTCTCGTTATCGAGGAGGCTGCTCTATCCTTATTTGCGTCATTGTCCTCCCCATCCGGTGCCAAGGGGCTGCAAGCTGGACAAGCTGACGACAAGATGTGAACATGGCGCCCTTTATCGAGAGAGAGACTTGGCCAATGAGCTATGAACTGAGCGACACCGAGCGCAATGCCGCGCTGCAACTGAACGCTGATTACCGTTACGATCACTTCATCAGCAAGCTGGTCGAGCATGAAGAGCTATTCGTCCTGACTGACGAGCATGGCGTCATGATGCTGACCACCGACGATGAAGATTGCATCCCGGTATGGCCGCACCCGGAGTACGCCAAGGCGTGGGCCGAAGGTGAGTGGGCCGATTGCAAGCCGCAGTCCATCACCCTGAAGGTGTGGCTGGAGCGCTGGGTTGACGGTATGGAGCAGGACGAGCTGTGTGTTGCCGTGTTCCCGACCCCGGATCAGGAAGGCATCGTACTGGAGCCGGCTGACGTGGCTGACGCCATTGCCGAGAAGCAGGCCAAACGCGGCTGATCACCGCTCGATTCGCAACACCGGTTGCCAACAAAGACCCCGCTATCTGGCGGGGTCTTTGTTTTAGGTCTGTTTGCCAAACGAGTTGTGGCTATCAGGGCTGGCGATAGGTGGTGTCGATGATGGGCGCGGCCGGGAAGGTTTTGCCGCTCTTGATGGCTGCCCTGGTCTCGGTTTTTAGCTCTTCATCGATCCACAGCAGACCGCCATAGCTGTAACCGCTGTTGTCGCCCCCAAGAGGCCAGTAAAGCTGCTCGCTCTTGGGGGTTGCTGGTACTTTTGGCAGTTTGATCCAGCGCCATGCCCCTTCCCGGGTGTAGGGCACCTGATACGCAGGCACGAAGCTGGCCAGCTCATAGAGCCGCTGCTGGATCTGCCGTGACAGGGCCGCCTTTTTGGCAAAGTCGAACTCCTTGTCATACTGCTCCACCAGAGCCGTGATGGCGTCATCATCGATGTTCATGATGTTGTTGGTCTGGGGCTTGTTGGCGTTGACCTTGTGGAAGAACTCCCAATAGGCGGGATAGCGGCTACCCGCCCAGGCCATCCAGGCGCTCTGGTGTTTTTTCTCCAGCATCGATTTGAACCCGGCCGAGGCATCCATCAGGTTGAGCTCCAGATTAAGCCCCGCCTTCTTGGCCTCTTCCCGTAGCAAGGTGAGCCGCTGGGCGTGCTCCGCCGTGGTGTAGGTGATAGCGAGGGTCAGTGACTGCCCCTTGTCGTTTTGCAAAATCCCCTGTGGCCCAACCTTGTCAAAGCCTGCCTTGGCAAAGTATTCCCGTGCCAGTTTGGGATCGAACGGACGGGCCTTGATCTCGCTGTTGGTAAATTCACCCTGACCTGAGCCATAACTGTTGAGTCGCTGGTAATCCCCCCGCAGCAGGGTGGTGAGCATCTTGTCGAGGTTGAGGGCATGCTGGATCCCGAGCCGCACATATCGATTATTCAGCAGCGGATCGGCGGTGTTGAGATAGAGCCCCATTGGCGATTGCGGGGTCTGGTTGTAGAACCAGGTACGCGCGATGTAACCCTTCTCGAACTCGGCGGTGTTGGTCTTGTCGTGCCACCAGTTGGGCATCACCAGCGGGAAGGTGTCGAGATCGCCGCGCAGGAAGTGTTGCCAGGCGATGTTCAGATCCCTGAGCACCTTGATCTCGATCCGCGCAGGATTGAAGCGATGCTGGAAATAGCGCTCGTCATCCCCCCACCAGTGTTCAATCCGTTTGAAGGTGACCGATTTGCCCTTTTTCACCTGATCGATCTGATAGGGACCGGTGACCGGCAACACCTTCCAGTTGTACTCCTTGACCCAGTTGGCGGTGAGCTTGATGGCGTGGCTCGGCTCCGGGCTAATGGGCAGTGACTCGAGCAAATCCTGGCGGCTCTTTTCGGTACCGCTGGTGATGGCCAGGGTGTGATCATCAAACTTGGTGATATCGGCTATCTGGGTGCTGTAGTAGTTGTTGTACCAAGGATCGTTGATCTCTTTGCTGCGCATCATCTTGAGGGTAAAGAGCCAGTCATCGGCGGTCACCGGTTGGCCGTCTGACCAGCGCGCTTTGGGATTGATGCGAAAATAGAGGGTCTTGTTGTCGGCGCCGAAGGCCCACTCGTTTGCCAGCATCGGCATGGGGTTGCCGGTAACGGGATGAGTGCTCAGCAGTGGCAGGTTGGTTTCCCGCATGTAACCTGCAAAGCCGCCGTTGGAGTCGGGGCCATATTTGCGCAGGGTCAGGGGGAAGCTGGTCATAAAGGTGCGAAAGGTGCCGCCGCGCTTGGCGGCCGGATCGGCATAGAGAGGATCCTGGTTGTTGTTCTCCCACTTCAAGTCGGCGGGTAGTGTGGCACTCCAGCCAAACGGGCTCCAGCACAGGGTCAGGGTGATGGCGGTGGCGCGAATGATAGGGGAGAGTCGGCGCTCCCCGGCGGTGATGGTCGATGGCATGTCCTTGCTCTCCTGAAGTCTGCTTCCTGCAGATCACGCACTGGTGATGTCAGTCCCGATGGGGACTGGCTCATCATGAAAATTTTATCCTGTCAGGTCAATGAAATAGCGTGAATTAGCGGGTGGCCTAGGCCGCAACGCAGTGCATGGTGATCCCCTTGGCCGCGATGGCCGCACGCATGGGGGCGGGAAGTGCATCGTCGGTAACCAGCACGTTGATCTGACCCGGCGCGCCAAGCTGGCTCGGGTGGATGGCGCCAAATTTGCTGCTGTCGGTGATCACCACATTGGTCATCCCCTTGGCCAGCACGCTGTTGACCACGTCGGCCCGCATCATGTCGCGGCCGGTGAAACCCATCTCGGGATGAAAGCCATCCACCCCGATGAAGGCCTTGGAGAAGTGCACCTGCTCGATGCAGAGGCGAGTGAGCGGCCCCACCACGCTCTCGCTCTGATGCTGGAACAGCCCACCGAGCAGCACCACCTGAGCCGGGGTATCTTTGAGCAGATGGGCGATATAGCTGCTGATGGTGATGATGGTGACCCGTTTGTGCAGGGCCAGATGGCGCGCCAGCATGGCGTTGGCGCTGCCCCCTTCGATAAAGACTGTTTCGCCATCCTCTACCAGCTGGGCTGCACGCTCGGCGAGGCGCTCCTTGAGCAGGTAGTTGATGTTCATCCGGGCATCCGGGTCATCGGTCTCCAGCGCCATGGCCGAGCCGTGTACCCGTCTGAGCAGTCCCTGCTTCTCCAGCGCGGTGAGGTCATTGCGCACCGTCACCTCAGACACGCCGGTATGTCGGGAGAGTTCACTCACGCTCATCTTGCGAGCCTGATGGACCAGAGTGAGGATCAGTTGGTGGCGTGGATTCATGGTGCGCTCACATAGAAGGTGGTGGATAGCGGCAAGCCACCCGTGAGGGTGGCTTGCCAATCATATGACGTCACAGGCGCCATGGGGTGCGCCCCGTCAGAGACTGTGCTCGGTGCGGGCGATGATATCATCTTGCGCATCCGGGGATAAGGCGGTGAAAAAGGCCGAATAGCCCGCCACCCGTACCACCAGATCCCGGTATTGATCCGGATTGGCTTTGGCCGCCAGCAGGGTTTCCCGCGAGACAATGTTGTACTGCACGTGCCACCCCTTGTGCACTTCGAAGAAGGTGCGCAGCAGGCTCATCAGCTTGGCTTTGTCCCGCTCGTTCTCAAGGCTCGCAGGGCTCAGCTTCTGGTTGAGCAGTACCCCGCCGAGGATGGCCGCCGTGGGCAGCTTGCCGATGGAGTTGAACACCGCCGTCGGGCCGAGACGATCCGAACCCGACGAGGGGCTTGCCCCTTCCGCCAGCGGCGTGCGGGCGTGGCGGCCATCCGGTGTGGCCATGGTGGCGGCACCGAACGGCACGTTGGCGGAGATGGAGGAGGTGCCCGCATAGTAGGTGCCGCCGATGGGGCCGCGTCCGAAGCGGGTGTTGTGCAGTCCCTTGAGCTCGTCGATGTAGCTCTGGTAGGCCTGCACCAGCAGCAGGTCAACCTCGTCCAGATCGTTGCCATATTTGGGGGCGGCGTTGGTGAGGCGCTGACGCAGCTGCTCCCCCGCCAGTCCTGAAAAATCTTGCTCCAGGGCGGCAGCCAGCTCTTGCTGATCCACAATCCCCTGCTCGAACACCAGTTTCTTCAGGGCAGCCAGGCTGTTACCGAGGTTGGCAATTCCCACCTGTAGACCTGAGACCCAGTCATAGACGGCGCCTCCCTCTTTGATGGTTTTGCCGCGCTCGATGCAGTCATCCACCAGGGTGCTGCAGAGGATGTCATGGGCTTGAGCCTCCAGCACGCTGTCGACCACGCAGTCGATCTCGATGGATTTGCGGGTGAAGTAGCGCACCTGCTCATCCCAGCGGGCCATCACCTCGTCAAAGTTGCCAAAGCTCCCGTCTCGCAGCGACTGGGGCTGGGGCAGGAATATCTTGCCGGTGGTGGCATCGCGGCCGCCATCAAGGGAGGCCAGCAGGATGCGGGCGAAGTTGATAAAGCTCATGCCGGTGCAGCGATAGCCCCATTTGCCGGGCACGGCGGTCTCGATGCAACCGATGGCGGCGTAGTGGTGGGCATCTTCCACGCTCACCCCGAGCTTGATGAACTCGGGGATCACCACCTCGTCGTTGTTGAAGGCGGGCATGCCAAAGCCGCAGCGGATCACCTGAATGCAGGTGTCGAGGAAATCCTCGCTCATCCCGGCATGGTAGCGCACCGAGAGGTTGGGCTGGGTGGATCGCAGCTGGCCGCAGGACTCCAGAATCGCGTAGGAGAGGCCATTGACCGCGTCATGGGCTGCACCATCCCGCCAGTTCTGGCCGCCGATGGTGACGTTCTGATAGAGCGGGCTGCCGGCGGAGGCCTTGGAGTGGGTGCCGGAGCGGATCTTGTTCACCTCCAGCAACTTGAGCCAGCACCCTTGCAGCAGTTCGATGGCGTGCGTCCGAGGCAGGGATTCCGACAATTCCACCTCGCGGCGATACCAAGGGTAGAGGTACTGATCCATCCGGCCAAACGACACCGAGTGACCGTTGGATTCGATCTGCAGGATGAGCTGGATAAAGTAGCAGAGCTGCAGCGCCTGCCAGAAGGTCTCGGGGGGCTGGTGGGCGATGTGGGCGCAGTTGAGCGCGATGGTCTCAAGCTCGTTTCGGCGCTCGGGGCGAGATTCTTGTGCTGCCATATCATGGGCAAGTGCGGCGTAGCGCGAGATATGAGCGCTGACCGCATCCAGAGTGATGGCGATGGCGTGCAGGAACTGCTCGCGCGGCAGATCGGCCCAATCCGCCAAATCCAGCCGACTGCGCCGCTCGGCCACCTTGGCCTTGAAGCCATCGAGCCCCAGCGTGAGCAGCTCCTCATAGTTGACCGCGAGGTGGGCATCCCCCGAGGTCATGTTGCCCTCGGCCTTGATGATGCCGCTCTCCAGCAGCGCTTTCTGCTCGTCGGTAAAGAGGCCGAAGCAGCGATCCTGCACCGTCTGGCCGCGCCAGAAGGGGGTGAGGGCGTGGATGATCTCCTTGTCGGTTTCGCTGACTGCAAAACCGGCGCCGGGACGGTCTGCCAGCTCGTCGATCTCCTTCTCAATCCAGTTCACCGTGTACTCAGGAAACAGTGGTGCCGCCCGTACCTGACTGGCCTGATTGCCGACGATCAGCTCGTCGTGTTTGATCCAGATGGTGCGCTCCTTGAGGTGATGGGCCAACGCCAGAGCGCGGCGCACCGGCAGCGGCCGGGCGAGATGAGCCTGATAGGCCTCGGTGTAGTGGCGGGCACGCTCGGTGCAGACCGGCGGCTGAACGATGTGGATCAGGCTCTCTTTGTGGGCGCGGATCCGCGGGCTGAGGGTATTGAGGTCGAGCTGGGTCATGATCTTATCCTCTGGTCACAGGGGTCAGCCCCTGACGTTGGGCGTATGCATGGGCAAAGTGGAGTAAATCGGGGTCGTCGAGCGGTGTCTCCGGCGCCTGATAGGGCAGATCCAGCAGGGCATATTTGCCCACGCCTAAGGTGTGGTAGGGGAGGAAGTGGATCTCCTGCACCGTGCCGAGACTGGCGGCGGTGTCGGTGATGGCTTCGATCGATGCGCGGTCGGCATTGAAGCCGGGAATGAGCGGCACCCGGATCTGCATCGGCACGCCGTGCTCGGCGAGGCGTTTGAGGTTCGCGATGGGCAGATCCACCTTGCCGCGGGTCCAGTGGAAGAAACGTTCTTTATCCACGTGTTTGAGATCCGCCAGCACCAGATCCAGTGAGGGGAGGCTTGGCTCAATCTGGTGCCAGGGCACATGCAGGCAGCTCTCGACCGCCGTGTGCAGCCCTTCTGCCTTGCAGCGGGCCAGCAAAGCGGCGGCAAAGTCGGGCTGCATGAAGGGCTCGCCGCCGGAGAGGGTGACGCCACCGCCGCTGCGCTCGAAGAAGGGGCGATCCCGCAAGATGGTGTCCATCAGGGTGTCCAGGGTTTCATCGCGGCCGCACACCTGCAGCGCTTCGCTGGGGCAGAGGCCGCGCAGCCGTTCCATATCGTCGGCCTTGAGGGCAGAACGACTGAGCTGGATGCCCTCGCTGTCACGCAAGATTGCCGGACAGGCCTGGCAGCAGAGCTGGCATCCCTCGATGCATTGGCGCCGGTCGAGTAGTATGTCCGGCTTGGGAGAGCGGCTTTCCGGGTTTTGACACCAGCGACAGGCCAGCGAGCACCCCTTGAGAAACACCAGGGTGCGAATGCCGGGGCCGTCGTGAGTTGAATATCGTTGCAGGTCGAAAATCATACCGCCTCCTTTTGTATTTGCATTCTATTTGCTTTCATTCGAAAGTTGATTTGATTTTGATCAAGCTATTTGCAGATGTTTTATCGCTAGAATGGCGACATATTGAACATCCCGTTAAGGAGTTAGAGATGGAGCTGTATCTCGATACCGCCGATGTGGCGGCAGTGCGTCGCTGGTCACGGATCCTGCCGTTGGCCGGTGTCACCACCAATCCTTCCATTACCGCCGCCGGGGGATTGCCGCTCTGTGAGCTGCTGCCCGCCCTGCGCGACGTGCTGGGCCCCAAGGCGCGCCTGTTTGCCCAAGTGATGGCCAAAACCGAAACCGAGATGGTGCGCGAGGCATTTGCCCTGCGTGAGCTGGACCCGGATCTGGTGATCAAAATCCCTGTATGCGTAGAGGGGCTGGCGGCCATCAAGAGCCTGACCGCCAACGGTGTGCCGACTTTGGGCACCGCTGTCTATACCCCGCTGCAAGGTTGGCTGGCGGCGGTGGCGGGGGCGGAATATGTCGCGCCCTACGTTAACCGGCTGGATGCCCAAGGTGGCGATGGCATTGCCACCGTGCAGGAGTTGCAACAGCTGCTTACGCTGCACGCACCGAACAGCAAGGTGCTGGCGGCGTCATTCCGTACCCCGCGCCAGGCGCTCGACTGCCTGCTGGCCGGTTGCCAATCCATCACATTGCCGCTCGATGTGGCGGAGCAGCTGCTGAACGTGCCGGCGGTGGATGCGGCGCTAGCGAAGTTCGATCAGGATTGGCTGCGCGCTTTCGGTCGCTGATCCCGGTGACAAGCTGATTGCCGTGATTGAGGGGGGGGAGGGTGAAGAAGCGCGGGTGATGGAGATTGACCGACTAGACTGGAAAGAGGTGGCCACTTTCGCTGGCCGCCCTGCAGTCTACCGGAGGTATCCCATGAGCGACCATCTGCTACTCCCCCATGGTGAAGATTTGCGTCGTGCGGTGCTTTGGCTCAGCGAGCATCATCAGCACGATATCGCCGCCATTGAAGAGGCCTGCCTGCGTTTTGATCTCTCGCCGCTGGATGAGGAGTTTCTGATCCAGCACTGGCTCGACAGCCAGCGCCAATCATGAATATCTGAGGTGAGAGATTTAGAAGAAGTTGGCGAGGTTGATGCCAAACTCTTTGGGGTCGACCGTGTTTTCGATGCTCTCCTGCACCCCTGACTTGGCCAGATCCAGCCACTGTACCTCGAGGTAGTGACGCTGGGTGGCGTGATAGATCACCTTGACCACTGGCTTGAGCGGCTGCTGCTCGTTGCGCTGCATCACGATAGCCAGGCGCTGGTTTGAGAGCTGTACCAGGGTTCCCACCGGATAGACTCCCATGCACTTGATGAACTTGGTGACCAGTTCAGCATCGAAGTGCTGATTGATCCCCTTGAGCAGAATGCGGAAGGCCTGGGTCGGCTGCATACCTGCTTTGTAGACCCGATCCGCGGTGATGGCATCATAGACATCGACGATGCCGCTCATCCGGGTATAGAGGGAGAGCTGCTCCCCCTTCAGTCGTTGCGGGTAGCCGGAGCCATCGAGCCGCTCGTGGTGGTTGGCGGCCACCTCCAGCATGGTGGGGGTAATGCCAGGGGTATTGCTGAGGATCTCGTAACTGTGCACCACATGCTGACGCATGATGGCGAACTCCTCATCGGTCAGCTTGCCCGGTTTGTGGAGCACCTCGTCCGGGGTCATGATCTTGCCCACGTCGTGCAGCAGGCCACCCAGGGTCAGCTCCTTGAGCACGCTGCGCTCCAGTCCCAGATAGCGGCCGAAGTTGGCCAGCAGAATGGCCACGTTCATGGAGTGCTCCATCAGGTAGGCATCCTTGGCGCGAATACGAGCCAGACAGAGCATGGCATCGCCGTGGGTGAACATGGTGTCCACCATCTCTTCGGCGACTTCGGCCAGCGGAGTGATGTCGATGGGCTCACCCGCTTTGAGGTGGCGAATGAACTTGCCTTGCAGCTCGCGCGCTTCCTGATAGAGGCGGCGGATTTTAAGCTCTCGTCCTTCGCCGTTGGCACTGGCACGGCGCCCTACCTGGGCGCTGTTGGCATTGAGGTCGGGGGAGGTAACGGCGTCACTCTCGGCACTGCCCAGCTTGCTGCGGGCCAGATCGATGCGTACCGTGAGCACCCCCTGACGCACCAGATTGGCAATTTGCGCCACGCTGGTCACCAAGCCCATCTGGGCGATCTCCATCCCACCTGTCTGGCTGGCGATAGCAATGACATACATGCCGGGTTTCAACTGGTTGACGGGAATGACGGGATAGGATGCTTGAGACTTCATGAAGGCTTCCTGACTCTTATTATTATGAGTATCGTTCGGATGGGTCACACCGGAGAAGTGTAACATCGGATGACCAGTTCGTCATAATTGGCAACCCCTTAACAGTGGCGTTGTCGCCCCCGCCCGATATAATGACGCCCCTTTACTTGTTGGACTCCGAGGTTGTGAATGCGGCTTGATAAATTTCTGTGCGATTGTTCCGATTTGACCCGCTCGCTGGCAGGCAAACTGATCCGTCAGGGTGAGGTCATGGTGGATGGCATTGTGGTCAAGCAGCCCGCCTTTCATATCAATGAGCAGAGCCAGATCGAGTTTGACGGCGTGCTGCTGACGCTGGAGCAGCGCAACCGCTATTTCATGCTGCACAAGCCGGAAGGTTACGTCTGCTCCAACGAGGATCCGGATCACCCGACAGTCTTCTTCCTGATGGATGAACCGGCGATGGGCAAGCTGCATGTAGTGGGGCGCCTCGACCTCGATACCACGGGTCTGGTGCTGGTGACCGACGACGGTCAGTGGTCCCACCGCATCACCTCGCCGCGCCATGAGTGTGCCAAGACCTATCACGTCTGGCTGGCCGATCCGGTAAGCCCGGATGCAATCGCGCTGTTCGCCGAAGGGGTCTACCTGCGTAACGAGACCGATAAAACCCGTCCTGCCCAGCTGGAAATTCTCGGCGAGTGCGAGGCCCGCCTGACCATCCACGAAGGCAAGTACCATCAGGTCAAGCGGATGTTTGCCCCCATCGGCAACAAGGTCGTTGGCTTGCATCGCGAGCGGGTGGGCGGTCTGACGCTGGATGAAGAGTTGGCACCCGGTGAATATCGTGAGCTGACCGCTGAGGAGATTGCCCTGTTCTGATCTGGGATGGTGCCGGGTGTCAGTGAGTGCTGAAACCCAGCACCAGTGCGGTGCCTAGGGTGGCAATCAGTGCCCCCGCCCAGGCGGCAATGGATGGCCGCTCTCCCGAGTGCCACCACAATAGCGGCAGCAGCAGTACCGGCGTGGTGGAGGAGAGAATGGCCACCATGCCCACCTCGCCCTGCCGCAGCGCCATCAGGATCAGCGTCATCCCCAGCCCCATCGCCAGAAAACCGTTGGTGGCAATCATGGCGAGGATATGTCGATTGACCGGTTTGAGCGGCATGGTCAGCGGCAAGCGCCCCAGCCGCAGGACGCAGTGGGCCAGCAGGGCACTGCCCATCCGGATACCCGATGCACTCACCGCATCCACCTCACCACTCATCATCACTGGCTTGGCGATGATGGCTCCCACGCTCTGACACAGTGCCGCCGTCAGGCCAAGGCCAATTCCCAGCGCCAGATTGCCACGGATCTGCTCCCACTCGTTGCTGCTACTGCGTCTGCCAAACAGGATTGCCAGCATCACGCCGGCAAAGACCAGCACTGCCCCCAGCAGTCGCCAGCCTGTCAGCTGTTCATTAAAGAGCCACAGCCCAAGCAGGGCGGAAAACAGCGCATGGCAGGAGAAGAGCAGGGCACTGCGTCTTGGCCCCAGCCGATTCATGCAGGCAAACAGCGCGGTATCGCCCACGAAGATACCGACCAGCCCCGAGATGGCGAGCAGGGGCAGGGCGCTTGCGGTGAGGGTTTGCCAGCCACCGGTGAGCAGACTCATGGTGCCGAGCATCAGGCTGACCAGAAACATGCGCCAGCGGCTGTAGGCAAATGCGCCGAGATGACGGGCCGGTTTGACCGAAATTAGCGCTGCAACTGCCCATAAACTGGCCGACGCGAGGGCCAGCCACTCATAACCCATAAAAACTCCTGAAAAAATTAACCCGAAAGACTCCATCTCCCGGGCAAGCCCGATACAATACGGGGCGTTTTCGGGGATAACAAGAGCGGCATCAGGCATTCATCAGGCGCGCCGCCGGCCTTCCCCTCCTGCAGTGGTTTTATTCGAGGTTTTGTCATGAGGTATGGTTTCTTCCCCAAGCTGGCGCAACGCTGGCTCTCCCCGCTATTGCTTGCCGTGCTGGCAGGGCCCCTGGCCCATGCCACCACCGTTGAGCAGCAGCCTCTGCTTGCCGATCGGCAAATCCTGGTCAAGGGCAACGGTGCCGAGCCGGAGTCACTGGATCCGGCCCTGGTGCGCTCCGGTTTCCCGGGGGAGGCCGTACTGGTCGATCTGTTTGAAGGGCTGGTCAGCGAAGATGGTCAGGGGCATATCGTCCCCGCTCAGGCACAGCGCTGGGAGGTGAGTGAAGATGGGCTGGAGTGGCGATTCTTCCTGCGCCCCCAACTGAAGTGGTCCAATGGCGAGCCGCTGGTGGCCGCTGATTTTGTCTATGCCTGGCGCCGTCTGCTCGATCCGGCTATCAACTCCCCTTCTGCCGGATTGCTGCTGGCAACGGGGATCAACAATGCGCAATCCATCTATGCCGGCGCGCTGGAGCTCGGCAATCTGGGCATTGAAGCGCAAAGCGATCAGATCCTGAAAATCACCTTGGAGCGGCCGGCTCCCTATTTCCTGCAGCTCATCAGTCAGCGCCCCTTTGTGCCAGTCAATCAGAAGGCGATAGCTAAATTTGGCAAACAGTGGACCGAGCCCGGCAAGCTGGTGAGCAATGGTGCGTACCGGCTGGCAAGCTGGACGCCGAACGAGCGGATCGAAGCCGAGCGCAATATCCACTACTGGGATGACCTTCACACCCGTATCGGACGGGTCACCTATCTGCCTATCACTTCGCAACATGCCGAACGGCTGCGCTATGAGGCTGGTGAAATACAGCTCACCAACAAGGTCTCCCTCGGCTATTACCAGAAGATGAAGCGCGAATCTCCGGAGCGGCTCTGGGGCTTGCCGCTGTTTGGCACCTATCTCTATGCGTTCAATCTGAAGCGCCCCGAACTGCAGGATGTGCGGGTGCGTCAGGCGCTCTCCATGGCGGTTGATCGACAGCAGCTCATTGGATCGGTGAGCGGGCAGGATGAACAGGCGGCATGGTCGCTGTTGCCGGAGATGCCGGGTTACCCCCGGGTGATATTGCCTGTGGCGCTTGAGGATATGCCAACCCGCCAGGCCAAAGCGGCAGCGTTGTTGTCAGCGGCCGGGTATAACAGTGCCAATCCACTCAAGCTGAGCATTACCTACAACAGCGCAGAAACCCACAAGCAGATGGCGATGGCCATTGCCGCCATGTGGCAGAAGCTGGGGGTACAGGTCACCCTCAGCAGTCTGGAGTGGGGAGCTTATCAGGTGGCCAAGGATAGCGGTGATTTCCAGGTGGCCAGAAGCTTCCTGTTTGGCGATTACGTGGAGCCATCAGCCATGCTGGGCAGCTTCCGTTGTCAGGATCTGCGCAACGAGAGCGGCTACTGCAATCCCGACTTTGATCTGCTGCTGGAGCAGGCAGCCAATACGCTGGACAGCGCGAGCCGGGTTGAACTCTACCGGCATGCCGAACAGTTGCTGCTTGAGGAGGCGCCGATCCTCCCCGTGTATCATTACAATCAGATGAGACTGGTCGATCCCGCGCTGCGAGGGCTGCCCAGCCAGAATTTGAAAGGGACGATTGCCACCAAGGATCTCTATTTCAGCCCGCAGTGAGGAGCATTTCATGAAACTTGCCATCATTTCCGACATCCACGGCAGCATCATTGCGCTGGAACGGGTGCTGACCCAACTTGAGCCCTGGCAGCCGGACCACTATCTGCTGCTCGGCGATCTGCTCAACCATGGCCCGCGCAATCCTCTGCCGGAGGGATATAACCCGGCCGCCGTGGCTGATCGGCTCAACGAGCTGGCACAGCAGATCATCGCGGTGCGGGGCAATTGTGATTCCGAAGTGGATCAGATGCTGTTGCGCTTTCCCATCACCGCCCCCTACAACCAGTTGCTGATCGATGAGCGGCGCTGGTTTGTCAGCCATGGTCATCTTTATCACCCGGACGAGGTACAACTGCCGGAGGGCAGTCTGTTCCTGAGCGGTCACACCCATGTGCCGGTGCTGGAGTGGCAGGGGGAGCGGGTATTGATGAACCCGGGGTCGATCTGTTTCCCGCGCGGCGAGTTGCCTGCCAGTTACGGGAGCTATGAGGACGGGGTACTGCGCGTCAACGCGTGTGAGGACGGGCGAGAGTTGTTGCGACTGGTGCTTTAAAACGGAGTGCAAAAATGCAAGGCCTGATAAGAGATGTCAGGCCTTGATACCGTAGGAGCGGGTGCCAGAGCGAGTGTTGCCCTTGGCGTCATAGGTCAGGCTGTTGCGATCGCGCAGCTGACTCAGAAAGGTTGCCAGACGACGGTTTGAGACGATGCTCAATTCAAGCAAGCGACCGTTGATATCATTTTGTGCCTGGCAGGCATCCAGTTTTGCACGAAGCTGTGCCATCTCGTCGGGATAGGCTGCCAGCTGCAGTGCCAGTTCCGGCATCTCTGCCAGTGTCTTGTCCAGGGTTTCTATCGCAGCAAGCAACTGCTGTTTGCGCTCGGTCAGTGCGGGCAGGGCCAGTGCCTGATGCTGTTCGAGCAAGCTGAACTCCTCTTCCAGAATGCCTTGCATCTGGCTGAGGTAATCATCTTGGGTGTGCAGTAACGAAGGTAAATCCATCATCCCAGAACTTTGTCCAGATTGGCCTCGAAACTGAACATCTTCTTGGCCACAGCGTCGCTGTTAACCTGATATTCACCACTCGCGACGGCTTTTTTCAGCCGTTCGACCTTGCTCTCATTGCCGGTCGAGGCGGTATTGAGGTTTTGTTGCATCTTTTGCAATTGTTGCGCCTCACTGGTCAAGGAGACGGAGTCCAGCTTGACAGTAGCCGCTTTGTTTTCGGGCGATGAGGTGACTGACTTGCTGCCTGTCCCCTGGCTATTAGCGGTATTTTGCAACCGATTATTCGCCAAGTTGTTGATATTGTTGATGGCCATTTTAGTTACCTTCGTCTGCTTTAAGGTTTGCTTACCTGTTTATCGGTGCGGCAGATCAAAACTTTAGAAAAAAGTTGTCAAGGATCCGGATTTAAAAAGTGACCGATACGGCACCTACTGCACTGACTTTACCCTCAACGGTTTTGCCGGAGCGAATATTGACGAGTTTGATGATCTCTCCGAAGCTGCCATCTTGCAAGGCTCGGGCCATGGTTTTGATCTGGAAGTTGCTGTTTTCTGCCGTCAGGGTGACCTGGTCCCCTTTGCACACGACACAAACCTGGCTCAAACGGATGGGTTGCCCAGGTTTTAGCTCCCGCTTGCTGCGTACTCCGATAAGAGGGGCTGTGTCAGTCAGGTAGTCGCCGCGGATCAGGGTCTGATCTTGATAGGCCAACACCAGCTGGCTTTCACTCAGCAGGTCCCCCTTGGCGATGGGGTTGGTCACAGTGACATAGGGTTTTTGAATGCTGACCCGCACCGGGAGATAGACGTCCCAAGGTTTGTCTTCCTCACACTTAAGGTAAACTGTTGTATTACGCCGAATTTCCATTTTTGCTGGTAAGCTGATAGTGAGCAGATCTTCGCAGCGGGTCAGTGGGAGCCGTTCATCCAGTGTGGCAGAGGTGACCTCGGCTCTGGCATCCAACGGAATATCCAGCTGGCTATAAACGAACTCTTGTGCCTTTTCTTGCAGATAAGTAGTGACGTCCGAGGCGTAGCTGGAAGATATGCTGCCAAAAAAGAGGCTGATGAGTAAAAGTCGGTTAATCATTTTCGCTCGTTGGTCGATAAGTTGTTCACGCATATCACCATATTTAACTATGATTGCTTCAGAATCTGTTCGTTGTCACATCGATAGTCTGACGCAATCCATCACGCATGCATGATTAATGCCAAGCGTTTTTAGGGAGTGTTTATGGCCAGTATCCTGGACTCGGTCAACCAACGTACCCAGCTAGTGGGGCAAAACCGGCTGGAGTTGTTGTTGTTTCGTCTCAATGGACGTCAAAGATTTGGCATCAACGTATTCAAAGTGCGTGAAGTGTTGCAGTGCCCCCCCTTGACTGTGATGCCAAAATTGAACTCCTGCATTCGCGGAGTGGCTCATATTCGTGGCCAGACGATCTCGGTTATCGACCTCAGCATGGCGGTTGGCAAACGCCCGATTGATGATCTGAGCAAATGCTTCATTATCATCTCCGAGTACAACCGCTCTATTCAGGGATTTCTGGTGCATTCGGTCGAGCGCATCATCAATATGAACTGGGAATCCATCCTGCCTCCGCCCAAAGGTGCGGGTCGCATCAACTACATGACAGCCGTGACTGAAGTCGACGGCGAGTTGGTCGAAATTCTTGATGTTGAGCGGATATTGAACGAAATTTCGCCGGTTGCAACGGATGTGAGTGAGGAGTTGGTTCAGGCCAGTGTCGACCACCCGACTCTGGGGCGTCCTGTTCTTGTTGCGGATGACTCCTCAGTGGCACGCAAACAGGTACAACGTGCGCTTGAGGCTATCGGTGTCGAGTGCGTGTTGGCAAAAGATGGCCGCGAAGCATTGAACATGCTGCTGGAAATGACCAAAAATGGTCCTATCAAGGATCAGGTTGCGCTGGTTATTTCGGATATCGAAATGCCGGAAATGGATGGCTATACCTTCACTGCCGAGATCCGGAATAATCCCAATCTCAAGGATTTGCATGTTATTCTGCATACCTCGCTCAGTGGAGTATTCAACCAGGCAATGGTGCAGAAAGTTGGTGCGAACAATTTTATCGCCAAGTTCCAGCCTGATGAATTGGCCAAGGCCGTACAAAACGCACTCTAATAAAGAAGAACAGCTGCATGAAGACACTTTCGGACGACTTATACAAACAGTTCAGCAACTTTCTGGCGGTACAGAGCGGAATTGTGCTGGGGGATAACAAACAGTATCTGGTGAAGAGCCGTCTTTCACCTTTGATGGCTCAGTTTGGCATCGAGAGTCTGTCTGATCTGGTTACCCGTGCAATGAGTGTGCGAGAGCGTGACCTGAAAATGGCCGTGGTGGATGCCATGACGACCAACGAGACCCTCTGGTTTCGTGATACCTATCCGTTTCAGCTTCTTACCGACAAGATTTTCCCCGAGTTGGGGAAAAGTGGCCGCCCCATCAAGATCTGGTCGGCTGCATCCTCGTCAGGTCAGGAGCCCTATTCCATTGCCATGACGGCACTGGAGCAGCAGATGAAAAAGCCGGGGACCTTGCCTGGTGGCGTGCAGATTGTCGGGACGGATATTTCGACGACCATGCTCAATCAGTGTAAGGAAGGCGTTTACGATAGCCTTGCTCTGGCGCGCGGTTTGTCACCGGAGCGCAAGAAGATGTTTTTTGAGCCCTACGGTGACAACAAGATGCGGGTTGCCGAGCGAGTCAGAAAATTGACCACCTTCCGGCCACTCAACTTGCTGGAGAGCTATAGTCTGCTCGGCAAGTTTGACATTATCTTTTGCCGTAACGTGCTCATTTATTTTGCGCCGGAAGTGAAGTCGAAGATCCTCAACCAGTTTGCTGCCAGTCTCAATCCCGGTGGATATCTGATGCTGGGCGCGTCGGAGTCACTGGCCGGGTTAACCGATCGGTTTGAGATGATCCGCTGCAACCCGGGGATTGTCTACAAGGTCAAATAGGCCTGACCGCCTTGATATTCGGGGTCTGCCGAATATTGTCACCTCATGTAAAGAGGGAAGCTACGAGCTTCCCTCTTGCTTTATCTACAGCTCAGTCTTTCTATATACCTACCATATCTCGCCACTGCAAAAGTGGTTGAAGCCTTAAGGTGGCCAAATGATGCCGTCTGACTCAAGGCACTAGATGTTCCTGCCGTTTTCGGTCTGAAATGTGCTCATACCCAAACCATCGAACTGAGTGATTTGCTTATGGCACACCTCTTGCAAACAAAATATACCAAGCAGGAGGTGTGCTATGGCTCTTTCATTTGACAAGGCATTCGGTGTGCATCAACACACCATAAGCGTTCGCGCCAAGCGTGCTGAGGTGCTTTCCAGCAATATTGCCAACGCAGATACCCCGGGCTTCAAAGCCAGGGATATCAATTTTGCTCAGGCATTGCAGGAGGCCCAGTCGCATCAGGGGTTTGGTTTGGCAACGACCAGCGAAAAGCACTTTGCCTTGAATATGGACGCTCCGGGTACTGTGCAATATCGCAACCCGTTGCAGCCGGATACCGGTGACGGCAATACAGTCGATGTGCAGCAGGAGCGCAGCGAATTTCTGCGTAATAGCCTCGAGTATCAAACCTCCCTTGAATTTATGAATAGCAAGATCAGTGGCCTGCTAAAGGCCCTGAAAGGAGAGCAGTGATGAGTTTGTTCAAGGTCTTTGACATAGCAGGCTCGGCTATGAGCGCACAGTCAGTGCGCCTCAACACGGTTGCCAGCAACATGGCCAACGCGGACAGCGTCAGCTCCAGTGTGGAAAATACTTACCACGCCAGGCGGCCAGTCTTTGCCGCCCAGCTCGATCAGGCGATGTCTGACAAGCAGGGCTCGGTCGGGGTGGAGGTGAAGGGGATTGTCGAGAGCAAGGCGCCACTGCTTAAGGAGTACAACCCCAACCACCCGATGGCGGATAAAGACGGTTTTATCTTCAAGCCAAACGTCAACATGGTTGAAGAGATGGCCGACATGATCAACGCCTCGCGCAGCTACCAGACCAACGTACAGGTTGCAGATTCGGCCAAGAAGATGCTGCAGCAGACGCTCCAGCTTGGCAAGTCCTGATAGGAGGGATGCAGCATGGTCGATACAACCAATAATGTGAACGGCATCAGCCGTACCACGACCCAGACGACAGGCACAACCACGACGCCCAAGAAAGAGCTGGATCAGGCTTCATTTATGAAACTGCTGACCATGCAGCTGTCATATCAGGATCCCTTCAAGCCGGTCGACAATGCCCAGATGCTTTCCCAGATGGCATCCATGTCGACATCCGAGGGGATCAGTAGTCTGTCTACCCAGATGGGCAAGCTTAATGACCAGATGATATCCAGCCAGGCTCTCCAAGCGTCTTCTCTGGTGGGCCAAAATGTATTGCTACAGGGCAATACAGGATTTTTAGACAAGGATGGTTCGTTATCTGCGGTCGTTGCTGTAGGCACAACGAATAAATATGCGGGCGTCAAAATTACCGTTGAGGATGAAAAGGGACAGGTTATCAAGGAGTTTCCCCTCGAAGGCGACCAAAAAGGTAATGTGGAAATTGCTTGGGATGGTAAAGACAAGGCCGGTAACCGAGTCGCCGCAGGCAAGTATGTCATCAAAGCCAGCGGCACTCTCGATGGCAAGTCGGAAAGTATTGCCACATTTGCTTATGCCAAAGTAGATAGCGTTGCTTTGGGCAATGCCACCAACCCGACTCGCCTCAATTTGAGAGGGCTGGGGAGCGAATATCTTAACAATATTCTGCAAATTTCAGGCACCAATTCAAATCCGACGGTTACACCGTCAAAAACCACGTCGACAGCATCGATCTAAGGAGCTGGATATGTCATTTAACAATGCCTTGAGCGGTGTCAACGCGGCACAAAAAGACTTGAACGTCACCGCTAACAACATTGCCAACGTTAACACCATGGGCTTTAAAGAGTCCCGTGCCGAGTTTGCGGATGTCTACGCCAACTCCATCTTTGTCAATGCCAAGACCCAGGTCGGTAACGGTGTGGCAACCGGTGCGGTTGCCCAGCAGTTCCATCAGGGGGCGCTGCAATTTACCAATAACGCGCTGGACCTGGCGATTCAGGGGAATGGATTCTTTGTGACCTCCGATGGCCTGACCAACCTGGATCGCACCTATACCCGTGCCGGCGCCTTCAAGCTCAATGAAAACAGCTATATGGTCAACAATCAGGGCCATTATCTGCAAGGTTACGAAATCAACGCCGATGGCACCCCGAAGGCGGTCAGTATTAACTCTACCAAGCCGATCCAGATCCCTGATAAGGCGGGTGAGCCTGTGAAAACGACCAAGATCGAGGCAAGTTACAACTTGCCAGCTAATACAAAGCCGCTTCCGGCCGGTGCTACGGCACCAACGGTTCCTGTTCCTAACCCGCCTGATGCATCTACATTTAATCGAAAAGACTCAAATACCTATTCTGCATCCACGTCAATTACGGTTTACGATTCGCTTGGTGAGCCACATACCATTACCCAATATTTTGTTAAAGAAGCAGATCCTGCCAATCTTGCTAACCCAGCAAATCCTACAGCATGGCGCATGTATCTTTACCAGGGAGATAAGCCTATTGATATCGATGGTGTTGGTGCGGTTACTCCGACGATGGCACCTGGTTTGGATCAGGCTCCTGCTGGTGCGAGAATCACATTTGATGCTGATGGAAAAATGATTTCACCGACTGCACCGGCGGTTATCAAGACCGAAGCATTAGGAGCTGGCGCAGGGATAATCAATAATGGTGCAGACCCTACCCAAGTCATTGAAATTTCTTTAGGTAATCTTACCTCTTACGCTTCTCCTTTCGAGGCCTATAAGTTGACGCAAGACGGCTCGACAGTCGGTCGTTTGACCAAAGTTGAAATTACCCCTGACGGTATTGTGTCTGCAACTTATAGCAATGCGACTACTGTCAAAGTTGCCATGGTGGCAATGGCCAAGTTTGCTAATGCGCAAGGACTAACTCAGGTCGGAGATACTTCCTGGAGACAATCGTTGCTTTCCGGAGACGCGTTACCGGGTATGGCAAACTCGGGCACTTTCGGGACCATCAAATCATCGGCGCTGGAGCAGTCCAACGTGGATTTGACCTCCGAGCTTGTTGACCTGATCACGGCCCAGCGTAACTTCCAGGCCAACTCCCGTTCTCTGGAGGTCAACAGTTCGCTGCAGCAAACCATCCTGCAGATCCGTTAATCTCGCAATACATGATAATGAGAGGGGGCTTGGCCCCCTCTCTGTTTCTGTCGCATTCCCATCCTTATCCCCCCATATTTCTGCTATTGGCACTCTAATTGCATTTCTCCTGTCAGAGTCATCTGTTTGACGGAGAATTCCATGGATCACCTGCTTTATATCGCCATGTCCGGGGCCAAAGAGACCATGAACAGCTTGGCTGTTCGCGGCAACAACCTCGCCAATGCCAATACCACCGGCTTCAAGTCCGATTTTGAGCAGGCCAGAAGCATGCAGGCATTCGGAGAGGGCTTGCCAAGCCGGGTGTTTGCCATGGCTGAGCGCCCGGGTCAGAACCTGCAGCATGGCATGCTGATGACCACCGGACGGGATCTGGACGTGGCGGTGGATGGGCCGGGCTGGATTGCCGTGCAGGATCCAAAGGGCGGCGAGGCCTATACCCGCATGGGGAATTTGCAGGTCAATGCGACCGGCAACTTGCAAACCTCGACCGGCCTGAATGTGGTTGATGACGGCGGTCAGCCAATCGTGTTGCCGATGCCGATGGAGAAACTCGAGATCAATCGGGATGGCACCATCAGCGGTCGACCGGAAGGGGCTGCCGCCAACTTGCCGGAAGATTTCCAGCGGATCAAGCTGGTCAACCCGGCCGCCGATGCGGTGGAGAAGGGGCAAGATGGTCTGTTTCGCCGCAAGGATGGTCAGAATGAACCCGCCTCTGCCAATGTCGGCCTGATTGCCGGCTCCCTTGAGGGGAGCAACGTCAATGTGGTGGATGAGATGACCAACCTGATCCGGCTGCAACGCCAGTTCGAAACCCAGGTCAAAATCATGAAGACGGCCGAAGAGAATGATGAAGCTCAAACCCAACTGCTGCGAATCAGCTAATCAAGGAGTTACCTATGAATCCCGCACTCTGGATCAGCAAGACCGGGTTGGATGCACAGCAGACCAATATTTCGGTCACCTCGAACAACCTGGCGAACGCCAGCACCGTGGGCTTTAAAAAGTCACGGGCCATCTTTGAAGATCTGCTGTATCAAAACATCAATCAGCCCGGTGGCCGCTCCTCTGCCGATACCGAGCTCCCCTCCGGCTTGATGCTGGGGGCGGGTGCCAAGGTGGTGGCGACCCAGAAAAACCACAGCCAGGGCAATGTGCAAACCACCGACAACTCCCTCGATTTGATGATCAGTGGTCGTGGCTACTTTGAAATTCAGCTGCCGGATGGCAGTGCGGCCTATACCCGCAACGGTCAGTTCACCCTCAACGATGAAGGGACCATAGTGACTCCGGGTAATGGTTACCCGCTGCAACCGGAAATCCAGATCCCGGAAAACGCCCAGAGCGTTACGGTGGGTGAAGATGGCCAGGTCTCGGTGCAGCTCAAGGGGGATGGCGCTTCTCAGGTAGTCGGTCAGATCAACATCTCTGACTTCGTCAACGCCAGCGGCTTGCAGCCGATGGGGGAAAACATGTTTGTCGAGACCCAATCCAGCGGCGCTGCTGCGCAGGGGACTGCCGGTGCCGATGGCTTGGGGGTGATCAAGCAGGGGATGCTGGAGACTTCCAACGTCAACGTGACCGAAGAGTTGGTGAACCTCATTCAGGCTCAGCGGGTCTACGAGATGAACTCCAAGGTGCTCTCCGCCGTGGACGGCATGATGTCCTTCCTGATCCAGCGTACCTAATTAGGAGGTGCATGATGAAAGCCGTATGGATGCTGGGATTGCTGGTGCTGGGAGGGTGTAGCAGCACGCCCAATACGCCCAAGCCTGATGATCCCGAGTTTTCCCCCGTCTACGGGGAGTCGGAGCCGGTTTCGGTGCGGCCGACAGGGGCTATCTTCCAGCCGGATCAGGTCAATGGCATCTATTCGGATATCAAGGCGCACAAGGTAGGCGACATCATTACCATCGAGTTGTCGGAGTCGACCTCCGCCTCGAAAAAGGCCAATACCCAGAGTGGTAAGGACAATAAATTCAATCTGGATCCGGTCAAGCTGGGTGGCGTGCCGGTCACCGCCAGTCCATATGATCTTTCGGCTTCCATTGGTCAGAACAGCGCATTCAAGGGGCAGGCCAAAGCGGACCAGAGCAACAGCCTGCAGGGCAATATTTCGGTCAGCGTGGCCAAGGTGCTGCCCAACGGCAATCTGGTGGTGCGCGGCGAGAAGTGGATCATGCTCAACAATGGCAATGAATATATCCGGATCACCGGCCTTATTCGCCCGGAGGACGTGACGTCTGATAACAGCGTTTCGTCCCAGAAAGTGGCCAATGCCCGCATTTACTACGGTGGTACCGGCGATCTGGCCAATAGCCAGGAGCAAGGGTGGCTTACCAGCTTTTTCAATGGTCCCTGGTGGCCGCTCTAGGAGATGTTATGAAGTCACTCCGTCTTGTCACTCTGCTCTGCTGTCTGCTGCCCTTGGGTGTGGCCAATGCGGCCCGGATCAAGGACATCAGCTCGGTTGAAGGGGTGCGTAACAACCAGCTGATTGGTTACGGTCTGGTGGTGGGATTGCCCGGCACTGGCGAGAAGAACAACGCCTTCACCGAGCAGACCTTCCGCACCATGCTCAACAACTTTGGCATCAAGGTGCCGGATAACATCAAGCCCAAGATCAAGGATGTGGCGCCGGTGGCGATCCATGCCGACCTGCCCCCCTTCTCCAAGCCGGGCCAGACCATCGACGTGACGGTGTCGGCCATTGGCGAGGCCAAGAGCCTGCGGGGCGGCACTCTGCTGCAAAGCTTCTTGAAAGGGCTCGATGGGCGGGTTTATGCGGTCGCCCAGGGCAGTCTGGTGGTCGGTGGTCTGGGGGCCGAGGGGGCTGACGGTTCCAAGGTAGTGATCAATACCCCGACCGTCGGGCGGATTGCCAACGGTGCGACCGTGGAGCGGGAGGTGCCCAACTCCTTCAGTCAGGGGGACACCATCACCTTCAACCTTAACCGACCCGACTTTACTACAGCGCGCCGTCTGGCCGATGTGGTCAACGATCTGGTGGGGCCCAATACCGCTCAGGCGCTCGATGCCACCTCGGTCAAGGTCTATGCCCCGCGGGATCCGGGTCAGCGCGTCTCCTATCTCGCCACCATCGAGAATCTGGAGGTGGATCCGGCCAACGAGGCGGCCAAGATCATCGTTAACTCCCGCACCGGCACCATAGTGATCGGCAGTCAGGTCAAGCTCAAACCGGCGGCCATCAGCCATGGCGGGTTGACGGTGACCATCGCCGAAAACCAGCAGGTCTCCCAGCCCAACCCGTTGGCGGGAGGAGAGACGACGGTGACCAACAACTCGACCATCAATGTCCAGCAGGAGCCGGGGCGGATGTTCAAGTTTGATACCGGTGCGACCCTGGACGATCTGGTCCGG
Organism: Aeromonas sp. S11(2024); assembly: GCF_041402345.1. Taxonomy (NCBI): domain Bacteria; kingdom Pseudomonadati; phylum Pseudomonadota; class Gammaproteobacteria; order Aeromonadales; family Aeromonadaceae; genus Aeromonas; species Aeromonas sp. S11(2024). Next base: position 39,678 of record NZ_JBGLRC010000008.1, on the reverse strand, counting down.
GCGGTCAATCAGGTTGGGGTCGCCCCGGGTGATTTGATGGCCATCCTTGAGGCGCTGCAGCAGGCAGGCGCCATCGAAGGGCAACTGGTCATATTGTAACAAGCGGCAAGTGGTTGCCACGGGTGGCAATGAGGTAAGCAAAATGGCGGAGTTTGACAGCAACAGCGGCATGAATCTCGGGATAGTACAGGACATCAAGAACCTGGACCGTCTGCGCCAGATGAGCCAAAGCAAAGAGGGACAGGCCGAAGCGCTCAAGAGTGCGTCACGCCAGTTCGAGTCAATCTTTACCCAGATGCTGTTTCAGAGCATGCGTCAGGCCAACGGGGTGTTGACTCAGGACAACCCGATGAACAGCAGCTATACCCAGTTCTATGAAGGGATGCTGGATGAGCAGCGAGTCGCCGACATGTCCAGCAAGGGGGGGCTGGGATTGGCTGACATGGTGGCCAAACAGCTCTCTCCCGAGACCTTTACCCATCAGGATGGACGGGTGCTCAAGATGCCGCAGCGTACCGAACGGACCTACAAACCCTATCAGCCACCCACGGCGGCGGCCGATGATTTGATCGCAGCATCAAAAGTTGGCAAAGATTTTGCTGAAAAAGAGATGACCGAGGGGGTCAAGGAGAGCCACGCACTCACTATGCCCCATCGACCGCACCGCAGGATTCCGCCCATGGGACGCATGACCAGCGAAGAGGGCAGTGCCACCGGTAGTGGGGGCAAAGAGTTCGATACGCCGGAAGAGTTCGTTAATCGCCTGATGCCGCTGGCCAAGAAAGCGGCCGACAAGTTGGGATTAAGCCCGGCGGTACTGGTCGCCCAGGCAGCACTGGAGAGCGGTTGGGGCAAGCGGGTGATCAAGGATGGCGAGGGGCAGGTGACCCATAACCTGTTTGGCATCAAGGCGGATCCGCGCTGGGAAGGGCCAAAGGCGGTGGTCAGCACGCTAGAGTATGAGCAAGGCATCGCCTCCCGCCAGAAAGCGGCATTTCGCTCCTATGAGTCGTTTGAAGAGAGCTTCAACGACTACGTGGACTTCCTCACTTCCGGCTCTCGCTACAAGGGAGCCCTGGCGAAGGTGGATAGTCCTGATCGCTACTTCGAGGCGCTGCAACAGGCGGGTTATGCCACCGACCCGCACTACGCCAGAAAATTGAAACAGGTATTGCGCAGTGATGCCATTGCCCAATACAACGAGATGGAGCTGTAACGTATGGCAAGCGACCTGCTTGGGATTGGTTCATCGGGCGTGCTGGCACAGCAACGCCTGCTGCAGACCACCAGTAACAACATAGTGAACGTCAATAGCCAGGGCTATGTGCGTGAGCGTACGCTGGTGTATACCAATACCATCGGTCTTGGGACCGGTGACATCAAGACCCAGCGGGTGATCAATGACTATATGCAGGGGGAGGTGCGCCGTGATACCTCCGCCTATCATGCCTCCCTGACCCATTATGAACAGCTGGCTGGCGTTGACAGCTTGTTGGGGGATACCAGCAACAGCGTGGGGGCAGCCATCACCTCCTACTTCAAGTCATTTCACTCTGCCAATCAATCGCCTGCCGAGATCGGTGGGCGCAAGGTGGTGATGACGGAGTTGAGTGGCATGGTCAACCGTTTTCATACTCTCTCGGCGCAGCTCGACAAGCAGAGCGATACCCTCAATACCCGCATTGAAGATGAAACCAAGCAGGTCAACAGCCTGCTCACCAGCATCAATGATCTTAATCAGGCCATCATCCGCACCCAGGGGTCACCCGAAGAGAACCTGATGCTGTTTGATCAGCGGGATGAGGCGATCCGCCAGCTGTCGGAGAAGATGGATATTCGCACCGTAGCCCAACCCAACGGCAGCATGTTGGTCAATATGAGCACTGGCCATTCGTTGGTACTAAACGGCGGCGTGGCTCAGTTTAAAGTGATGCCCAGTGATCCTGATTCGAGAGATTTAGAGCTGCAATTAACTTTGGGTGATAATGAGGCGCTTATTGACAACGAGACCTTTGGTGGCGCCGTGGGAGGCCTTTTCAAAGCACGTAACGACCTTGAACCGACCAAGCGCGAACTGGGGCAGCTGGCCGTGGCGATGGCCGATGCAATGAACCAGCAGAACCGCCTCGGGATGGATCTGGATAATGAAATTGGTGGTGATATCTTCACCCTGCCAACCAGCAAGGGATTACCCTACGACGACAACACGGGGACGGTCGGGGCGAATGTCAGCTTCGTGCCGGGTAAGGGGACATCAGTGACCCCGTTTGATTACGAAGTGCGCTTTAGCAGCGCCACCGGTTATGAGGTGTTCTCGCTGGACAAGTCTGGTAATCGAACCTCTGTGGCGACTGGCACGACCCCTCCTGCAACGTTTGAACTCACGGGTCACGGCATTTCAATCGATCTCACCGGTGTGCCGGCTGCGGGTGACAGACTGTTGCTGCAACCGACCAAAAGTGCGGCCGCCGGTTTGGGTCAGCTGATCATCCGACCGGAAGATTTGGCCCTGGCCTCTCCGCTTAAAGCGGAAAAGACCACCAATAATGGCGGCGGGGCTGATATCAAACTGGGTGGTGTATTCAATACAGGTGCAGGGTCAGGTTTTGGTACCAATAGTCTGAGCCCGACAGCGCCTCAGGTGGTCAAAATCGATGCCAGTGGTAACTATCAGGTGTTTCAAGCAGATGGTACTACCCTGATAGGTACGGCACCCGCGAGCAGCAAGGGGCAGAATTTAATGGCAGCCTTGCAACTGCCACCACCCACTGGTGGACCAGCTTATCCAAATCCGAAACAGGCCCCCGGTTACGAGTTCAGCATCACCGGAACGGTGGATGCCGGTGACAGCTTCAAGCTCAGTTACAACAGCAACGGCTTTGCCGATAACAGCAATGGACTGGTTCTGGCCGAGCTGCAAAACAAGGATCTGGTGCGCAAGAGCACCAATGGTGGGACGACAAACGACAAGATGACCTTCAATCAGGCCTATTCCGGGCTGGTGATGGAAGTGGGCAACAATACCAGTCAGGCAAAAACGCTGCTCAAGGCCAATGAGTCCAAGCTTATCCAGAGCACCGGCATCTTTGAAAGCGTGTCTGGGGTCAATCTGGAGGAGGAGGCGGCCAATCTGATCCGCTTCCAGCAATCCTATGCGGCATCGGCGCAAATCGTCAGCACGGCCAAAACCATTTTCGATACACTGCTCTCTTCCGTGAGGTAACGTCATGCGCATCACCACCAACATGATCTACGACCGGAATATCTATTCCCTCAACAGTGCCAACGAGCGGTTGAATACTGCCTACCAACAGCTGCAAACCGGTAATAAATTTCAGACTGCCGGCGAAGATCCCGCGGGGATGAGCCAGAAGATGGCACTGACCAAGGAGATTGACCTGTTTAAGCAGTACAGTGTCAATGGCAGCTTGCTGGAAAACAGCCTGGGACATGAGGAGACGGTATTAACGTCGATTAATAATGCGATGCTTAGTGCCCAGACCCTGATCCAGAAGTCAAATAATGGCGCTATCAGCATGGATGATCGCAAGGCCATAGCCAGCGAGCTGGAAGGGTTGCAGCAGCAGATGTTTGACCTGATGAATAGCAAAAACTCCTCGGGTGAATTTATATTTGGCGGCAATCAGAGCAAGACCCAGCCATATATAAAAGACGCTAACGGAAAATATATTTATCAGGGTGACCCTGGTCAGCGAAATATTCAGGTCTCACCCACGGTACAAATTGCTGCCAATGATTCCGGGCAAGATCTGTTTGAAATCGTGGCGACCAGAAGAACCGCCAGTGCAACCACAGCAAATATCAAGGTTGGGATAGGCGATCAGGGTAACTTTGATAATTTCTATAAGTCCAATTATAACTCGGCACTGCCCAGTAATACCTATACCGTATCAACCACCATAGGCCCACCGGATACCTACGATATCAAGGATGCCGGTGGTGCTACCCTGCAAACGGGTAACTACACTGCTGGCACCAAGATCCCTTTCAATGGATTGGAGTTGACCGTCAGCTCGCCTGCGGGCAGTTCTGAGCAGTTTGATCTTAATCCACCGAAGAATGACAACATATTGAATGGTATGTCGGATTTTATTACCGCCTTGCGTGATCCCGCTATTACCGCTGACAACTTTGCGCTGGAAGTAGCCGATGCTACCGTCCATATGAAAAATGCTCGTCTGAATATCGATCATGGATTGGGGGAGTTGGGTGGCAGGATGAACAGTCTCGAGGCAGTCATGGATTCTAACGAGGGGTTGAGTACCCTCAACGCCGAGGCGAGAGCCAAGGTATCGGAAGCGGATCTCTATGAAGTGATTTCCGCGCTGTCAAAAGAGGATGCGGCATTGAGTGCCTCGCAACTCTCTTTCAGCAAAATAAGTCGTCTGACGCTATTTGACTATATTCGCTAATTAAAGAAGGGCCCCTTTGGGGCCTTTTCTTTTGTCCAGACTATGAAAATTGGTTCCGTGTCATCTCCTGCCAATTGTAACAAGCTGTTGCCGTTGCCCATTTAATGGGAGCTGCGGGGTTGACCTCCCTGCGGGATTGGATAATCATGACGCCCGCACAACAGAGGGTTGTGCGAATTATTTGCAGCATCTCGTTAGGCGAGGCTCCTGTATAAACACAGGCCACTGATCTCACGACGTCCAGAGACGCCCAAGATCAGGACAGTTTTCATCGGATTAAGGTGTAAACCCAAGTGGCTTCCGGCATGCCGGATACGTTATACAGTGCTAAAGCTGGTACGTGGGGATGATGACACGCCGAACGGCGTCATTTCCTGCCTATTACTCGTCAATCAAATTGCTGTTTTCTTGTCGTTGCACCCGGCTATTTCCGGAGGCATTCAGGCTCGCCTGAAATCACATGAGGATATCTGTGATGAAGAAAACACATACCATTCTTAACCGTCACCAACTGCTCGATCTGGCCGCCCTGCAGGGTTGGCTGGAACATAATCTGGATCCGGTTCAGCGCGCCGATCAACTGCTGACCCTGCGTCCGGAAGAGCTCAACTGCATCTTTGATACCCTGCCAATCCCGCAAGGGGCCGAACTGCTTGGTTCACTCTCGGCCGAGAGTGCCGGGCGCCTGTTGCAGCGGCTCCATGGCAGCATCGTCAGCGTGTTGCAGGAGGCCATTCCCCGCCGTGATATGGTCGCCATCCTGCGCAAACTGAGTCGTCAGGATCGCACCATGTTGCTGGCTCGCTTCCCGACCCAGGCTCAGGCCATCTATTACTCCCTGCTGGATTGGCCCACCGAGTCGGTGGGGGCCAACATGCGCCACGAATATCTGGCGGTGCGGGAGGAGGACACGGTCGGTCACGCCAAACAGCTGATCCACGATGCCTGGGACAATGCCCAGCTGTTTCGCCATATCTATGTGGTCAACGGGGACGGTCGTCTGCAAGGAAGCCTCTCCCTCAAGACCTTGCTGATCGCCGACCCGCTGGCCAGTGTCGCGACCCTGATGGATCGGGAGACGGTGCGGATCAACGCCCGTGCGGATCAGGAGCTGGCAGCGCGCCTGCTCATCGACCGTGACCTGTCGGTATTGCCGGTCGAGGATCAGGGGCGACTGGTCGGTATTTTCCACGTCGATGATGCGGCGGATATTCTGGAGCTCGAATCCACCGAGGATGCCGAGATGCAGGGTGGCTCCTCGCCACTCGATACTCCCTATCTGCAGGCGACCCCCTGGCAGCTGTGGCGCAAACGGGTGGGCTGGCTGCTTATCCTGTTTGTGGCGGAAGCCTACACCGGCACAGTGCTGCGGGCATTTGAGGAGCAGCTGGAAGCGGCCATCGCGCTGGCTTTCTTTATCCCCTTGCTGATCGGTACTGGTGGTAACAGCGGCACCCAGATCACCACCACCATAGTACGAGCCATGGCGGTCGGGGAGGTGAGTCTGCGCAATCTCGGCACAGTGCTGAAAAAGGAGCTCTCCACCGGTCTGCTCATCTCGGGTGCCATTGCCATGGCGGCTTGGGTACGGGCATGGAGTCTCGGCGTCGGTCCCCAGATTGGCATGGTGGTGACCTTTACCATCATCGCCATCGTGCTCTGGAGTGCTACGGTCGCGTCCATTATTCCCATGGTGCTGCGCCGTTTCCGCATCGATCCGGCGGTGGTCTCTGCGCCATTCATCGCGACACTGGTGGATGGTACCGGCCTTATCATCTACTTCGAGATGGCCAAGTGGTTGTTGCCCGAGTTGCAGTAACCGGGAGATTGAGATGAAAAAGGCAGCCATTGGGCTGCCTTTTGCATTTATCTTTCCGGTTTAGCCGAGCTGGAACAACAGTGGCCAGCCCTGCTCCTGGCAATAACGATGCTCCTTCTCCAGATTCTGCATCAGGAGACGGTTCTCCTCGCACCAGTCGATCGGCAGGGTCACGACCAGCTGATCCCCTTGCACTGCGACTTTCCACTCAGGCAGCAGGTTGTCCTGCCGCTTGTGGTGAGCGGCGACTGCGAGGCGCAGTATACGGATGCAACGCAGCACCGTCTGCATGTCGTGGTTGGGCAGGGGCGGCAGCTCGGAGAGCTTGAGCCCCTTGCGCTGAAAGCGTACCAGCGCCGCCAGCAGAGCCTGATCGTCCTGGTTGAAGCCGGGCAGGTCGGTGTGTTGCAGGATATAGGCGGAATGGCGGTGAATGCCGCTGTAGTTGATGGCAAGGCCAATTTCGTGCAGCCGCGCCGCCCAGCCGAGGATGGCGCGATAGGGCTCTACCTCCATCTGCCAGGGCTCTTGCAAGGCATCGAACAGCGTCAGCACGCTCTGCTCCACCCGGGCGGCTTGTTTGCGGTCCATCCGGTAGTGGGTACCGAGCGCCTGTGCCGTCCGTTCGCGAATATCGTGGTGCTGCAAGCGCTCCTCGAACTCATACAGCAATCCTTCGCGCAGAGCACCGTCGGAGTAGTCGAGCCGCTCGATGGGCAGCGAGGTAAACAGGCCGAGCAGGATGGCGACCGCAGCGGCAAACACCTCCTGACGCTCCTCGGTAAGCCCTGTCAGCTTGAGGTTATCGACTCGCTTGCGCTCAATCATCAGCGCCTTGAGCCGCTCCAGCCCCTCCAGCGTAATACTGCCATCGGTCAGCCCCTCACCTTGCAGCACGTCGCGCACGGTGCGGATCGAACCTGAGCTGCCAAGACAGCTCTGCCAGCCCAGCTTGCGGTACTGGTTGACGATGGGGGCGAGCTGGTGCTGCGCCTCCAGCACGGCATTGGTGAAGTGTTTGTCGCTCAGCTTGCCGCTGGCAAAGAAGCTCTGGGTAAAGCTGACGCAGCCCATCTTGCGGCTGGTGAGGGCCTTGTGTTCAAACCCTTCACCGATGATGAGCTCGGTGCTGCCGCCGCCGATATCGATGACCAGTACCTGGCCCTCGATATGCTGGGTATGGGCAACCCCCTGATAGATGAGGCGTGCTTCTTCCTGCCCGCTGATGATCTCGATGGGGTGGTTGAGCACCTTGGCTGCTTCACTCACAAATTCGCGGGCGTTGCTGGCGCGGCGCAGGGTATAGGTACCTGCGATGCGGATCTGATCCGGTTTGATGTTGGTGAGGCGCTCGGCAAACAGTGACAGACAGGCGAGGCCGCGTTCCATCGCCTCCGGGCTCATGCGTTTCTGCTCATCCATCCCTTCCGCCAGACGCACCCGCTCCTTGATGCGATCGACGATGCGAAAACGCCCTTCGCTCAGATGGGCGATCACCATGTGAAAACTGTTGGAGCCGAGATCTACGGCGGCATAGAGACTATTGTCCATTGTTTGACTCGATACGTTTGAGATAGTCGTAAATCGCCACCTGAGAGCGGATCTTGCGGCGGTTGCCCCGCTTCACATATTCGTTCTGCTGGTCGGCATCAATGACCCGCGCCTTGCAGGTATCACTCAGTTGTAGCTCGAGAATGTCCATGATGCGCTGCTTGAGCCGCTCGTCATAAATGGGGGTGCCCACCTCAATACGGCCGTCGATATTACGGCTCATCCAGTCGGCGCTGGAGATATAGAGCTGGGGGTTGCCCTTGTTGTGGAACACCATCACCCGAGGGTGCTCGAGGAAGCGGTCGATGATGCTGATCACCTTGATGTTGTCACTGAGGCCCGGCACGCCCGGACGCAGGGCGCACATGCCACGGATGATCATCTGGATCGGCACCCCGGCCTGACCGGCGGCATAGAGTCGGTTGATGAGATCCTTGTCCACCAGATTGTTGATCTTGAGGATGATACCGCTCGGCTGGCCCGCCTTGGCGTTGGAGAGCTCGTTGTCGATGAGACGATAGAGCTGACGGCGGCTGTTGATGGGGGAGACCAGTAGGTGGTTGAATTTGTATCGCTTATAGGGGTACTCGATGTATTCAAACACCCCTTCCACTTCGGCGGTGATATCCGGATTGCGGGTCAGCAGCGAGAAGTCGGTGTAGATCTTGGCGGTCTTCTCGTTGAAGTTGCCGGTACCGATATGGGCATAGCGCACCGCCTCGCCATTTTCGTGGCGGGTGATGAGGCAGAGCTTGGAGTGGATCTTGAGGCTCGGCACCCCGAACACCACCTTGACCCCGGCATCGGTGAGAATATTGGCCCAGTCGATGTTGGCCGCTTCGTCGAAACGGGCGCGCAGCTCGACCACCACGGTCACCTTCTTGCCGTTGTTGGCGGCATCGATGAGGGAGTGGATGATCCGCGACTTCTTGGCCACCCGATAAATGTTGATGCGAATGGCGCTGACCGCCGGATCGAACGCCGCCTGGCGCACCAGCTCGGTGAAGTGGTGGAACTTGTGGTACGGGTAGTAGAGCAGGATATCCTGCTTGGTAATCGCATCGAAGGCGTTGACGAAGCCGTCAAAATCGCGGCAATCGAGGGCCGGCAGCTTGGGGTTTTCCAGATAGTCACGGCCCACGTTGGGGAAGCCGATGAAATCCTTGAAGTTGTGGTAACGCCCGCCCGGCATGATGGCGTCGTAGGAGCTGATCTGCAGCTTGAGCTTGAGGAAGCTAATCATGGCGGCGGGCATCTCCCGCTCGTAGACGAAGCGCACCGGCATGGCGGTGAGGCGCTGCTTCAAGCCGTCACTCATCTTGTCCACCAGGCTCAAATCCAGCTGGTCGGAGAGATCATATTCGGCATCCCGGGTCAGCTTCACCGCATAGGCGGCAATCTCGTCGTAGTCGAAGAAGCCTTTGAAGATCTCGTCGAGGCAGAAGCGGATGACGTTATCCAGAATGATGATCTGCTTCTTGCGGCGGGTCCCTTCCGGCGGCAGCTGGAAGAAGCGGGGCAGGTCGTCGGTCGGCACTTCCACCAGGGCGTACTGGATCACCTGACCGTTCTTCTTCATCTCGATGGCCAGATAGGTGTACTCATCCTTGAGGAATTTGACCGGATTGACCTCTTTGTTGAGCAGGATCGGGATGATGTGACGCAGCACCTTCTCCTTGAAGAAGACCCGCAGCCACTTCTGAATGGCATCGGAGAGCTGGTTCTCGTTGACCAGAAAGATGTTGTGGCGGGCCAGCGCAATCAACAGCTCTTTATAGGTATTGTCGAACGCTTCACCGAGCGCCATCACTTTTTGCTGGATGGCGCGCAGCAGCACTTTCGCTTCATCGTCGCCACCATGTACTTCATTGATGAGGATGCGACGCTTGACGTCCGATACCCGTACCTTGAAGAACTCATCCTGGTTGGAGGAGAAGATCCCCAGAAAACGAACCCGCTCGATGAGGGGCACCGTCTTGTCCATTGCCTCTTGCAACACCCGTTCATTGAATGAGAGCCAGCTCAGCTCTTTCTCTTCATACTGCTTGTCGGTGCTCATCTTGTGCCTCTGTTTCAGGTCGCGTCTGCGCGGCAGTTATGGCGTTAATATATGACAAATAAATGACAGTATTGTTACTGCTCGCTGAACGCTTCGTCGATGTCGACCACCAGATCGTCGGAGAGGGATTCCAGCGCGGTGATCAGCGTATCCATCGCGAGCCCGTCGGGCAGGGCAACCAGCGCATGGGCATAGAAGAGCGGGGCGCCGGAGTGGGGAGCCGGTTCACAGCCGGTGGTGAGATCGGCCACGTTGATCTCGAGTTGGCGCAGGATGCTGGCCACTTCGTGGACGATGCCGGGGCGGTCGTTGCCGGTCACCGTCATCATGACTTGATGGGCTGGCTCGGCGGTCGGTGTCCCTTCGGCAAAGCTGATGGTCAGACCCGGTAGCAGGGCCAGTGCTTCGCACAGGCTGCGATAGTGCTCATCGGGGACAGAGACATGGAGAATACCGGCAAACTGGCCCGCCAGTTCGCTCATGGCGCTGCCCAGCCAGTTGCCCTGCTCGCGGCTGATGACAGCTGCCAGACTCTCGACGATCCCGGGTTTGTCTGCACCGATCACGGTGACCACCAATTGCTTTTGCATCCTGCTCTCCTTGAAATGGGATTTCTTGCTCTATCCCTATTGTGCCTGCTGGGGCTGGTCATATGAACCCCCGCCTGCTGACAAATAGATAAAAAGACGGGACTTTTCACTTTCTATACACGGGTCTGCTGCCTTGCTCCGTGGCGGCTGTGGTAAAGTAATTCCCCTTTCGTGTCGTGAACTGGATCGTGCTCTCATGAATACCCTTGTCCTATCGGGATTGTTGTTGCTGGCGCTGCTTGTGCTGGCGATCTTCTGGAGCAGAGGCAGACAGCAAAAGCGCCTGCCCTATGATATGCAGGAGACCCTTTTCAGTCCCGCCGAGCGATCCTTCCTCGGGGTGCTGGATCTGGCGGTGGGTGACAAGGCCCGGGTCTTTGCCAAGGTGCGGGTGGCCGATGTGCTGACGCCGCAGGCCGGGATCGGCAAAAGCAAATGGCAGCAGTACTTCAACAAGATCAGCGCCAAGCATTTCGACTATCTGCTTTGCCACCCTGCGGATCTCTCCTTTATCTGCGCCATCGAACTCGATGACAGCTCCCATCGTCACCAGAAGCGCAAGGCGCGGGATCTCTTTCTGAAAACCGCCTGCGACAGCGCCGGTCTGCCGTTGCTGCAGATCCCGGCAAGTGCCAGCTATCTGGTGGAAGAGCTGCGCGAACAGATCCTGCCGCTGCTGGTCAAAACCAGCGAACCATTGATCGACGATCTGCCGCACGGGGCGCGCCGCGAGCCGACGTTCAACCCTCTGCTGCTGGACGGCGTGGATGTCGGTGCCGGGATGCGTGGCCGCACTGCCCATGCCGAGGCCATCTCGCCTGCGTCGCTCCGCGAGCCCGCCATCCAGCCCAAGGGGGTGATGGAGGCGCCACAGAGTGAGGGTGAGCTGGTCGATGGCTTGTTTGCCGATGTGGAGGATGATGAAGAGCACGAGGTACACCACTGCCCTCGTTGTGATGCACCTCTGGTGGAGCGGGAGGCGAAAAAAGGCCCCCACGCCGGTCGACTCTTTCTGGCTTGCAGCCGTTTTCCCGAGTGTCGTTACGCGGCGCCGCACCACCATAATCGCCACTGAATGCGCTTCACCGTGTCCCATGCTGCTCTCTGACGAGGGCAGTTTTCTTTCCGCTATTGGCGGCGTTTGTTAACGGCGCCAATGCAGAAAATTCCTCGGCAAAATTTATCTAATCTCTCGTTTCTGTCGATACACTTAGCCTGAATACGACAATTTTTGACAATGTGTCGGAATTTTGGCACTTTGTGTGCCAGCAAAAAGACAGTCGGTAGCTGTTTTATCATCAAATAAAACAATAAGTTAGTTCAGGACATCGCGAGGAATGGATATGGTGGAGATGGGCGTGTTGATTGTTGATGCCGATGCGCAGCGGCGCCAACAGTTGGGAACCGTGCTCTCGTTTATGGGGATCCCGTGGCAGGAGGTGGCACAAAGCGATCTGGATGTGGCCATCGAATCCTCCGGTCCGCTGCAAGGGGTACTGGTAGGTGAGCTGACCGACCGTCCCTTGTCAGAGCTGCTGGCTGCCTTCCCCCGTACCCCCTTCCTCTCGCTGGTTGAGGCCGATCTGCCCAACAGCAACTTTATCGGGGTCGCGCTCTCGCCCTTTACCTATGAATCCCTTACCCGTCATTTGCACTTCTGTCAGGCGTTCGTCTCCTTGCATCCTCGTCAGCAGACCCATGACAAGGGTCAGGCCCTGCTGCGCTTGCTGGTGGGTAAAGGGAAGGGGATCCAGGAGGTACGCCGCCTCATCAGCCAGGTGGCCGAGACCGATGCCAACGTGCTGATCCTCGGGGAGTCTGGCACTGGTAAAGAGGTGGTGGCGCGCGCCATCCACGAACTCTCTTCCCGCAGCAGTGGCCCCTTCGTGCCCATCAACTGCGGCGCTATTCCGGCCGAATTGCTGGAGAGCGAACTGTTTGGCCATGAGAAGGGGGCGTTTACCGGCGCCATCGCAGCCCGTCGCGGTCGCTTCGAGCTGGCGCAGGGGGGCACCCTGTTTCTCGACGAGATCGGCGACATGCCGATGCCGATGCAGGTCAAACTGCTGCGGGTATTGCAGGAGCGGCTGTTCGACAGGGTCGGTGGCGGCAAGCCCATTCAGGCCGATGTGCGCATCATAGCGGCGACCCACCGGGATCTGGAGGCGATGATCCGCACTCAGGGTTTTCGCGAAGATCTCTACTACCGCCTCAACGTCTTCCCCATTGAGACGCCGCCGCTGCGGGATCGCATCGATGACATCCCGCTGCTGCTGCAGGAGCTGCTCAACCGCCATGCCGAGCAGCACCACGGCTTTATCCGGTTGACCCAGCGGGCGCTGGAGTCGCTGATGCAGTACCCCTGGCCCGGTAACGTGCGCGAGCTATCCAACCTGCTGGAGCGGCTGTTGATCCTCTACCCGCACCAGATCGTCGATGTGGCCGATCTGCCGAGCCGTTATCGTCTGCTGCCGAGCGAGCCGCGGGATGAGCGGCTGACCGAGATGGATGAACGGGATGCGCTGGCGGCGGTGTTTCAGGACCCGCCCGAGCTGGATCACTCCCTCGCCTCGGCTCGCACCATGCAGTTGCCGGAGGAGGGGGTCAACCTCAAAGAGATGCTGGCCGACCTTGAAGTGGAGCTGATCCGTCAGGCGCTGGAGTCTCAGGACGGTGTGGTGGCCCGCGCCGCCGATCTGCTCGGCATGCGCCGTACCACCCTGGTGGAGAAGATGAAAAAGTACGGGATGAGCAAGGACGTCTGAGGGTCAAAGCCTTGACGCCAACATGCAATCTATTGTTTTAATTGAAATATTTTAGTGGCATGGAAATTGAATAACCTGACCCAATAGCCAGTTTGAGGTCAGGTTTATGACAATCCAGCAGCAGGACATGCCACTCCAGTCCCACGAAGTGAGCCAGCTCTATGCCATCTTCAAGGCGCTCCCCACCGGGGTGTTGCTGCTTGACGGGGCAGGGGTGGTCACCCGCGCGAATCCGGCGGCCATCTCCTTGCTGGGGGAGCCGTTGGAAGGGGAGCTCTGGCGCCACATCATTGCCCGCTGCTTTGAGCCGCGCGAGGATGATGGCCACGAGATCTCCCTGCGCGACGGGCGCCGGGTGCAGCTCTCGACCCAACCGCTGCCGGATCAGCCCGGCCAGCTGGTCTTTATCAATGACCTGACCGAAACCCGTAAACTGCAAGACCGCATCAACCACATGAAGCGGCTGTCGGCGCTGGGCAATATGGCGGCCTCGCTTGCCCACCAGATCCGCACGCCGCTCTCCGCTGCCATGCTCTATGCCGCCAACCTGGCCAACCGCACCCTCAAGCCGGAATCTCGCACTCAGTTTCAGCAAAAGTTGATGGCCCGTTTGCAGGATCTGGAGAAGCAGATCAACGACATCCTGCTGTTTGCCCGCAACGGTGACAATCAGGTGGTCACCCCCATCTCGGTACAAGGGCTGCTGGCCGAAGTGCAGGCTGGTGCCGAGGCCTTCTGCCAGCAGCAGGGCTGCGAGCTGCACATGGAGGCGCCAGAGCCCGATCTCTGTCTGCTGGCCAACAGCAGTGCGCTGGCGGGTGCCATCAACAACCTGATTGCCAATGCCCAGCAGGCAGGGGCCACCTCGCTGCTGGTCAGCGCGGTGCGCAGTGGCGCCCGGGTGGAGATGCGGGTCATCGATAATGGCAAGGGGATCCCTTCCCATCAGCTCGGTCAGGTATTCGAACCCTTCTTTACCACTCGCTCCCAAGGCACTGGTCTCGGGCTGGCGGTGGTGCAATCTGTAGTGCGTGCCCATCAGGGGGAGGTCGGTGTGGCCTCGGTTCCCGGTGAAGGCACCTGCTTTACTCTGTCGTTCCCCCTGCACCAGCAACCGGTGCAGCTTGGAGGTGTAGCATGACACAGGCCAGGATCCTGGTAGTTGAAGATGACAATGGCCTGCGCGAAGCGCTGGTGGATACCCTTTTGCTCGGCGGTTATGAGTGCCGTGAAGCGGACAGCGGCGAGCGGGCTCTGTTAGCCCTCTCCCGTCAGCCGTTTGACATGGTGATCTCCGATATCCAGATGGGGGGAATGGACGGCCTCACCCTGCTGGCGACCATTCGCCAGCAATATCCGCAGATACCCGTGCTGCTGATGACCGCCTACGCCAATATCGACGGCGCGGTGCGCGCCATGCGCGAAGGGGCCATCGACTATCTGGCCAAGCCGTTCTCGCCGGAGGTGCTGCTCAATCAGGTCAGTCGCTATGTGCCCGCCCAGAAGGTGGAGAAACGCGCCGTGGTCTACGGGGACCCCAAAACTGCCGAGCTGTTCCAGCTGGCGACCCGTGTTGCCAGAAGCGAAGCGACCGTGATGGTGACCGGCCCGAGCGGGACGGGTAAAGAGGTGCTGGCCCGTTACATTCACGATAACTCCAGCCGCGCCGAGCAGCCCTTCGTCGCCATCAACTGCGCCGCCATTCCGGAAAACATGCTGGAGGCGACCCTGTTTGGCTACGAGAAGGGGGCCTTCACCGGTGCGGTGCAGGGATGCCCGGGCAAGTTCGAGCAGGCGCAGGGGGGCACCCTGCTGCTTGACGAGATCACCGAGATGGATCAGGGGCTGCAAGCCAAATTGCTGCGGGTACTGCAGGAGAAAGAGGTGGAGCGGCTCGGCAGTCGCAAGATGATCCCGCTGGATGTGCGGGTCATCGCCACCAGCAACCGGGATTTGAAAAAAGCGGTGCAGGATGGTCAGTTCCGCGAAGATCTCTACTATCGCCTCAACGTCTTTCCGCTGCGCTGGTCTGCCCTGTGCGAGCGACCGGGGGATATTCTGCCGCTGGCGGAGCATCTGCTGGCCCTCCATGCCAGTCAGCAGGGGCTGCCGACACCACAGTTGACAGATGCCTCGCGGGAACGGTTGCTGGCCCACCCCTGGCCCGGCAATGTGCGGGAGCTGGACAACGTGGTACAGCGCGCCCTGATCCTCAGCCCCGACGGGGTCATTGATTGTGACCACCTCATTCTGGAGGAGCTGGATGAGCAGGAGATGGAGTTTGTCAGCGTGGAGCGCAGCTATGGTGGCGATCGCCTCGGCAGCGAGCTCAAGCAGCAGGAGCACCAGATCATCCTCGACACCCTGCAAGATTGTAACGGCAGCCGCAAGGCGGTGGCCGACCGACTCGGCATCAGCCCGCGCACCCTGCGCTACAAGCTGGCCCAGATGCGGGAGGCGGGGATCGACCTGCCAGCCTGAGGCCGAGAGGGAAACCGCACTGTGTGGGGGCTGTCATGGTCTTGACGGCCCGGCTCGATTATCATGGGGCCCTTGGCGTTTTGAGCCTGGGCCCTGTTTTTATTGGTAAAGCAGGGGACCGAGCCTTAATAAGGGACCCCTATGATCTCTCATCGAAAACTCGAAACCGTACTGAACCATCTGCTCGAACCGCACGCTATCAAGGATTACTGCCCCAACGGCTTGCAAGTGGAGGGGCGTGAGCGCATTCGCAAGGTAGTGACCGGTGTCACCGCCAGTCAGGCGCTTATCGACGCGGCGGTGGCTGCCGAGGCCGATGCCATCCTGGTCCATCACGGCTACTTCTGGAGCGGTGAACCGGCCCAGATCACCGGCATGAAGCAGCGTCGGCTCAAGACCCTGCTGACCCACGATATCAACCTGTTTGCCTACCATTTGCCGCTCGATGTCCATCCCGAGGTGGGTAACAACGCCCAGCTTGCCAAGCTGCTCGACATCAAAGTGCGTCGCGGTCTGGAGCCGTGGAACAGCAAAAGCGTCGCCATGGTGGGCAAGCTGGAAGAGCCGATGAGCGGCAGCGATTTTGCCAAGCTGATTGCCGAGCGCCTTGGCCGCAAACCACTCTATTGTGGCGATACAGGCCCCGAGCTTATCCGCTCCGTGGCCTGGTGCACCGGTGGCGGTCAGAGCTACATCAATCTGGCGGCGGAGCAGGGAATCGATGCCTTTATCTCCGGTGAAGCCTCCGAGCAGACCATTCACACCGCCCGCGAGATGGGGATGCACTTCTACGCCGCAGGCCATCACGCCACCGAGCGTTACGGCGTCAAGGCGCTGGGGGAGTGGCTGGCGACCGTGCACGGGCTGGATGTTACCTTTATCGATATCGACAATCCGGTGTAGGGTCGCTTGGCCGCGTAGCGGTGTCATCGGACCTGACCTAAGCCATCGTGTGGTAGATAGAAATGACAAGGGAGGCCTAAGCCTCCCTTGTTTTTTCTGACATACAGTTGTCAGCGATTACTCGCAGGCGTAACCAGCGGGGCCCAGCAGGGTGCCATCCAGTTGCACGGCGCCGTCCACCATCTGCAGCCTGCCTTCGCAGAACCAGTGTACCACCAGCGGGTAGATGCTGTGCTCCTGCGCCTGTACCCGTGCCGCTACCTCGTCCGCCGTGTCTCCTTCAAAGATGGGC
Source organism: Aeromonas sp. S11(2024) (assembly GCF_041402345.1). Lineage (NCBI taxonomy): Bacteria > Pseudomonadati > Pseudomonadota > Gammaproteobacteria > Aeromonadales > Aeromonadaceae > Aeromonas > Aeromonas sp. S11(2024). The sequence continues at coordinate 22,785 of NZ_JBGLRC010000008.1, read as the reverse complement.
ACGCGGGCCTGCAGGATCACAGGACCCCCGTCCAGCTCTTCGGTGACAAAGTGGACGCTGGCGCCGTGTTCACTGTCACCGGCATCTATGGCGCGCTGGTGAGTGTGCAAGCCCTGATACTTGGGCAGCAGGGAGGGGTGGATATTGATCATTCTGCCGGCGAAATGGCGCACCAGATCGCCGCTCAATATCCGCATAAACCCGGCCAGCACCACCAGATCCGGCTGATAGTCTGCCATCAGCGCCAGCAGGGCGGCGTCATACTCCTCCCGGCTGGCAAACTGCTGCTGGGCCAGAATGGAGGTCGCCACCCCCGCTTCTTTGGCGCGAACCAGACCATAGGCATCAGCCTTGTTGCTGATAACGCCGACCACTTCACCGGCAATCTTGCCGCTAGCGCAGTGGTCGAGGATCGCCTGCAGGTTGCTGCCGCTGCCTGAGATGAGGACGAGGATGCGTTTCATAGGGGAGGTCATCTGGCCGTTGATCCGATCATTCATTGAATGATGACCTGCTCCTCACCGTCTGTTGCCTTGGCGATATGACCGATGTGCCATGCGTTCTCGCCTTCCGCTTTGAGCAGGGTCAGCGCCTTCTCCAGCTGATTGGCAGGCAGGGCGATGATCATGCCGACGCCACAGTTGAAGGTGCGATACATCTCGTGACGGGTGACGTTGCCAGCCTGCTGCAGCCAGCTGAACACCGCCGGCCACTGCCAGCTCTGCTCGTCGATCACCGCTTGAGTATTGGCAGGCAATACGCGGGGGATGTTCTCCCAGAAGCCACCGCCGGTGATGTGGGAGAGGGCGTGGATCTCGCACTCCTTGATGAGCTTGAGCACAGGTTTCACATAGATGCGGGTCGGCTCCAGCAAGGCATCTGCGAGGGTGCGGTCACCCAGCGGCTGATGCACGTCGGCTTTGGAGACTTCCAGAATTTTACGGATCAGGGAGAAGCCGTTGGAGTGAGGGCCGCTGGCAGCCAGCGCGATCAGGGCATCCCCTTCACCGACCTTGCTGCCGTCGATGATTTCGCTCTTCTCCACCACACCGACGCAGAAACCGGCGATGTCGTAGTCTTCCCCTTCATACATACCCGGCATCTCGGCGGTCTCGCCGCCCACCAGGGCACAGCCTGATTGCTCGCAACCGGCACCGATCCCGGTGACTACCGCGGCTGCGGTGTCCACGTCCAGCTTGCCGGTTGCATAGTAGTCGAGGAAGAACAGCGGCTCGGCGCCCTGTACGATCAGGTCATTGACGCACATGGCCACCAGATCGATGCCCACGGTGTCGTGCTTCTTCAGGTCGATGGCCAGCCGCAGCTTGGTGCCCACACCATCGGTACCGGAGACCAGTACCGGCTCCTTGTAGCCCGCAGGGATTTGACACAAGGCCCCAAAGCCGCCAAGACCACCAAGGACTTCAGGACGACGAGTGCGCTTTGACACGCCCTTGATACGTTCAACCAGTGCATTGCCGGCATCGATATCTACGCCAGCATCCTTGTAGCTCAGTGAGGTTTTGTCAGTCACGAGTATTCCCCGTCATGTAAAGAAGTGGAGGGTAAAATTCGGGGCGTATTCTAACAGTGGCGGTGAAAAACCAGAAAGGAAATCGTTTGCGCGTTTTTGCGCGGAAATGCTCTACAAGCGGGGGCTTTTGTTGTATGATTCCGCGATTTTTTTGCGGCAGGTTAGAGGAGATAATAATGAAAGTCGTTGAAGTCAAACACCCCCTGGTCAAACACAAGATCGGTCTGATGCGTGAAGGCGATATCAGCACCAAGCGTTTCCGTGAACTGGCCAAAGAAGTGGGCAGTTTGTTGACCTATGAAGCGACCTCTGACTTCGAAACCGAGAAGGTTATCATCGATGGCTGGAATGGGCCAGTAGAAGTTGACCAGATCAAAGGCAAGAAGGTAACCGTCGTACCCATCCTGCGTGCCGGCCTTGGCATGATGGATGGCGTGCTGGAGCACATGCCGAGCGCCCGCGTCAGCGTGGTCGGTATCTACCGCGATGAAGAGACCCTGCAACCGGTTCCCTATTTCGAGAAGATCGTCAGCAACATCGAAGAGCGTCTGGCGCTGGTCATCGATCCGATGCTGGCCACCGGTGGTTCCATGATCGCCACCATCGATCTGCTCAAGAAGAAAGGCTGCCAATCCATCAAGGTGCTGGTACTGGTTGCCGCGCCGGAAGGGATCAAGGCGCTGGAAGCCGCTCACCCTGACGTAGAGCTCTATTGCGCTTCTGTCGACCAGGGGCTGAACGAGAAAGGCTACATCGTGCCGGGTCTGGGCGATGCAGGCGACAAGATCTTCGGTACCAAATAAGTTAATGCCTTGACCCGCTTCCCATGTGGAAGGGGTGATCGGAGCCGGCGCATCGCCGGCTCTGCTGTTTGTGGCCGCTTGTGCCAGCCTTGCCGCAGGATGCGCCTTGCCGCTACCATAAGCACACTCTCCCATTTCGAGACTCTGTTCATGTTCAAACGTGTTGTGACCGCCCTCTGCTGCGGCTTGTCATTCATGGCCTCGGCCGCTCAGGTGACCGACCTCTATCAGGGCAAGGCCCCGACCAGTGGTGACATGGTGGCCGCTCAGGGGCAGGCACTGGGTCAGGTGCTGATCAAGGTGACCGGCAAGCGTGACATCCTCACCCAGCCGGTGGTGGTCAAGGCGCTGGCGGACCCGGGCGACTATGTCAAAAGCTATGGTTATCAGGATCAGGACTCCGTCAAGTATCTGAAAGCCGAGTTCAAGAGTGACAAGGTCAACAGCCTGGTTTCCGAGAGCCAGTTTGCCCTGCTTGGCCCGGCTCGTCCCCAAATGGCCATCTGGCTGGTGGTGGATCAGGGTGAGCGTCGCTTGCTGGCGGATCAATCCAGCGATGGTTGGGCGCAAGCCTTGCGCGAGCAGGCCCAGATGCTGGGGCTGCCCATCAGCATTCCGCTGATGGATCTCGATGACAACATGGCGGTCAGTGCCACCGACGTCTGGGGACGCTTTGCCGACCCGATTTTGCAGGCAAGCCAGCGCTATGGCGCCGAGATGGTGGTGCTGGGCAAGCTGACACCAGAAGGTGACAAGTGGAGCATCGATTGGGGACTCTACGGCCCCAAAGCGGCCGGTGAAGTGACCGAGCTGACCCGTGGCAATAGCACCGGCACTCAGGCCGAAGTGGCGCAAGGGTTTGCCGATACCCTGGCGGCCTGGCTGGTGAAAAACTACGGTGCCCGCATTTCGGGTCCGGCAACCAGCCAGACCCTGGTGGTGGATGGCCTCTCCGAAGTGGACAGCATGATCGCCGTGCAGAAGATGCTGCAAGGGATGGCCAACGTCAGCAAGGTGGCGATCGGCAAGCTGGAGGGGGACCAGGTCACCTTCAACTTTACCCTGCAAGGGGATCAGGCCGAACTGGTGCGGGCACTGCAGCTCGAGAGTCGTTTGCGCAAGGTTGACGATAATGGCAGCGGTTTGCGTTACCAATGGTCGCAGCCCTGATTTTATAAGGCTTTTGTAGACCGCCCAGCTTGCCCGGGCGGTTCTCTATCTGCCTTTGCGATGATACACTTAGCCACAAATGTCACAGTCAAAGCCCAACGAGTGAAGCAACCGGCCCAACTGTCTTTAGCCGTACAACTACCGGATGATGAAACCTTCGTCAGTTTTTATCCCGGCACCAATGCTCATCTGATCACCGCCCTCAAGAATGCGGCCATCGGTCAGGGGTCGCCTTTCCTCTATTTCTGGGGAGCCAAGGGATCCGGACGCTCTCATCTGCTCCACGCCACCTGTGCCGAGGTCAACGCCCGCGATGCAGCGGCGGCCTATCTCTCCCTCGATCAGTTTGAACAGCTTGATCCGAGCATGCTCGATGCTCTCGAAAGCTTGCCGCTGGTCTGTCTCGACAGCCTCGAGGCGATCGCCGGCAATGCCGTGTGGGAGCGGGCGCTGTTCGATTTCTATAACCGCTGGCAGGAGAAGGGGGAGGGGACGCTGGTGGTCACTGGCTGCAGCGCGCCGCGCAAACTGGGGCTGCAACTGCCGGATCTCGCTTCGCGCCTCGACTGGGGGGTGAGTTTCCATCTCGAAGAGCTGGATGACGAAGGCAAGCTCAGTGCCCTGCAGCTGCGTGCCGAGCTGCGGGGCTTCAAATTGCCCATCGATGTGGGCCGCTTCCTGCTCAACCGACTCTCCCGCGATATGCGCACCCTGCTCACCACTCTCAATCAGCTCGACAACGCCTCATTTCGCGCCAAGCGCAAGCTGACCATTCCCTTTGTCAAAGAGATCCTCGAGCTCTGAGCCTCTCGACTGTGTGCGGTTGTGCGCCTGACTTTCGTTTGAATTACAGATAAAAAGAAACCCCGGCTTCAGGCCGGGGTTTTGCTATTTCAAGACAGCTCTGCCTATCAGTGGAACTGATCTTCTTCGGTGGAACCGGTCAGCGCGGTGACCGAGGATTGGCCACCCTGAATGACGGTAGTCACCTTGTCGAAGTAACCGGTACCGACCTCCTGCTGGTGTGCCACGAAGGTGTAGCCACGGCTGGCGGCGGCAAATTCCGGCTCCTGCACCATCTCGACGTAGTGCTTCATCCCTTCGCCACGGGCGTACTGGTAGGCCAGCTCGTACATGTGGAACCACATGTTGTGGATACCCGCGAGGGTGATGAACTGGTACTTGTAGCCCATGTCGGAGAGCTCCTGCTGGAAGCGGGCGATGGTGGCATCGTCCAGATTCTTCTTCCAGTTGAAGCTCGGGGAGCAGTTGTAGGCCAGGATGCGATCCGGGAACTTGGCCTTGATTGCTTCGGCAAATTTACGCGCTTCGTCCAGATCCGGCTTGGCGGTTTCACACCACACCATGTCTGCGTAGGGTGCGTAAGCCAGACCGCGAGCGATGGCCTGATCGATACCGGCACGTACCTTGTAGAACCCTTCGGCAGTGCGCTCGCCAGTCAGGAAGTCTGCATCGTACGGGTCGGCGTCGGTGGTCAACAGGTCAGCGGCGTTGGCGTCGGTACGGGCGATCACCAGGGTGGTGGTGCCGCACACATCGGCTGCCAGACGGGCAGCAACCAGCTTCTGCACCGCTTCCTGAGTCGGTACCAGCACCTTGCCGCCCATATGACCGCACTTCTTGACGGAAGCGAGCTGATCCTCGAAGTGCACGCCTGCGGCGCCCGCTTCAATCATCCCCTTCATCAGTTCGAAGGCGTTCAGCACGCCGCCGAAACCGGCTTCCGCATCGGCCACGATCGGCAGGAAGTAGTCGATAAAGCCCTCATCCTGCGGCCCAACCTTGTTGGCCCACTGGATCTGGTCGGCACGGGCGAAGGAGTTGTTGATGCGCTCCACCACGGACGGTACCGAGTTGGCCGGGTAGAGGGACTGATCCGGATACATGGTGGAGGACAAGTTGTTGTCTGCCGCCACCTGCCAGCCGGAGAGGTAGATCGCCTCGATCCCCGCCTTGGCCTGCTGCACCGCCTGACCACCGGTCAGGGCGCCGAGGCAGTTGACGTAGCCTTTCTTGGCGTCGCCGTGGATCAGACCCCACAGCTTGTCGGCACCACGCTGGGCCAGGGTGTGCACCGGCTGCAAGCTGCCGCGCAGATTCACCACGTCTTCGGCGCTGTAGCCGCGCTTGATCCCTTTCCAGCGGGGGTTTTCCGCCCAGTCTTTCTCGATAGCCTGGATCTGTTGCTCACGGGTCAGTGCCATATCAGTTCCCTCTTTCATTGATTTCACGTTTCCATTGACTTGTTATTGGCGAGCCCCGCTGGGGGCCCGTGATTCAGAGCCGCTCGTAACCGGGCAGCGTCAGAAAATCGATCAGGGTATCGGCGCAGGTGATCTCTTCCATCAGTTCGCTTGCCTCGGCAAAGCGTCCTGCCTGCCAGCGTGCTGTGCCCACCTCGGCTTTGACTACCTCCAGCTCCTCGGCCAGCATCTGGCGGAACAGCGCCTTGGTCACCACCTTGCCGTTGGCGAGGCTTTTGCCGTGGCGGATCCACTGCCAGATGGAGGTGCGGGAGATCTCGGCGGTGGCGGCATCTTCCATCAGACCGTAGATGGGCACGCAGCCGTTGCCGTTGATCCAGGCCTCCAGATATTGCAGGGCAACCCGGATATTGGTGCGCATCCCCGCCTCGGTGCGCTCGCCCTCACAGGGTGCCAGCAGGTCGGCGGCGGTGATGGGGGCATCCTGCTCGCGCAGCATGCCGATCTGGTTCTTGGCACCAGCCGCAATGGTGGCGTTGAACACCGCCATGGCGGTGTCGGCCAGACCAGGGTGGGCGACCCAGGTACCGTCGTGGCCGTTGTTGGCTTCGCGCTCCTTGTCGGCCTTGACCTTGGCGAAGACCTGCTCGTTGACGGCAGCGTCCTTGGCCGGAATAAAGGCGGCCATGCCACCCATCGCCAGCGCACCGCGCTTGTGACAGGTCTTGATCAGCAGCCGCGAGTAGGCGGAGAGGAACGGCTTGTCCATGGTTACCACCTGACGATCAGGCAGTACCCGGTCCGGATGGTTCTTCAAGGTTTTGATATAGCTGAAAATGTAGTCCCAGCGGCCGCAGTTCAGCGCGACGATGTGATCCTTCATTTGATAGAGCAGCTCATCCATCTCGAATACGGCCGGCAGGGTTTCGATCAGCACGGTGGCTTTGATGGTGCCGCGGGGCAGACCGAACTTGTCCTCGGTCCAGGCGAACACTTCGCTCCACCAGCGCCCTTCCAGATGGCTCTGCAACTTGGGCACGTAGAAATAGGGGCCCGAGCCTTTGGCCAGCAGCGCCTGATAGTTGTGCAGGAAATAGAGGGCAAAATCGAACAGGCCTCCGGGAATGGGCTCGCCATCGAAGGTGACATGTTTTTCCGGCAGGTGCAGACCGCGTACCCGGCAGATGAGGACGGCCGGATTGGCGTTCAGGGTATAGGCCTTTCCTTCCGGACTGGTGTAAGAGATGGTGCCGTTGACCGCATCACGCAGGTTGATTTGACCCTCGATCACCTTATTCCAGGCGGGAGCCAGTGAGTCCTCGAAGTCCGCCATGAACACCTTGACGTTGGCGTTGAGGGCGTTGATCACCATCTTGCGCTCGACCGGGCCGGTGATCTCCACACGGCGGTCTTGCAGGTCGGCGGGAATGCCGCGAATGGTCCAGTCACCTTCACGGATGTGGGCGGTTTCCGGCAGGAAGTCCGGCAGCTCGCCGCCATCGATACGGGCCTGGCGTGCCACACGTTGTTTCAGCAATTCCCCTCTTTGGGGAGCAAAACGTTCCACCAGTTCGGAGACCAGAGCCACCGCGTCCGGCGTCAGAATTTGCGCGTATTCGGGCAGCATCTCGCCCTGGATGCGAAGGCGGGCGCTGCAGTGGGTCTGAGCCGGTGCCGACATAAGTTTCACTCCTTTGAGAATTACATTTTGAACTTACTAACTACGACTAAAGTCGAATCCCTGTTCCTGAAACGTTCCCGCAACAACGGGGTAACACGATTGATAAGGTGCGAAATATTGTTGAGTACGTCAACAGTTTTTTTTAAACACCTGTTTTTTGGATATAGTTAAGTTGATGTTTTTTATTGCTTTATTGGGTTGGTATAAAAGCTCTACGCAGATGGTTATGCTCCTGCTTTTTCCCATCTGACAACGGCTAATTTGGGCCGTTACCCTGCCCCTCATTTTGTAACTTATTACGTAATAAAATTACAAATGCAAAAACAAATCCCGACCTAACTCCAGGCTTTGCCAAAACAGCCGTATAAAGTGCGTTTGAATGTGGCAATGAATGTTTTGCTATTGCTAGACCTGAATGGTGAACGCGCGTTTTAAACTTGGCGTGGTGATGCAGGCTCTGTTGGCACCAGTGGTTGCAACGATGGAAAGTGAAGCGCAATAACGTAGGTTTGTATCAGTTGTCGGGGGGTATGCCGGGGAGGAAAGGGGGAGATACATCAGTCAATAATACTGCCATCCTTGATAAAATTAGCAGTTTGTCGTTTTTTGCAGATTTCTCGCCAAGGGCCTGAAACGGAGAGAGTTGAACAGACGATGTGCTGGTGATGAGCGGCCATCTGGCCGGGCTCAATAGTCATCATCCGGTTCGGCAAGATCGATCACATCCAGCTGGATGACCTGTTCATTTTCGCTTTCGGTGTGGCAAGGGGTGTCGTGAGGAACGGAATAAAGCGTAATGGCGGGTGCGAAATCGGTGTTTTGGTTCATGCCTGGTCCTGTGCTGCACGCAAGCCGGACAGTGATCCCTTCACTCGTGTTTCCACCTCCCTGTGTTGTCTACCGGCGGAAAGTTGCACATCTTAATGAGTTCGGCAAAAAGATTCAAGTGGTTCTGAATGTTTTTTGTGCTTGATAGGTAGGCATCGTCAGGAGGATAAATCGGAGGCAAAAAAATAGCCCAGTCGTTTGACTGGGCTATTCTCGGGGAAAATGGTCGGTGTGAGAGGATTCGAACCTCCGACCCTCTACACCCCATGCAGATGCGCTACCTGGCTGCGCTACACACCGACGGAGTCAGACTCGGCTGACGGGAAAGAAGTCTAATAGCATGACCAAACGGGTGCAACTCCTTTTTTATCATAGAGATGCCGATTGCTTCTTTATTGCTCAGTCGGGATGCGGCTTGGGTCTGACGTGCAGATTTGGCATAATCGCCGCCCTGTCACCGCGAGCTATCATGCCTGCTATCTATGGATTCATCTGACAGGTATGGATAGCTGGAATGTAAACAGCACAATTGAACAATATAAAGAGGGGATGGGCGTGAAACCATCAGAGGTCCCAGAAATACCGAGTCAGACCGAGCAGGACGAACAGTGGATGCGCCATGCCATGGCATTGGCCGCCCGGGCCGAAGGGATTGGCGAGATCCCGGTCGGTGCCGTACTGGTGCTGGATGGTCAGGTGGTGGGAGAGGGGTGGAACCGCTCCATCAGCGAACACGATGCCTGTGCCCATGCCGAGGTGATGGCAATCCGGGCGGCGGGCAAGCAGCTGGCGAACTACCGCCTGCTCGACACCACTCTTTATGTGACGCTGGAGCCCTGCTGTATGTGTGCCGGTGCGCTGATCCATAGCCGGGTCAAGCGGGTGGTTTACGGCGCCCGAGATCTCAAGACCGGTGCCGCGGGGTCGGTGTTCGAGATCTTGCAGGACCCGCGCCACAATCATAGAGTCGAGCTGACCGGCGGCGTGCTGGCCGATGCTTGCTCGGCCAAGTTGTCGGCCTTCTTCAAGCGCCGCCGTGCCGAGAAAAAGGCAGCCAAACTGGCGCTGCAACAATCAAACGATACCCTTTCCTGAATCATTCGGGGGCAGCACAGGCTGCCCTTGCTGATTGCCTTCATAAATATCACTTTATAAACAGTGTGTTGTGTTCGCCTTCCTTCGACATAATCCCCGCGTTTTTTCCGTTAACAACCGCTGTTAAAGCGGTTCCGATGTAACAAAACTGTCATGCAACCGCCATATAATGCCGCGAAGCCTAGCTTACATTGAGGTCTTGCATGTCATCGGAATCGTTAAACCTGGTCATGGCGGGCAGTAGAAAACGCCGGATCAAGGATAAATTGGCCAAATATGGCGTCACCACAGGCGGAGCCCTGGTACTGGTGGCGCTGCTGCTAATCTTCTTTTATCTGCTCTATGTGGTGAAACCCATCTTCAATGGCGCCTCCATGGAGCCGGCCACCTCGTTTACCCTGCCCGTCGCAGGGAAGACAGCCTGGCTCGGCATGGAAGAGCAGAACGAGATCGGCTATCGCTTCAGCGATAAAGGTCAGGTCAACTTCTTCGCGCTACAAGGAGATGACAAGATCAAGGTTGGCCAGTCACTGGGCCAAGCCCAGGTTGCTGGCGACATCAGCACGGCCACAACGCCGGCGCCGGGCCAAAAGCTGATTGCCTACGGCTTTGCCGATGGCAAGGCACTGGTTGTCCAGCCAGCGTTCAAGGTCTCCTATCCCAACGATGTGAGGGTGATTGAACCCAGCCTGCAATATCCCTTCGGCGAAGAGCCTGTGGTGATCGACCCGCAAGGGAAGGCACTGCAACTGATGGTGTTCGAAGCCACCAAGGAGAAGATGGCGACCGCCGCCGTGACCGAAGATGGTCGTGGCGTGATGACGGTGATGAGCGGTGAGGAGAACTTTATCTCCGGGGAGATTGAGTGGAGCAGTGAAAACTACACGATTCCCTCCCTGCCGCGCCATGTGGATCAGATGTTGCTGACCCCTAATCTGCGGATCCTGTTCGTGCGCGAGGGTAATCGCCTCTCCGTCTATGACATTCATAACCTGAGCGAAATCTCCCTGCGCAACGTGTTGGAGATCAATGCCCCCAACGCCAATGTGACCCGGGTTCAGCTGCTCTCCGGCGCCTCTTCACTGCTGGTGGGTAATGACAACGGCGTGATTTCCCAGTGGTTCGAAGTGGCGAAGGATGGCAAACGCCAGTTCACCCAAATTCGTGACTTCAAGGGTGATGGTGCGGTAGATCTGCTGACTCCCGAGCACTTTCGCAAAGGCTTCATCAGTGCCGACAAGGATGGCATCATCAGCTTCTTCCACGCCACCGGCGAGACCAAGCTGCTGACCGAGACGGTGGAAGGGGGCGAACTCTCTGCTCTGGCCATCTCCCCCCGTCACAACCTGTTGCTGATGCAGCAAGGGAATACCTTCAAGCTCTTCTCGGTGGAGAACGAACACCCCGAAGTGACCTGGTCTGCCCTCTGGCAACAGGTGTGGTACGAAGGGTATCCGGAGCCCCAGTATGTGTGGCAATCCACCTCCGCCAGCAACGACTTTGAAGCCAAGCTGAGCCTAGTGCCACTGGTATTCGGTACTCTGAAGGCCTCTTTCTACGCCATGGTGTTTGCTGTGCCGCTCGGCGTGGCCGGTGCCATCTATACCGCCTACTTCATGTCGGCGGGGCTGCGCAAATACGTCAAGCCGACGGTCGAGATCATGGCAGCGCTGCCGACCGTTATCCTGGGCTTCCTGGCGGGTCTGTGGCTGGCGCCCATCATCGAGGGTGCCTTGCCCGGGGTGATCCTGCTGCTGATATTGCTGCCGATGGGGATGCTGCTGACTGCATTGCTCTGGAACTATCTGCCGGAGCGCGGCAAGTCCTGGCTGCCGGAGGGGTGGCACGCCATCCTGCTGATCCCGGTGCTGCTACTGATTGGCTGGGGGGCCTTCGCCCTGAGCCCGCTCATCGAGAATGCTTTTATGCACGGCGATTCGCGTATCTGGCTGACTCACGAAATGGGCATCAAGTTTGACCAGCGCAACTCGCTGGTGGTTGGTATCGCCATGGGCTTTGCGGTCATCCCCACCATCTTCTCCATCGCTGAAGATGCGGTCTTCTCGGTGCCCAAGCACCTGACCCAGGGCTCGCTGGCGCTGGGGGCCACTCCGTGGCAGACCCTGAGCCGGGTGGTGATCCTCACCGCCAGCCCGGGCATCTTCTCTGCGGTGATGATGGGCCTTGGCCGCGCCGTGGGCGAGACCATGATCGTGCTGATGGCTACCGGCAACACCCCCATCATGGACTTCTCCATGTTCCAGGGGCTGCGCACCCTCGCCGCCAACATCGCGGTGGAGATGCCGGAATCGGAAGTGGGCAGCTCCCACTATCGGGTGCTGTTCCTCGCGGCCTTCGTCCTGTTTGTGTTCACCTTTTTGTTCAACACCCTGGCCGAGTTTGTCCGTCAGCGGTTGCGTGAAAAATACAGCTCGATGTAAGGGGCGACTCTGTAATGGACAAGGAATCGACAATGGGTAAGTGGTTTAAATCAGGGGCCCCCTGGATCTGGATGACCGGCGGTGCCGTCAGCCTGAGTCTGGTGGCGGTACTGGGTCTGCTGCTGCTGATCGGCTGGCGTGGTCTGGTCTACTTCTGGCCGCACCCCATCTATGAGTGGCAGCTGGAAGACGCCAGCGGCAACAAGAGCGTACTGATCGGCGAGATCAACGATCGCGAGCAGGTACCGGTGGAGCGACTGCGCGCTGCAGGTCTGGCGCTGGAAGGGGAAGAGCGCGAGCTGCTGACCCGCTATCTGGTCAAGACCGGCAACCGCGAGTTCGTTGACCTCGATTTTCGCTGGGTGCTGGAGACGGACATCAAGTCCCAGAGCCAGCCAGCCGAGCTGGCCATGGTTGAGCGTGCCACCAACGGCAACTTCTATGGCTATATCGTCGGGGTGAAAGAGGATGGTCGCGAGCTCACCTCTGATCTGCATCCTGCCCTGCAGCGGGTGCTGGCGCGAGCCAATGCCCTTTCAGAACAGGCCAACGATCTGCAAAAAGGGGACATCGGTAGCATCAACTATCAACTGGAGCGGCTGCGCCTGAAAGAGCGCAAGGCCGAGCTGGATGACAAGCTGACCGATCAGCTCAAAGCCGAGCTGGCCAGCGAGCGTCAGGCCCTCAACGATCGTTATCAGGTGCTGGAAAAAGAGCTCTTCTCCCTGCGCAGTCAGGCCGATCGCGATGCCATCACCGTCAAGGATATGCGTGGCGAGCTGGTGATCATGCCGATGTCCAAGGTACTGGATGTGGTATGGCCCAACGACATGAGCCTGCTGGCCAAGGTGGGTCACTGGTTCCACCAGATCGGCAAGTTCGTCTCTGACGATCCCCGTGAAGCCAACACCGAGGGCGGGGTGTTCCCGGCCATCTTCGGTACTGTGTTCATGGTGTTCCTGATGGCGATCATCGTGACCCCGCTGGGGGTGGTTGCGGCAGTCTACCTGCACGAATATGCGGGCAAGAACAGCCTGACCAAGATCATCCGTATCGCGGTGATCAATCTGGCGGGCGTGCCCTCCATCGTCTACGGCGTGTTTGGTCTGGGCTTCTTCGTCTACACACTCGGCGGTTCGTTAGACCAGCTGTTCTACCCGGAAGCGCTGCCGAGCCCCACCTTTGGTTCACCCGGCGTGATCTGGTCGGCGCTGACCCTGGCTATCCTGACCCTGCCGGTGGTGATTGTCTCCACCGAAGAGGGGCTGGCGCGGATCCCGAGCACCATCCGTCAGGGCTCGCTGGCACTGGGCGCGACCCAGGCCGAGACCCTGTGGCGCATTGTGCTGCCGATGGCGAGCCCGGCCATCATGACCGGCCTTATTCTGGCGATTGCCCGTGCAGCCGGTGAAGTGGCGCCGCTGATGCTGGTAGGGGTGGTGAAACTGGCGCCGACCCTGCCGATGGATGGCAACTTCCCGTATCTGCATGTGGAGCGCAAGTTCATGCACCTGGGCTTCCACATCTATGACGTCGGCTTCCAGAGCCCCAACGTCGAGGCGGCCCGCCCGCTGGTCTACGCCACCTCCTTCCTGCTGGTGACGGTGATCGTGGGCCTGAACCTGACGGCTATCGGTATTCGTAACCACTTGCGCGAGAAATTCCGGTCGCTGGAGCATTAATCCGGCGCCGCATGAGTGATACAAGAGTGAGATAACAGAGGGGCGGCCGAGCGCGAGCCGCCATCTCTCTGCACCAATACGTGAGGGGCGCCGGCAGCAGTCCGGCCACTCCAGATTGATTTTGAGGTAACAGATGATCAACGTAACGACCACGTCTACCCAGCACACCGCGCTGGACCTGCTCAACCTGACCCCGGAGCAGACCGCGCTGGAGGTGAAGGATCTCAACCTGTACTACGGCAGCAAGCAGGCGCTGTTCAACGTCAACATGAAGATCCCCAAAGGGCAGGTGACCGCCTTTATCGGCCCGTCAGGCTGTGGCAAATCGACCCTGCTGCGCTGCATCAACCGGATGAACGATCTGGTGGAGATCTGCCGCATCGAGGGGGAAATCCAGCTGCACGGCCACAACATCTATGACAAGAGCGTCGATGTTTCCGCCCTGCGCCGTCAGGTGGGCATGGTGTTCCAGCGCCCGAACCCGTTCCCCAAGTCCATCTACGAGAACGTGGTCTATGGTCTGCGCCTGCAGGGGATCAACGATCGTCGCACTCTGGATGAAGCGGCCGAGCGCTCCCTGCGCGGTGCGGCCCTGTGGGACGAGGTGAAGGATCGTCTGCATGACAACGCCTTCGGTCTCTCCGGTGGTCAGCAGCAGCGTCTGGTGATTGCCCGCGCCATTGCCATCGAGCCGGAAGTGTTGCTGCTCGATGAACCGACCTCGGCGCTCGACCCCATCTCCACCCTCACCATCGAGGAGCTGATCAACGAGCTCAAGAGCCAGTTCACCGTGGTGATCGTGACCCACAACATGCAACAGGCTGCGCGTGTATCGGATCAGACCGCCTTCATGTATATGGGCGAGCTTATCGAGTACTCGGATACCAACACCATTTTCACCACCCCGGCCAAGAAAAAGACCGAAGATTACATTACCGGTCGTTACGGCTAAGGAGAGGAGAGGATGAATCTCAGCAAACAGATTGGCAGTCGGTTCAACGGCTAAGGCATAATCGGAGCAATCAAGGATTATTTGTATGGACAATATGAACCTCAATAAACACATCTCCGGTCAGTTCAATGCCGAGCTAGAGAGCGTGCGCAACCAGGTGCTGGTGATGGGCGGTCTGGTAGAGCAGCAACTCACCGACGCCATCGCGGCGATCCACGATCAGGATCTCGATGCGGCGCGTAAAATCGTGGCCAACGACCACAAGGTCAACGCGATGGAAGTGGCGATCGATGAGGAGTGCACCCGCATCATCGCCAAGCGTCAGCCGACTGCCTCCGACCTGCGACTGGTGATGGCCATCATCAAGACCATCACCGATCTGGAGCGCATTGGCGACGTGGCCGACAAGATCGCCCGCATGCTGACCGACAACGCCAACAAGCCGCAGCCGCCGCTGGTGTCGCTGGAGAACATGGGCCGTCGTACCATCAAGATGCTGCACGATGTGCTCGACGCCTTCGCCCGCATGGATCTGGATGCGGCGCTGGCGGTCTACAAAGAAGATGACAAGGTAGACCGGGAGTACGAGTCCATCATCCGCGAGCTGATGACCTATATGATGGAAGATCCCCGCACCATCCCCCAGGTGCTCAACGTGCTGTGGGCGGCGCGAGCCATCGAGCGGGTCGGCGATCGTTGCCAGCACATCTGCGAGTACATCGTCTACTACGTGAAAGGCAAGGATGTGCGCCATACCAAGGCGGACGATCTGGGCACCCTGCTGGGCAAGGGCTAACCGGAAGTGAATAAAAAGGCGCGTGAAGCGCCTTTTTTGTTGCATAACTGGTCGGAGTAAGATAAAGCCCCCAACTGGCTGTTTTCTGATAGAATACTCCCCCTGTGTGAGTCCCGGATGGGCTCACGGTCCGGTCTCCCGGGCCCAGTTTGCCGTCTTGTGCTAAGGCGGGTGTAGCAATAGGTTAATCATGAGTTTTGCCGATAGTTTGTTCTTTTTAATGCTGCTGGTTGGCGGCAGTGTGTTCTTCTCCCTCTCCGAGATCTCTCTCGCCGCGTCTCGCAAAATCAAATTGCAGGTGATGGCGGATGAAGGTAATCGCCAGGCCGAAAAGGTGCTGGCCCTGCAGGCCCAGCCGGGCAACTTTTTCACCGTGGTGCAGATTGGCCTCAATACCGTCGCCATTCTGGGCGGTATCCTGGGTGAGTCTGCCCTCAACCCCGCCATCAAGGGGATTGTCTCCCAGTTCTACCAAGGGCCCTGGCTTGGCGAGATCAGCTCCGGTGCCTCCTTCGTGTTCGTCACCGGCATGTTTATCCTGATCGCCGATCTGATGCCCAAGCGTCTGGCCATGACCATGCCCGAGCAGATTGCCGTGGTGGTGGTACGCCCCATGCTCTTCTTCGTCACCGTGTTGATGCCGCTGGTGTGGGTCTTCAACGGATTGGCGAACTCCCTGTTCCGTCTGATGCGCGTCTCCACGGTGCGCAACGACGAGATCACCTCCGACGATATCTATGCGGTGATGGATGCCGGTGCCGAGGCGGGGGTTATCCAGCGCGAGGAGCATCAGCTCATCGAGAACGTGTTCGAGTTGCAGTCCCTTGGTGTCACCTCTGCCATGACGGCCCGCGAGAGCCTCATCTACTTCACCCTGCAAGAGAGTGAAGAGAGCATCAAGGCGAAGATCGCCGAACATCCCCACAACAAGTTTCTGGTCTGTGACCACAACCTCGACAGCATCAAGGGCTTTGTCGATGCAAAAGAGCTGCTGATCCGCGTTATCGGCGGCCAGAGCATCGACCTTATCGGTGGCAACCTGGTGCAGAACGTCATCATCATCCCCGATACCTTGAACCTCTATGAGGCGATGGAGTACTTCAAGAATCATCGTGGCGACTTTGCCGTGGTGATGAACGAGTACGCGTTGGTGGTGGGGATTGTCACCATGAACGACCTGATGAGTACCGTCATGGGCGAGTGGGCCACCCACGTGGTGGAAGAGCAGATCGTCCAGCGCGACGAGAACTCCTGGCTGGTGGACGGGGTCACCCCCATCTCCGACGTGATGCGCGCCTTCGATATCGAAGAGTTCCCCGAGAACCAGAACTACGAGACCATCGCCGGCTTTATCATGTATATGCTGCGCAAGATCCCCAAGCGCACTGACTCGGTCAAATACGCCGGTTACAAGTTCGAAGTGGTCGATATCGACAGTTACAAGATTGATCAGCTGCTGGTTACCCGGGTCGAACCGGCTGTGGCCGAGAAGCTAGCTCAGGAATCGTAAAAGGAGCGACATAAGAGTCATGAAGATGCAGTCTCATTCCCGTGCGCTGGCCTGTGTCGCGCTCGCCCTGGCACTGGGTGCCTGTAGTCAGAGTGCGCCGCGCAAAGCCACAGTGGCAGCCAAGCCGGTTGCCCCCAAGCCTGCCGTGGTCGTGCCGCAGCCGGATCCCGATGCGGTGGTACAAAGCGGCATGGCCGAGCCGAGCCCGGTCTTTGATGAGCAGTATCATGGCCCGGATCAGGGGTCGCTGGAGTCGGTGACCGCCCTGTTTGCCCGTGGCTACATCGAGTCCGCCATGCGCGAGACCATGCTGGCGGCGGTGCACAATGACTATCCGCTGCTCGGCATGCGGGATGTGCGGTTGACCGATCCGGTCTCCAAATTCCTCACCTCCGAGCATGCGGCCACCACGGCCCATGACTACCTCTATGCGGGTGTGCAGCGTCGTCTCGGTCGTCCGCTCAGCCCTGCCCAGTGGGAGCAGATCTGGCGCGGTTTGCCGCAGCAGGGTCGGGTCTCCGACTGGGTCAAACAGATCAAGCGAGTGCTGGCCGGGCGTTAAGTCGCCAGCGGATCAAGATAGTGATGAGGCCACCTTCGGGTGGCCTCTTGCATTTCTGCGTTTGCCTCGCCGTTTGCACGCTGATTTCTGCTGATACTGATTGCCGCCCGTGGCACTTTGTTTTATCTTGCCTTGGCCATCTAAACATCCATATGTTTTTATGGCTGCATAATAAAAGGGCTCCCCAAGATGAAGCGGGACGATCTGCAGCGATTCGATGCGAAACCGCAGATCAACAAAACAAACAGATAAATACGCAAATAAACAACGCATATAACAAAGAGACACGACAGATGAAAACCAGGGAATTGTGGGTGCTGGATGGGGGCATGGGGCGCGAGTTGGCACGGCGGGGGGCACCGTTTCGTCAACCCGAGTGGTCGGCGCTGGCCTTGATGGAGGCGCCAGAGACGGTGCGTGATGTGCATCAGGCCTATGTGGCGAGCGGAGCTCGGGTCATCACCACCAACAGCTATGCGCTGGTGCCGTTTCATATCGGCGATGAGCGTTTCTTTGCCGACGGGGAGGGGTTGGCAGCACTGGCTGGTCAGCTGGCCCGTGAGGTGGCTGACGCGCAGAAGGGCGCCGTGCAGGTGGCGGGTTCTCTGCCACCGTTGTTTGGCTCCTACCGTGCCGACCTGTTCAAGGTGGACCGGGTGAGCGAGCTGGCGACGCCGCTTATCCGGGCGCTATCCCCTTATGTGGATATCTGGTTGGCCGAGACCATGAGCCTGATTGCCGAGCCACTGGCCCTGAAAGCGCTGTTGCCTGACGATGGCAAGCCGTTCTGGGTCTCCTTCACGCTGGAAGATGAGGCGCCGGGCAACGAACCGCGACTGCGTTCCGGCGAGCAGGTGGCTGATGCGGTGACCACGTTAGTGGCGGCCGGGGTCGATGCCATCCTGTTCAACTGCTGTCAGCCCGAGGTGATCGAGGGAGCGCTCAAGGTGGCAAGTGCTGCGTTGCAGGCAGAGGGTCGCAGCGACATCCGCCTCGGAGCCTATGCCAACGCTTTCCCGCCGCAGCCCAAAGAGGCCACCGCCAACGACGGACTGGACGAGATCCGCGCCGATCTGGGGCCGCTGGATTATCTCGGCTGGGCCGAGCGCTGGCGCGGGGCCGGGGCGAACTTGATCGGCGGTTGCTGCGGTATCGGCCCCGAGCATATTCAGGCGCTGAGCAGCCGGTTGCGCTAAGGAGCACCCATGAAAGAGAACAAGATTGGGCTCTGGTCCCTCACCGCGCTGGTATTCAGCTCCATGGTGGGGGCGGGGATTTTCAGCCTGCCCCAGAACATGGCCGAGGTGGCGGGGGCGCGCGCTGTGCTGATCGGCTGGGGCGTGACGGGGGTGGGCATCCTGGCGCTCGCCATGAGTTTTCTCTATCTGTCGCGACTCAGGCCCGATCTCGACGGCGGCATCTACAGCTATGCCCGCGCCGGTTTTGGCGATCTGGTGGGCTTCTTCTCCGCCTGGGGTTATTGGCTCTGTGCCACCATCGGCGTGGTGGGTTATCTGGTCATTGCCTTTGCGGCGCTGGGCAGTTTTATCGATACCCCCGAGCAGGTCTGGTTTGGTGAGGGCAACACTCTGGCAGCGTTTGTCGGCGAGTCCTGCATCCTCTGGGCGGTGCACCTGCTGGTGGCCCGCGGCGTGCAGCAGGCGGCGCTGTTCAATCTGGTGGCGACCCTGGCCAAGAGCCTGCCGCTGCTGCTGTTTATCCTGTTCGCCTGCTACTGGTTCGATCCGGTCACCTTCGCGGCGGATCAGCAGGGCAGCACCCTGGCGGTGCCGGTCTCCGAGCAGGTGCGCAATACCATGCTGATCACTCTCTGGGTCTTCACCGGTATCGAGGGGGCAGCGGTGCTGTCGGCCCGCGCCCGAAACCGGCGGGATGTGGGCACGGCCACTGTGCTCGGCGTGGTGCTGGCGCTGCTGCTCTATGTGCTTATCTCGGTGCTGGCGCTCGGAATATTGAGTCGGCCCGAGCTGGCGGCGCTGCCCAACCCCTCCATGGCGGGGCTGATGGCCCAGATGACCGGCTCCTGGGGCAAGCTGCTCATCAGCGTCGGCCTGATCGTCTCGGTGCTTGCCTCCTACGTGAGCTGGACCCTCTTCTCGGCGGAGGTGCCGTTCAGCGCAGCCCGCCACGGTGCATTTCCCGCCATCTTCCGGCGCCAGAACCGCAATGGGACGCCTATCGCCTCGCTCTGGCTCACCAGCCTGACGGTGCAGACTTGCCTGCTGCTGGTGTGGCTGCTCGGCAAGGGCTACACCAGTCTGCTGCTTATCTCTACCTCGATGATTTTGGTGCCCTACCTGCTGATCGGTCTGTTCTTGCTCAAGCTCTCGTTCAGCAAGAAGGGTGAGGGCGGGCAGGGCCGCGGTCTGATGCGGGCGGTGGCACTGGTATCGAGTTGTTACGGTTTCTGGCTGCTCTATGCTGCCGGGGTTGAGTATCTGCTGCTCTCCTTACTGCTCTACGGGCCGGGTCTGCTGCTGTTTCTCTACAGCCGTCGTCAGCTGGGCACAGATCTTTGTCTGAGTGGTCGCGAACGGCTGTTGGCCGGAGTGACCTTGCTGAGCCTGATCCCCGCCGTCTGGTCGTTCGCCCATCTCTGACATCGAAGATGTGACTGACCATAAGAGAGCGCCACTGTGGCGCTCTCTTGTTATCAGGGACTTGCTATCCGGGAGTTGCGATTCGGGGCGAAGGCTCAGCGGCTGGCAGGTCCGGCCGGTTTGCCAAACAGCACGGCGAGCTTTTGTCGCCAGGGCAGGCCACGAGCATCACGTAGCATGTCGCGCCACTCATGGAAGGTGAGAGTGAGGGGGTTGAAGCTGTGGATCGGCTTGGTGATGCCAAAGCGACACGGCTCGGCCGGATCCTCCTCGACAAAGGTACCAAACAGCCGATCCCAGATGATCAGCACCCCGGCGAAGTTGCGGTCTATGTACTTGGCATTGCTGGCGTGGTGCACCCTGTGGTGGGAGGGGGTGTTGAAGATCCACTCAAGCCAGCCGAGCTTGTCCACCACCTGGGTGTGGACGAAAAACTGGAAGCCCAGACTCAATAGCACGGTGGCGACCACCGCCTCGGGCGGGAAGCCGATGACAATCATCGGGATCCAGAACAGCCACATGCCGGAGATGGGATACATCAGGCTCTGGCGAAAGGCGGTGGAGAGATTGAGCCGCTCCGAGCTGTGGTGCACCACGTGGGAGGCCCACAGCCAGCGAACATGGTGGCTGGTGAAGTGGAACAGCCAGTAACAAAGATCCTGCAACAGGAAGAGCAGCAATACGCTCCAGAAGGTGAGGTCGATGTCGAACAGTCGCCAGCCCCAGAGGGTGTCATACAGATAAGCAATGGCGATGGCCGCCAGCGCATCGCCCCCTTGGTGCATCAGGGCCAGGGCTGCGTTGGCGAACAGATCCCGCCACTGGTAGGTGGCGGTTGGAAAGGCCGCGCCATGTTTGCGCAGGTAGAGCATCTCCCAGCCGATAAAGGCCAGAAAAACCGGGGAGAGGTAGAGCAAAAGCAGTTGCACATCCATATGCGGCCATCCATTCAGAGCAATTGCTCTCCAGCATAAAGGATGGTTTTAGTATTTCATTAACATTTTTTCAGCCAACGAAGAGATGGCATGAAATATGGCGCGCCAGCAGAGGAAGGCGCGCTGGATGGCTATGCTTGATGCAGGCTTTTTCAGGAGGTGCTGGCTTATGCGCGTCTGGTGTTGCTTGTTACTGGGGTTGTGCATGATGGCGCATGCCAAGACCCGGGTCGAGATCCTGGCGGATGCCGCCTATCCCCCCTACTCCTGGCAGGAAGGGGAGGAGGTCAGGGGGATCTATGCCGACATCATCCGCGAGGTGACCTCTGCCATGCCTGACTATGAGGTGGTGCTCAAGCCTATGCCGTGGCGGCGCGGTCTGAGCATGGTGGAACAGGGGACCGCCTTCGCCATTTTTCCACCCTACTATATGCCCGATACCCGCCCTTATATGTGGCCCTACTCCCAGCCGATGCTGGATGAAGAGTTGGTGGTGATGTGCGGCGCCAGTGTGGCGGCCAATACCCCGCAGGCCAGGTTTCCGCTCGATTATCATGGTTTACGCTTTGGCATGAACGCCGGTTTTGCCGTCGGTGGCGATGCCTTTTGGCAGGCAGTAAAAGAGAAGCAGATCGACGTGGAGGAGGTGAAAAGCAATCGGGAGAACCTGCTCAAGATTGTCCGCGGCAGGGTCGATTGCACCATCAATGATCGTCTCTCCCTGCTCTATGAGTTGCTCAACATGATAAAGGCCGATCAGCTGGCGGTGGCCGATATGTCCCTGCTCAAACAGGGTCCGGTGCTCAGCAAGGAGCAGGGGTTTCTCGGATACAGCCGCAAGGGGGAGTACCCCTACAAACAGGCCTTTATCGACCAGTTTGACAAGGAGCTCTATCAGCTCAAAAAACGTGACGGGGTGAAAGTGATCGTGGAGCGCTATCTGGGAAAGTCCCCGCGCTGAGCCGATGAGATGGGCACTCGGGTTCAGCTGGGTTAAGCCTGCTCAGCGTGATGCACAAAAAGAGAGCTGAGGTATCCTGATTTTCACAGACAGTTCCGATTGTTACGATGAGACAATCGGGGGTATTGAATGAAATCGAGAGAACACAATTCACCAGAGTTTCGGGCAGAGTCGGTTCGACTGGTGTTGGAGCAAGGCCTTGGCCAAGCTGAAGCCGCCAGAAGGTTGTGTATAGCCAAGGGCACACTGAGCAACTGGGTGGTCGTAGCCAAAGGAGGAAATGATACATCGGCCCGCGTTCTGTCGCCGAGCTGGAGGCTGAAGTGGCCCGGCTACGCAACGCTCTCGCACAAGCCAACATGGAGCGCGACATCATAAAATGGTCGCCGCGTACTTTGCTCAGGAGTCACTGTAGTGGTCAACTAAATCCGGACACTTGGTTAGGCCGTTCTTCGGCTTTTGCTGGCGGTATCCCGTTATTGTGTTGATGTGGACGCCGCCAGTTGTAGTAATCCATCAGGTAGTAACTGATATCCCGCTTCGCCTCTCGCAAGCTCATATATCCCAGAGCCGGGAGCCACTCTGACTTCAGGCTTCTGAACAATCGCTCCATCGGGGCGTTATCCCAGCAGTTGCCACGCCGACTCATACTCTGGGTCATGCGATAGCACCACAGTCGTTGCCGAAATGCCCGGCTGCCATATTGGCAGCCCTGATCGGAGTGAAACAGCACACCGGATGGGCAACCCCGCTGCTGATAGGCCATCTCCAGTGCTTTGATGGCCAGCTCTGCATCAGGCTTATCAGACATCGCCCAGCCCACGACCCGCCGAGTGTGCAGGTCAAGCACCGCTGCCAGGTAATGCCAGCGACCACCGGCCCAGACGTAGGTGATATCGCCACACCACACCTGATTGGGTTGCTGGACATCAAATTCGCGGGCCAGCAGATTGGGTATGTCCGGTCGTTCAGACTGTGCCACCTTATAG
>NZ_JBGLRC010000007.1:0-172470 GCF_041402345.1 Aeromonas sp. S11(2024) | reverse complement strand
GCTAAGAAATCGTCTTGGTCACTTCACCAGACATTGAAAATCAAAAATTGTTTTGATGTTCGATGCTGTGAGTGCCCACACAGATTGCTTGATTCAAATTGTTAAAGAGCGACGCAACAGTGTGTTGCTGCGGGAGTGGAATTCTACTCAACCGCCTTCTCGAGTCAAGCCTTATTTTCAAAGGCTTTTCGAGGTTATCGACGAGGTTGTTTGCGTTGCCGCTTGCCCTGTCGATGGAGGCGCATTATAGGGAACAGATTCTTTCTGGCAAGCAGATAATTGCAAAAAGATGGCTTTTGCTGTTTGTTCGCTCACAAAGCCACCAATTGGCATATTAAACCGGCGAAATCAGCGCACTGCAGGCACCGCAACAGCAAAATCGTGCAGATTGTCATAGAGAGCGTCGGCCAGCGCACTACCCGTTTCGGTCACCGGCTTACCGGTTCTGACCATGATCTTGTGACCAACCCCGGCATTGATGGCAGCTTTCAGATCAGAGGGCTTGTCACCCACCATATAGGAACGACTCATGTCGATCCCCAGTTCCTGTTGCGCCAACAGCAGCATGCCTGGTTCCGGTTTGCGGCAATCACAGGGGGCGCCGTGATCCGGATGATGGGGGCAGAAGTAGATGCCATCGAGATCCACATCCCGATCAGCCAGTGACCAATCCATCCATTCAGTCAGATTCATGAAGTCATCTTCACTGAAGTAGCCGCGGGCGATTCCGGACTGGTTGGTGACGATGACCAGCAGATAGCCTTTCTTTTTGAGGAGCTGCAGGGCGTCTATGACTCCGGGCAGAAAATGAAAATCATCGACCTGACTGACATAGCCAGTGTCTTCATTGATGACACCGTCACGATCCAGAAAAATGGCGGGGTTGCTCACGGAAACTACCTCTATCAATGGTTTTGCCCAGTATCTCACAGGCCATAAATAGCCCCAAAAATAAAAGGGGTGGCCGAAGCCACCCCTTTTCATGTTTGTATATAACGAATCGATTAGGCGATTACGCTAGCTACAACACCAGCACCTACGGTACGGCCACCTTCACGGATAGCGAAACGCAGGCCGTCGTCCATTGCGATCGGAGCAATCAGGGTAACAACCATTTTGATGTTGTCGCCCGGCATTACCATCTCTACGCCTTCCGGCAGTTCGATGGTACCGGTCACGTCGGTAGTACGGAAGTAGAACTGCGGACGGTAGCCTTTGAAGAACGGGGTATGACGACCACCTTCTTCTTTGGACAGTACGTACACTTCAGATTCGAACTTGGTGTGCGGCTTGATAGAACCCGGCTTGGCCAGTACCTGACCACGCTCTACGTCTTCACGCTTAACACCACGCAGCAGCGCGCCGATGTTCTCGCCTGCACGACCTTCGTCCAGCAGCTTACGGAACATTTCAACACCGGTACAGGTGGTAGAAACGGTATCTTTGATACCAACGATTTCTACAGTCTCACCTACTTTAACGATACCGCGCTCTACACGACCGGTAACTACGGTACCACGGCCAGCGATGGAGAATACGTCTTCGATAGGCATCAGGAACGGCTGGTCAATCGCGCGCTCCGGCTCCGGGATGTAGGTATCCAGGTGGCCAGCCAGCTCGATGATCTTCTCTTCCCACTGAGCGTCGCCTTCCAGCGCTTTCAGTGCGGAACCACGAACTACCGGCAGGTCATCACCCGGGAAGTCGTACTCGGTCAGCAGTTCACGAACTTCCATCTCTACCAGTTCGAGCAGCTCTTCGTCATCAACCATGTCACACTTGTTCATGAACACGATCATGTACGGGATACCAACCTGACGACCCAGCAGGATGTGCTCACGAGTCTGCGGCATCGGGCCGTCAGTCGCTGCTACTACCAGGATCGCGCCGTCCATCTGGGCAGCACCGGTGATCATGTTTTTAACGTAGTCGGCGTGACCCGGGCAATCTACGTGGGCGTAGTGACGGGTAGCGGTGTCGTATTCTACGTGGGAGGTGTTGATGGTGATACCACGCTCACGCTCTTCCGGTGCCTTGTCGATCTGGTCGAAGGCGAAAGCTTTACC
The DNA here is from genome assembly GCF_041402345.1 of Aeromonas sp. S11(2024). Lineage (NCBI taxonomy): Bacteria > Pseudomonadati > Pseudomonadota > Gammaproteobacteria > Aeromonadales > Aeromonadaceae > Aeromonas > Aeromonas sp. S11(2024). Next base: position 170,404 of record NZ_JBGLRC010000007.1, on the reverse strand, counting down.
ACCGAAGTGCTTGGCCAGCACGTTGGTGATAGCTGCAGTCAGGGTGGTTTTACCGTGGTCAACGTGGCCGATGGTGCCGACGTTTACGTGCGGTTTATTACGCTCAAATTTTTCTTTAGACACGACGTAGTCCTTCTAGGTTAAACCCGCCTACCGTCGTAGGCGGGGAATCTTAAATTACTTGGATTTGCGCTCTTCGATCACGGCTTGTGCAACGTTGGTCGGTGCATCGTGATACTTAGCGAATTCCATGGCGTAGGAAGCACGACCCTGGGTAGCGGAACGCAGTGCAGTTGCATAACCGAACATTTCGGCCAGCGGCACCAGAGCACGTACGATCTTGCCGGACGGGCCATCTTCCATACCTTCGATCAGGCCACGACGACGGTTCAGGTCACCGATAACGTCGCCCATGTAATCTTCCGGAGTTTCAACTTCTACTTTCATGATCGGTTCGAGCAGAACCGGGTTGGCTTTCATGAAGCCAGCCTTAAAGGCCATGGAAGCAGCGATTTTGAACGCCAGTTCGGAAGAGTCGACATCGTGGTAAGAACCGAAGTGCAGACGCACACCCAGATCCATAACCGGGTAACCAGCCAGCGGACCAGATTTGAGCTGCTCACGGATACCTTTATCAACACCCGGGATGAATTCACCAGGAATGACACCACCTTTGATGTCGTTGACGAATTCGTAGGCTTTGCCTTCTTCCAGCGGGTACATGTCGATAACAACATGACCGTACTGACCGCGACCACCAGACTGCTTGGCATGCTTGCCTTCGATGTCTTTAACGGTGGTACGGATGGTTTCACGGTAAGCAACCTGCGGCTTACCTACGTTGGCTTCAACCTTGAACTCGCGACGCATACGGTCAACGATGATGTCCAGGTGCAGCTCACCCATACCAGCGATGATGGTTTGACCTGACTCTTCGTCAGTCCATACGCGGAAGGACGGATCTTCCTGAGCCAGACGGCCCAGAGCCAGACCCATCTTCTCCTGGTCAGCCTTGGTTTTCGGCTCAACCGCGATAGAAATTACCGGCTCCGGGAATTCCATACGCTCGAGGATGATCGGTGCGTTCGGGTCACACAGGGTGTCACCAGTGGTCACGTCTTTCAGACCGATAGCAGCAGCGATGTCACCAGCGCGAACTTCTTTGATCTCTTCACGCTTGTTGGCATGCATCTGAACGATACGGCCAAAACGCTCGCGCTTGTCCTTGACGGAGTTCAGCACGGTGTCACCGGAGTTGATCACGCCAGAGTAGACACGGAAGAAGGTCAGGTTACCAACGAACGGGTCGGTAGCGATCTTGAACGCCAGAGCAGAGAACGGCTCGTCATCAGAAGCGTGACGCTCGTCTTTGGTCTCGCCGTCCATTTTCAGGCCGTCGATAGCAGCAACGTCGGTCGGAGCCGGCAGGTACTCGATCACGGCATCCAGCATTGCCTGTACGCCCTTGTTCTTGAACGCGGAGCCACAGGTTACCAAGATGATTTCGTTGTTCAGCACGCGCTGACGCAGAGCACCTTTGATCTCTTCCTCGGTCAGCTCTTCGCCGCCCAGGTATTTTTCCATCAGGTCTTCAGACGCTTCAGCGGCGGCTTCAACCAGATTCATGCGCATTTCTTGCGCCTGTTCCAGCAACTCGGCCGGGACGTCTTCGTAATCGAAGGATACGCCCTGATCAGCTTCATTCCAGTTGATGGCTTTCATCTTGACCAGGTCAACAACGCCCTTGAAGTTCTCTTCAGAGCCGATGTTCAGCTGAAGGGGAACCGGAGTACCTTTCAGACGGGTCTTGATGTGCTCAACGCAACGCAGGAAGTTGGCGCCGGTACGGTCCATCTTGTTGACGAACGCGATACGGGGAACCTTGTACTTGTTAGCCTGACGCCATACGGTTTCAGACTGTGGCTGTACGCCACCTACGGCACAGTACACCATCACGGCACCGTCCAGAACACGCATTGAACGCTCTACTTCGATAGTAAAGTCAACGTGGCCCGGGGTATCGATGATGTTGATACGGTGCGGTTGGAACTGTTTACCCATACCGGACCAGAAAGCGGTGGTCGCGGCGGAGGTGATGGTGATACCACGCTCTTGTTCCTGTTCCATCCAGTCCATGGTGGCAGCGCCATCGTGAACTTCACCGATCTTGTGACTTACACCGGTGTAAAACAGTACGCGCTCGGTAGTAGTAGTCTTACCGGCGTCAATGTGAGCGGAGATACCGATGTTACGATAACGCTCAATGGGGGTTGTACGAGCCATTGTCATCCTCTTACTAAGGCGCTTGTCCCTAGATAATTAAAGGTGCGCAGAGTCAAAAGACCCTGCGCAAGCGGATTACCAGCGGAAGTGAGCGAAGGCTTTGTTCGCTTCAGCCATACGGTGAACGTCTTCACGTTTCTTGACAGACGAACCCTTATTGTCAGCGGCATCCAGCAGCTCGCCAGCCAGACGCTGAGCCATTGATTTTTCACCACGTTTACGAGCGGCATCAACCAACCAGCGCATTGCCAGGGCATTGCGACGTACCGGACGAACTTCTACCGGCACCTGATAGGTTGCACCACCGACGCGACGAGATTTAACCTCGACCGCCGGACGAATGTTATCCAGAGCTTCTTCGAATACGGCCAGGTGCTCTTTGCCAGATTTGGTGGCAATGATGTCCAGGGCGCCATAAACAATGGCTTCTGCAACAGATTTCTTACCGTCAACCATTACTACGTTGACAAATTTAGCCAGCAGCTCTGATCCGAACTTGGGATCTGGCAGGATTTTACGCTGACCAACAACACGACGTCTTGGCATTTCAAATTCTCCGTAACTTCAGGGATTACCCAAAACTAGAAAGCTATCTAACTAGAAACGAATTAACGTTTGGCCTTACTTAACGGAGAACCATTAAGCTTTAGGACGTTTCACGCCATACTTGGAGCGAGCCTGCTTACGGTCTTTAACACCGGCACAGTCCAACGCACCACGAACGGTGTGATAACGAACACCTGGCAAGTCTTTTACACGACCGCCACGGATCAGAACAACAGAGTGCTCTTGCAGGTTGTGACCTTCACCACCGATGTAGGAGGTGACTTCGAAGCCGTTGGTCAGACGTACACGGCACACTTTACGCAGTGCAGAGTTAGGCTTCTTCGGGGTGGTGGTATATACACGAGTGCATACGCCACGCTTCTGAGGGCACGCTTCCAGCGCCGGCACGTTGCTTTTCACAACGAGCTTGATGCGTGGCTTGCGAACCAACTGGTTAATAGTTGCCATCAAAAGGCTCCTGATAATGACTTCATAAACGTGTGGAAAATCCTCCCCGCAGATACGGGGACGCGAAATTTTATGCCCTGTTGTCTGGGGAGTCAAGATTTATACAATTTGCGTCACAAAAGGGCAATTCGGATCCGTTTGCTTTCACGACATATCCTTGAATTTTCTTGGAAATGTGCTTATCAGCCACCCCAGGTGCGCGGGGAACCTTTTTGCGCAATCAGTGCCACCAGACCCGCCATATCGAGCACATTGCCCACCCGATGCTGCAAACCGCGAGCTTGCAGATCTTCCTGCATCACATAAAGCGGGATACCCGCCAGCCGCGCGCTCCACTGGGGAGCCGATGCCGCAATCACGGCATCCTGCATCAGTACCAGCTCATCCTCGGGCTGAAGGTATGAGAGCGCCTCTGCCAGAGCCTGACTCTGAAAGGGGGAGTTCAATATCAGATGCAACATGGAGACCTCAAAAGCTGATGTGAGTCGAACATTGTACCCAGCGCCGAGCCAGTTCCTGGCGCGGCAGACTCTCGACGGGGATCAGCAGATCATCCACTGTCACGCCACGCTCTGCCAGCGAGTCAGCACAAACATAGACCTCTTCGATGTCGTAGAGTTCCAGCATCTTGAAGGTGGGCGCGTAGTGGCGCTGCAAAATGGCGGCAGGCTGCTGTTCCTTGAGCAGTTGCAGCACACCGTCCCCAATCAGGAAGAGGGCCAGCTCATCGGTCATGGCCGAGGTGGCCAGCAGGGCATCCAGTCCTTCCCGGCCGGCGGCATGGCCATGGGGGCCACGACTGCAGATAAAGGCAATTTTCTTGCTCATGACTCCCCCTAGAACTGAACCAGTCGATCGGCGGTGAGCGCCGCCTCGGCCAACTGGCCCAGACCGCTCAGGCAAAATGGCGCTTGCAGATTGAAGTGCGCCTGCCCTGCCCCCTTGGCCTCCTGCTCATCGAGCACACCGCGCCGCATGGCGGCGGCGACGCAGACATCGATACGGATCCCCTGCTCTTCTGCCAGCTCTCGCCACAGACGCACCAGGTCAGTCTCATCGGATGCAGGCAGATGCAGACCGTTGCCGTTGCAGACCCCATCCTGATAGAAGAACAGGTGGGACAAGGTATGCCCCTGTGCCAACAGTGTGCGGGCAAAACGATAGGCAGTACTGGCCGATTGGGTGCCATAGGCGGGCCCCGTGACCAGGATGGCAAAACTCAGACTCATAGCAGGACTCCTGTGCTGACCCGGTCCATTTTACGCCAAAAAGAAAAAAGCCCCTGCCAGGAGGGGCTTGATTCGATCTGTTGATCAGAGATGGGCAATCGCCTCGACCTCGACCAGCACATCTTTCGGCAGACGAGCCACTTCCACGCAGGAGCGGGCTGGCGCAGCATCGCCAAAGTAGCGTGCATAGACCTGATTGAAGGCAACGAAGTTGTTCATGTCACTCAGGAAGCAGGTAGTTTTGACCACTTTACTGGCATCGGCACCCGCAGCGTGCAACACGGCAACCAGATTCTTCATCACCCGCTCGGCCTGCTCTTCAATGCCGCCAGCCACGATTTCCATGGTGGCAGGATCGAGCGGGATCTGCCCGGAGGTGAAGATCATCTCGCCAACCTTGGTAGCCTGAACATACGGACCAATCGCGGCAGGCGCCTTGTCGGTTGCAATCACTTCTTTAGCCATTCATCTATCCCCTTCTGGAATGAGTTACTCGTTCTCGTCTTCACCCTGCTTGCGCTGTCGGATGTAAAGATAAACGGTATGTTTTGAAATATTGAGTTTGTCCGCCACCAGATTGATCGAATCCTTGATGTCGAAAATGCCCTTCTCGAACAGCTGGGTCACGATGAAGCGGTTCTTGGCATTGTTGGCCACGGTGGGATCACGATTGATCTCGTCGATGGTGTTATCCACCGTCTGGGCAACCAGCTCTTCCACGCTGTTGGCGAAGGTCTCTGGTGACTGACGCGCCGCCTGCTGGGGCGTCGGGAAAAATTCGGCCACGAACTCGTGGAAAGGCGCATTGATGTGCAGGTTGATGCAGATAAGCCCCACCACTTGCCGCTCGCTGTTGCGAATGGCGATGGTGCTCGACTTCATCAGCGCGCCGGTACGGCTGCGAGCGAAATAGCTCTGGGTGTAATCCTGGCCGGTGCTCTCGATGTCCTTGAGCATGCGCAGGGCGAGATCGGTGATGGGCGCCCCGAGGGTGCGTCCGGTATTGAAGCCGTTAGCGATCTTGATCACCGACTCGTGCAGATTTTCCAGGGAGTGGAGAACCACTTCACAATGCTTGCCGAACAGCTCGGCCAAGCCATCGATGAGCCCATCGTATGAGCGCAACAATTCCCTGTCTTCATCTGTAAAAGTGCGGCTGATCAGCTGTTCTTCGGGAAGCATGGCTTCCTCGATACCGACAGTCATGTTCTACCCCTGTAATAACCATTCAACTTTCCCGAGTTTTAAATTGCAGGGGAGTAAAGTCAACTTTTTTTGATTTTTTACTCTACAACTTTGCTCTGGATCATCCTGAAACCCGCGCTGCGTCTACCTTTGCCGAGGAATTGGCCAACAAAAAGGGCTCCTTGAAGGAGCCCTTTTCAATCACGGATGACGAGTTACTCTTCGTCGAAGCTACCGGCTGCGTTCAGCAGATCCGCCAGGTTCTGCTCCGCTTCATCAGCGGTCACCTGCGGGGTACCAACAGCACGAGCTGCGGCAGCACGCTGGTTGATCCGGCTGTGGTGGTAGGCAAAGCCGGTACCAGCCGGGATCAGACGACCCACGATGACGTTCTCTTTCAGACCACGCAGTTCATCACGCTTGCCACCTACGGCGGCTTCGGTCAGAACGCGAGTGGTTTCCTGGAAGGAAGCCGCGGAGATGAAGGACTCGGTGCTCAGAGATGCCTTGGTAATACCCATCAGTACATGACGGTAGGTCGCAGGGGTCTTGCCCTCGGCAACCAGCTTACGGTTGGCAATCTTCACACGAGCCACTTCAACCTGTTCGCCTTCGATCAGATCGGTATCGCCAGCGCTCAGGATCTCGCACTTGCGCAGCATCTGACGAACGATGACTTCGATGTGCTTGTCGTTGATCTTAACGCCTTGCAGACGGTAAACGTCCTGCACTTCGTTGGCGATGTAGTTGGCGACCGGGCTGATACCGCGCAGACGCAGGATGTCGTGAGCAGACTCAGGACCGTCCGCCAGCACTTCACCCTTCTCAACTTTTTCACCTTCGAACACGTTCAGGTTACGCCACTTCGGAATCATCTCTTCGTAGACGTTGCCACCATCAGTCGGGGTGATGACCAGACGGCGTTTGCCCTTGGTCTCTTTCCCGAAGGAGATGGTACCGGAGATCTCGGCCAGAATTGCCGGTTCCTTCGGTTGACGTGCTTCGAACAGATCCGCAACGCGCGGCAGACCACCGGTGATGTCCTTGGTACCGCCGGACTCTTGCGGGATACGCGCTACCGCGTCACCCACGCCCACGTTGGCACCATCTTCCAGGTTCACGATCGCCTTGCCCGGCAGGAAGTACTGGGCGGCTACATCGGTACCCGGGATCATCACGTCTTTGCCGTTCAGGTCGACCAGTTTAACGGTCGGACGCATCTCTTTACCGGCGCTCGGACGCTCGTTGACGTCCAGAACAACGATAGAAGAGAGACCGGTCAGCTCGTCGGTCTGACGAGTGATGGTCACGCCATCGATCATGTGTTCGAACTGCAGGCGACCTGCCACTTCGGTGATGATCGGGTGGGTGTGCGGATCCCAATTGGCAACGGTCTCGCCAGCACTCACGGCCTGGCCGTCCTTCACTTCCAGCACGGAACCGTAAGGCAGCTTGTGGCTTTCCTTGGTACGGCCCATGTCGTCCATGATGGTCAGTTCGGTAGAACGTGAGGTGATAACCAGTTTGTCATCGCTGTTGTGAACGAACTTGGCGTTCTGCAGCTTGATGGTACCGGTGTTCTTGACCTGGATGCTGCTTTCAGCAGCGGCACGAGATGCAGCACCACCGATGTGGAAAGTACGCATCGTCAGCTGGGTACCCGGTTCACCGATGGACTGGGCGGCGATAACACCGACAGCCTCACCCTTGTTAACCAGGTGACCACGGGCCAGATCACGGCCGTAGCAGTGAGCACAGTTACCGAAGTCGGTTTCACAGGTGATGGCAGAACGTACCTTCACACGGTCAACGGAGTTACGCTCCAGCAGGTCACACAGCTGCTCGTCGAGCAGGGTGTTGCGAGCAACCAGGATCTCGTCCTCGGTACCCGGCTTGATGACATCTTCTGCCACCACACGACCCAGCACGCGCTCACGCAGCGGCTCGACCACGTCGCCACCCTCGATCAGCGGAGTCATCCACAGACCGTCGGTAGTGCCGCAATCGTCCTCGGTGATCACCATGTCCTGCGCCACGTCTACCAGACGACGAGTCAGGTAACCGGAGTTCGCAGTCTTCAGTGCAGTATCCGCCAGACCCTTACGAGCACCGTGGGTAGAGATAAAGTACTGCAGTACGTTCAGACCTTCGCGGAAGTTCGCGATGATCGGGGTCTCGATGATGGAGCCATCCGGCTTGGCCATCAGGCCACGCATACCGGCCAGCTGACGGATCTGGGCGGCGGAACCACGCGCACCAGAGTCGGCCATCATAAAGATGCTGTTGAACGAGGCCTGCTCTTCTTCTTCACCCAGCGAGTTGACGTTACGCTCTTTGGACAAGTTCTCCATCATGGCCTTGGAGACGCGCTCGTTGGCGCTGGCCCAGATATCGATAACCTTGTTGTAACGCTCGCCCGCAGTTACCAGACCTGACAGGAACTGGTCCTGGATCTCGGCAACTTCGGCTTCGGCTGCCGCGATGATGTCTTTCTTGGCATCCGGGATGACCATGTCATCGATACCAACGGAAGCACCGGACAGGGCCGCGTAGTGGAAACCGGTATACATCAGCTGGTCAGCGAAGATAACAGTGTCCTTCAGGCCCTGCTTGCGATAGCAGGTGTTCAGCAGACGGGAGATGAGCTTTTTGCCCAGCGCCTTGTTGGATACGCACTTGATCCAGTTCTGCGGATTGGCATCCAGATCAGCCTGTTCTGCAGCAGTCAGCACCTTCGGCTCGTCGATCAGGGCGTATTCCATGCCTTTCGGCAGGATCAGACTCAGGATCGCACGACCAACGGTGGTGTTCTTCATCTCGGTGTGTTCACGCAGAGAACCGTCTTCCTGACGCAGGTATTCGGTAATGCGTACTTTCACACGAGCATGCAGATCGGCCAGACCGGCGCGATATACTTTCTCGGCTTCTTTCGGGCCGGCCAGCACCATACCTTCGCCTTTGGCGTTGATACGGGCACGGGTCATGTAGTACAGACCCAAGACCACGTCCTGAGAAGGAACGATGATCGGCTCACCGGAGGCAGGCGACAGGATGTTGTTGGTAGACATCATCAGCGCACGCGCTTCCAGCTGGGCTTCCAGGGTCAGCGGTACGTGGACCGCCATCTGGTCACCATCGAAGTCCGCGTTATACGCAGCACAAACCAGCGGGTGCAGCTGGATTGCCTTGCCTTCGACCAGAGTCGGTTCGAATGCCTGGATACCCAGACGGTGCAGAGTCGGTGCACGGTTCAGCAGAACCGGGTGTTCGCGGATCACTTCGTCCAGGATGTCCCAAACGACAGCTTCCTCGCGCTCCACCATCTTCTTGGCGGCCTTGATAGTGGTCGCCAGACCGCGGGTTTCCAGCTTGCCATAGATGAACGGCTTGAACAGTTCCAGCGCCATCTTCTTCGGCAGACCGCACTGATGCAGACGCAGAGTCGGGCCTACGGTGATAACGGAACGACCGGAGTAGTCGACACGCTTACCGAGCAGGTTCTGACGGAAACGACCCTGCTTACCCTTGATCATGTCGGCCAGGGATTTCAGCGGGCGCTTGTTGGAACCGGTGATGGCACGACCGCGACGGCCGTTATCCAGCAGGGCATCGACGGACTCTTGCAGCATACGCTTTTCGTTGCGCACGATGATGTCCGGAGCAGCCAGGTCCAGCAGACGCTTCAAGCGGTTGTTACGGTTGATCACGCGACGGTACAGATCGTTCAGATCGGAAGTCGCGAAACGGCCGCCGTCCAGCGGTACCAGCGGACGCAGGTCCGGCGGCAGCACAGGCAGCACTGTCATGATCATCCACTCCGGCTTGTTGCCGGACTGCAGGAAAGCTTCCATCAGCTTCAGACGCTTGGTGGTCTTCTTGCGCTTGGTCTCGGAGTTGGTTTGATCCAGCTCCTCACGCATGGTTTTGACTTCACCTTCCAGATCGATAGCGCGCAGCAATGCCAGGATTGCTTCGGCACCCATCTTGGCGTCAAATTCGTCGCCCCACTCTTCCAGCGCATCCAGGTACTGCTCTTCAGAGAGCATCTGGCTGCGTTCGAGGTTGGTCATGCCCGGCTCGATTACGACGAAAGATTCGAAGTAGAGCACGCGCTCGATGTCGCGCAGGGTCATGTCCAGCAGCAGACCGATACGGGACGGCAGGGACTTCAGGAACCAGATGTGGGCAGTCGGGCTGGCCAGCTCGATGTGGCCCATACGCTCACGACGGACCTTGGTCTGGGTCACTTCAACGCCGCACTTCTCACAGATCACACCACGGTGTTTCAGGCGCTTGTACTTGCCGCACAGACACTCGTAGTCCTTCACCGGTCCGAAGATACGGGCGCAGAACAGACCATCACGCTCCGGCTTGAAAGTCCGGTAGTTGATGGTCTCAGGCTTTTTGACCTCACCGAATGACCAGGAGCGGATCATGTCAGGAGAGGCCAGACCGATCTTGATACTGTCAAACTCTTCGGTCTTGGTCTGAGCCTTCAAAAACTTGAGTAAGTCTTTCACGTGTTTCCCCTGTCAGGAGTCTAACCTCGGCGCCCCGGCTGCCAAAACAGTGGGGCGCCCACGTCAATTCTCGAACAATAAGAGCGAGCTCTTACTCTTCGTCCAGCTCGATGTTGATACCCAGAGAGCGGATTTCCTTCAGCAATACGTTGAAGGATTCGGGCATGCCCGGCTCCATACGGTGGTCGCCATCCACGATGTTCTTATACATCTTGGTACGGCCATTCACATCGTCAGACTTGACGGTCAGCATTTCCTGCAGGGTATATGCCGCACCGTAAGCCTCCAGGGCCCACACTTCCATCTCACCGAAACGCTGACCACCGAACTGAGCCTTACCACCCAGCGGCTGCTGGGTAACCAGGCTGTAAGAACCGGTAGAACGCGCGTGCATCTTGTCGTCGACCAAGTGGTTCAGCTTGAGCATGTACATGTAACCAACGGTTACTTTACGCTCGAAGCGGTTACCGGTACGGCCATCGAACAGATCAATCTGACCGGATTCCGGCAGATCGGCCAGCTTCAGCAGGGCTTTGATTTCGCGCTCTTTGGCACCATCAAAGACCGGAGTAGCAACCGGCAGACCCTTACGCAGGTTACCCACCAGGGTACGTACGTCGTCATCAGACAGTTCGGCGATGTTCACTTGCTGGGTGTCCTTCTCGCCCAGGTCATAGACCTGTTGCAGGAAGTTGCGCATCTCGTGCAGCTCGCGCTGCTCTTTGACCATGCGATCGATCTTCTCGCCGATACCCTTGGCCGCAAGGCCCAGGTGCACTTCGAGGATCTGACCGATGTTCATACGGGATGGTACGCCCAACGGGTTCAGTACGATGTCGACCGGACGGCCGAACTCGTCATGAGGCATATCCTCGACCGGACAGATCTTGGAGATAACACCCTTGTTACCGTGACGGCCCGCCATCTTGTCACCCGGCTGGATGCGACGCTTGACTGCCAGATAAACCTTGACGATTTTCAGTACGCCCGGCGCCAGATCATCACCCTGGATAATCTTGCGACGCTTGTTCTCGAATTTCTTGTCGAACTCGGCTTTCAGCTCAACGTGCTGTTCAGCGATCTGTTCCAGTTCGGTCTGCTTGCCTTCGTCTTCGATGGCCAGTTCAAACCACTTGGAGCGATCGAGCTTGTTCAGACGATCTTCGCTGTAACCGGCGGCCAGCAGCAGGTTGCGGGAGCGGCCGAAAATGCCGTCTTCCAAGATCTTGAACTCTTCGGTCAAGTCCTTCTTCGCTTCCTTCAGCTGCATCTCTTCGATTTCTTTGGCGCGCTTGTCTTTTTCCACGCCATCGCGGGTAAAGACTTGCACGTCAACCACGGTACCGTACACACCGTTCGGTACACGCAGGGAGGAGTCCTTCACATCGGACGCCTTCTCACCGAAGATGGCGCGCAGCAGCTTCTCTTCCGGCGTCAGCTGGGTTTCACCTTTCGGGGTTACCTTACCGACCAGAATGTCGCCGCCCTTCACTTCGGCACCCACGTAGACGATACCGGACTCGTCCAGCTTGGACAGAGCGGCTTCACCCACGTTCGGGATGTCAGCAGTGATCTCTTCCGGACCCAGCTTGGTGTCACGGGAGATACAGGCCAGTTCCTGGATATGGATGGTGGTCAGGCGATCTTCCTGAACAACACGCTCGTTCACCAGGATCGAGTCTTCGAAGTTGTAACCGTTCCACGGCATGAACGCGACGCGCATGTTCTGACCCAGCGCCAGTTCCCCCAGATCGGTGGACGGGCCGTCAGCCAGTACGTCGCCAGCCATGACCGGCTCACCCAACATCACGCAAGGACGCTGGTTGATACAGGTGTTCTGGTTGGAACGGGTGTATTTGGTCAGGTTGTAGATGTCGATACCGGCTTCGCCTGGCATCAGCTCATCTTCATTGACCTTCAGGACGATACGGGAGGCATCGACATAGTCGATTACGCCGCCACGCTTGGCCACTACGGTTACACCGGAGTCAACGGCCACAGCGCGTTCCATACCGGTACCTACCAGCGGCTTGTCAGCACGCAGAGTCGGTACAGCCTGACGTTGCATGTTTGAACCCATCAATGCGCGGTTCGCGTCATCGTGTTCCAGGAACGGGATCAGAGCCGCTGCCACAGATACGATCTGCTGCGGGCTCACGTCCATATACTGGATCTGGTCGGCGTTCATAAAGGTGGATTCACCTTTGTGACGGCACGGGATCAATTCATCTTTCAGACGGCCATCTTCGGTGGTCGCGGCGTTAGCCTGTGCGATCACGTACTTGCCTTCTTCAATAGCAGACAGGTAGTCCACTTCGTCGGTGATCACACCGTCAATGACCTTGCGGTACGGGGTCTCGAGGAAACCGTACTCGTTGGTACGAGAGTACACGGACAGAGAGTTGATCAGACCGATGTTCGGACCTTCAGGAGTCTCGATAGGGCACAGACGACCGTAGTGGGTCGGGTGTACATCTCGGACTTCAAAGCCGGCACGCTCACGAGTCAAACCGCCCGGGCCCAGCGCGGAGATACGACGCTTGTGGGTCACTTCGGACAGCGGGTTGTTCTGGTCCATAAACTGGGACAGCTGGCTGGAACCAAAGAACTCTTTGACTGCGGCGGAGATCGGCTTGGCGTTGATCAGATCCTGCGGCATCAGGGTGTCCAGGTCGCCCAGGGAGAGACGCTCCTTGACCGCACGCTCGACACGCACCAGACCTACGCGGAACTGGTTTTCAGCCATTTCACCGACAGAACGGATACGACGGTTACCCAAGTGGTCGATATCGTCCACTTCGTCGTTACCGTTACGGATGTCGATCAGGCGCTTCATCACATCGACGATGTCGTCTTTGGTCAGTACACCTGCGCCAGTCTCGTCTTCACGACCCAGACGGCGGTTGAACTTCATCCGACCTACGGTAGACAGGTCGTAACGCTCGGCGGAGAAGAACAGGTTTTCGAACAGCTGTTCTGCAGCTTCGCGAGTAGGCGGCTCGCCCGGACGCATCATGCGATAGATCTCGACCAGCGCTTCCAAACGGTTGGAGCTGGAGTCGACACGCAGGGTCTCGGACATGTAGGCACCGTGATCCAGTTCGTTGGTGAACAGAACCTCGAAATGCTTGAAGCCGGCTTGGGACAGGTTGGCGATCGCTTCCAGGCTCAGCGCCTGGTTGGCGGTCACGACCATCTCGCCAGTTTGCGGATGTGCGTAGTCCTTGGCAGCAACTTTGCCAACAACATACTCAACCGGTACCTCAATCTGGGTAACGGCGTCTTTTTCCAACTGACGGATGTGACGCGCAGTCACACGACGACCGGTCTCAACCACCACGGAGCCATTGGCCACGATGTCAAAGGTCGCAGTTTCACCACGCAGACGCTCCGGCACCAGATCCATCATCAACTTGCCATCTTTTACTTCAAAACCGATGGTCTCGAAGAAGGTGGCCAGGATTTGTTCGGAAGTGAAGTCCAGGGCGCGCAGAATAATGGATGCTGGCAGTTTGCGACGACGGTCGATACGGACAAACAGGTTGTCTTTCGCATCGAACTCGAAGTCCAGCCAGGAGCCACGGTAGGGGATAACGCGAGCGTTATACAGTACCTTACCGGATGAATGAGTTTTGCCTTTATCGTGGTCGAAGAAGACGCCCGGGCTGCGGTGCAGCTGGGAGACGATAACCCGCTCGGTACCATTGATAACAAAGGTGCCGTTCTCGGTCATGAGCGGAATTTCGCCCATGTATACTTCTTGTTCCTTGATGTCTTTGACGGTGCCGGCAGCTGCTTCACGGTCGTACAGAACCATACGAAGCTTGACACGCAGCGGCGCGGAGTAGGTCACTCCACGGATCTGGCATTCTTTTACGTCAAATACCGGCTCACCCAGGCGATAGCTGACATACTGAAGCTCAGCACTACCGGAGTAACTGGTGATCGGGAAAACGCTACGGAAAGCGGCCTCTAGGCCATATTCACCTTCCGGGTCAGCCTCGATGAACTGCTTGAAGGAGTCCAGCTGAATGGACAACAGATAAGGCGTGTCCAGTACCTGGTCTCGCTTACCGAAGTCCTTACGAATGCGTTTTTTTTCGGTATAAGAGTAAACCATAGGGTTCCTCAGCTCGCTGATAAGTGACCCACTCTGTCCCGCGGGACAGCTCTGTCTCAACACCGTTTTGTGTTGGCCCGGACGAAAGAAGACAGTCCGGATTGCTGGTGCACCGAGAGTCGTAAACGGTGTGAAATGCTCTCAGTCTACAGCGCAAAAAGGCTGGTGAACAAAAATTCACCAGCCCTAGCCTGTTTTATCAGGCTAATCTACATAAATGCAGATTATTTGATCTCAACAGAAGCACCGGCAGCTTCCAGCTCTTTCTTCAGAGCTTCAGCTTCGTCCTTGGACACGCCTTCCTTCAGGTTAGCCGGAGCAGCTTCTACCAGATCTTTGGCTTCTTTCAGGCCCAGACCGGTAGCGCCACGAACGGCTTTGATAACGGCAACTTTGTTGGCGCCAGCAGCAGTCAGAACTACGTCGAACTCGGTCTTCTCTTCTACTGCTTCAGCAGCAGCCGGGCCAGCCATTACGGCAGCAGCGGCAGAAACACCGAACTTCTCTTCCATAGCTTCGATCAGCTCAACAACTTCCATTACGGACATGGAAGCAACGGCTTCGATGATTTGGTCTTTAGTGATAGACATGACAAAAATTCCTGATGTTGAATAAACTCAAACAGCCTAAATAGGCGAGAATCAAGCAGCAGCTTGTTTCTGGTCGCGAACAGCAGCGATAGTACGAACCAGCTTGCCAGCAGAGGCTTCTTTCATAGTCGCCATCAACTTCGCAATTGCTTCTTCGTAAGTCGGCAGCGTGGCCAGACGATCAATTTGTGCTGCGGCGATAAACTCACCGTTAAAAGCGCCAGCCTTGATTTCGAACTTTTGGTTCGCTTTGGCAAACTCTTTGAACAGACGAGCAGCAGCGCCCGGGTGTTCGTTAGAGAAAGCAATCAAGGTAGGACCGGTAAATGCGTCGTTCAGGCACTCGTATTCGGTACCTTCTACCGCGCGACGCAGCAGGGTGTTACGCACAACGCGCATGTACACACCGGCTTCACGAGCGGTTTTACGCAGGACGGTCATCTTGTCTACAGTTACACCGCGAGAATCGGCAACAACTGCAGAAAGAGCGCCTTTGGCAGCTTCGTTGACTTCAGCAACAATTGCCTTTTTGTCTTCGAGTCCCAATGCCATTGGCTTAACTCCTGGATTGAATCCGGGTCTATTGACCCAGTACTGACACATCCCCCCTACCTTTACAACAGAGGGGAACGATGCGGTAGCAGGATTCCAGAAGAGAAAGAATCTTTCTCGCTGGGTTTCCGGCACCGTCTACGCAGGAAACATTAAGGCTTTTCAGCCTCCTGCGGTCTTGGACGGAGGTCGAAACCCCCAACCAATCAAGGCGCAAAATTATAGATTAAATTTTGCGCCTTGTAAAACCCATCAATTAGGCCTGAGCTTCCAGAGAAGCTTGGTCTACGGCAACACCGGCACCCATGGTGGTGGAGATGCTGACTTTCTTGATGAATTGACCTTTGGCGGAAGAGGGCTTGCCTTTTTTCAGGGCAACCAGCAGAGCTTCCAAGTTTTCTTTCAGCTGAACTTCGTTGAAAGAAACCTTACCCAGAGTGGTATGGATGATACCATTCTTGTCGTTACGGTAACGAACCTGACCAGCCTTGGCGTTCTTGACAGCTTCGGCAACGTTAGGAGTTACAGTACCAACTTTCGGGTTCGGCATCAGGCCGCGCGGGCCCAAGATTTGACCCAGTTGACCAACAACGCGCATGGCATCCGGGGATGCGATAACTACGTCGAAGTTCATCTCGCCTTTCTTAACCAGATCGGCCAGGTCATCCATACCTACCAGGTCAGCACCGGCAGCTTTAGCTGCTTCGGCGTTGGCACCTTGGGTAAATACGGCAACGCGTACATCACGACCGGTACCGTGCGGCAGTACAGTAGCACCACGTACGTTCTGGTCAGATTTACGAGCGTCGATACCCAGGTTGACAGCAACGTCAACGCTTTCAACGAACTTGGCGGTAGCCAGTTCTTTCAGCAGGGCAATGGCTTCGTTGATGGAGTACTCTTTGGTACCGTCAACTTTTTCGCGAATAACGCGCATACGCTTGGAAAGTTTAGCCATTGTCTTAATCCTCCACTACCAGACCCATGGAACGAGCGGAGCCTGCGATGCAACGTACTTTTGCATCCAGATCGGCACCAGTCATATCCGGCTCTTTGGTCTTGGCGATTTCTTGCAGCTGAGCAACGGTCACCTTACCAACCTTGTCTTTGTTCGGCTTGGAAGAACCAGACTTGATGCCAGCAGCTTTCTTCAGCAGGAAGGAAGCAGGCGGAGTCTTGGTTTCGAAGGTGAAGGAACGGTCGCTGTAAACGGTGATCACGACCGGAGTCGGTGAACCTTTTTCCAGCTTCTCTGTACGTGCGTTGAACGCCTTACAGAATTCCATGATGTTAACACCGTGTTGACCCAGTGCAGGACCAACGGGAGGAGACGGGTTGGCTGCACCAGCAGCAACCTGCAGCTTGATATAAGCTGTGACTTTCTTAGCCATTAGGAAAATACCTCAAAAATGGGTTCTAGCGCCTCGGAGACTTGCTCCTGCAAACGGCTCCCCAACTAATAAAGGGGCAGCGAATTATAGAGATATTCGCTGCCCCTGACAACCGTTAAACGTACAGAATTCAATCAGCCCTTTTCGACCTGACCAAAATCCAGTTCAACAGGAGTAGAACGACCGAAGATCAGTACAGAGACCTTCACGCGGCTCTTCTCATAATCGACCTCTTCAACGGTACCGTTGAAGTCGGCAAACGGACCATCGGCAACCCGCACCATTTCACCCGGTTCAAACAGGGTTTTCGGACGCGGCTTGTCGTGGGCATCCTGCAGACGGTTCAGGATGGCATCGGCCTCTTTGTCGGAGATCGGTGCCGGACGGTCGGAAGTACCGCCGATGAAGCCCATGACACGCGGTACGTTACGCACCAGGTGCCATGTGGTTTCATCCATGATCATCTGGACCAGGACATAACCCGGGAAAAACTTGCGCTCACTCTTGCGCTTCTGGCCAGCACGCATCTCGACCACTTCTTCGGTCGGGACCAGCACTTCACCGAACATGTCTTCCATGCCATGCATCTTGATATGTTCACGCAGGGACTTGGCTACACGGCCTTCATAGCCGGAAAAAGCCTGCACGACATACCATCTCATACGTTGTTCACGTTGTTCAGTCATGGCTTATCCTTACACACCGGTAATCAGGTTGACCAACCAGACCAAGGCACCGTCCAGAACGAACAGCAGCAGCCCCATCACGGCGGTCACCGCCAGCACAATCAGGGTTGTCTGAATGGCTTCCTGACGGGTTGGCCATACGACCTTGCGGACTTCCAGGCGAGACTCACGGGCGAATGCCAGTGTTGCCTTCCCTTTGGTGGTTTGCAGGGCTACTGCGGCAGCAGCAGCGATGACAATGACCACACCCAAGGCGCGGACGGCAGCAATAACATCGCTCAGCAGATAATTACCTACTACAGCGGCCACCAGGATAATGAAAACCAGGCCCCAAAGCAGGGTATCCTTGCTTCCGCCCTGGTTCTCAGAACTAACACTCATACAACCCACCTGTATCTGACGTAACCAAAGACACAAAAGCCCCGTACGAGACGAGGTATATGGCAGGGACGGCAGGACTCGAACCCGCAACCATCGGTTTTGGAGACCGCTGTTCTACCAATTCGAACTACGCCCCTGCATAAGAAAGCCCCTATTATAGGGGCTTTGCTTTATTTATGTAAGCCAAAGATTAAGCGATAACTTTAGCTACAACACCGGCACCTACGGTACGGCCACCTTCACGGATAGCGAAACGCAGGCCGTCGTCCATCGCGATCGGCGCAATCAGGGTAACAACCATCTTGATGTTGTCGCCCGGCATTACCATCTCTACGCCTTCCGGCAGTTCGATGGTACCGGTCACGTCGGTAGTACGGAAGTAGAACTGCGGACGGTAGCCTTTGAAGAACGGGGTATGACGACCACCTTCTTCTTTGGACAGTACGTACACTTCAGATTCAAACTTGGTGTGCGGCTTGATGGTGCCCGGCTTGGCCAGTACCTGACCACGCTCAACTTCTTCACGCTTCACGCCACGCAGCAGGGCGCCGATGTTCTCGCCTGCACGACCTTCGTCCAGCAGCTTGCGGAACATTTCAACACCAGTACAGGTGGTAGAAACGGTATCTTTGATACCAACGATTTCTACGGTCTCACCTACTTTAACGATACCGCGCTCTACACGACCGGTAACTACAGTACCACGGCCAGCGATAGAGAATACGTCTTCGATCGGCATCAGGAACGGCTGGTCAATCGCACGCTCCGGCTCCGGAATGTAGCTGTCCAGGTGGCCAGCCAGTTCCAGGATCTTCTCTTCCCACTGAGCGTCGCCTTCCAGCGCTTTCAGTGCGGAACCACGAACTACCGGCAGGTCATCACCCGGGAAGTCGTACTCGGACAGCAGTTCACGAACTTCCATCTCGACCAGTTCCAGCAGCTCTTCGTCATCAACCATGTCACACTTGTTCATGAACACGATGATGTACGGAACTCCTACCTGACGACCCAGCAGGATGTGCTCACGAGTCTGCGGCATCGGGCCGTCAGTCGCTGCTACTACCAGGATCGCGCCGTCCATCTGGGCAGCACCGGTGATCATGTTTTTAACGTAGTCGGCGTGACCCGGGCAATCTACGTGGGCGTAGTGACGGGTAGCGGTGTCGTATTCTACGTGGGAGGTGTTGATGGTGATACCACGCTCACGCTCTTCCGGTGCCTTGTCAATCTGGTCGAAGGCGAAAGCTTTACCACCGAAGTGCTTGGCCAGCACGTTGGTGATAGCTGCAGTCAGGGTGGTTTTACCGTGGTCAACGTGGCCGATGGTACCCACGTTAACGTGCGGTTTATTACGCTCAAATTTTTCTTTAGACATGATCGTCCCTCTAAACTAACGCTGAGTACGCGGTGGCAAGCTAACCACAGAACAGTTTATATGATGGATTTGAATCTGGGGGAAAGAGAGAGGTACTGATGGCTGGTTCGCTTGCCGAACTCACCCTAGGGTGCGGCTCTGCTAACGCCTGAGCCATATCAGCATCTTGGAGCGGGCAGCGGGAATCGAACCCGCATCATCAGCTTGGAAGGCTGAGGTAATAGCCATTATACGATGCCCGCATTTCTCTAACCCAAAGAACTCAAACCGCAGAGAAATATGGTGGAGGGAGAAGGATTCGAACCTTCGAAGGCAGAGCCGTCAGATTTACAGTCTGATCCCTTTGGCCGCTCGGGAACCCCTCCAGACGCCAGATTGTCACAACGGTAATTCTGCTTGCACCCGTTGTGTTTATCGCTTTTGCACGGCAAATAGACGACAGACAGTCAAGCGTCGCGCATTTTATTGTAAGGTTTTGGGGGATGCAACCATTGAACCCGGCAAAATATGCTTTATTGCTGGGAAGTTTGCAAAAAAGCGGGGGCAAACAAGCCAATCCTGCTGCGTCCCTTGTCGCTCCCCCACCCTTGGTGTATGGTCGCCGTGCCCAAGAAACAGTGATGACACCATGACGACAGAGCATAACCCCTATCTGCAATTCACCCGCGAACAATGGGCGTTATTGCGCGATTCGGTCCCCCTGACCCTGACCGAACACGATCTGCAGACCCTGCGCGGGATCAACGAGAAGGTGTCATTGCGGGAAGTGGAAGAGATATATCTGCCTCTCTCCCGCCTGCTCAATCTCTATGTCAAAGCCAAACAGCGTCGCAGCCGGGTGCTGGAGCAGTTCCTCGGCCAGTCCCGCGGCAAGGGCACTTATATCATCAGCATTGCCGGCAGCGTGGCGGGGGGCAAAAGTACCACGGCCCGTATTCTGCAGGCCCTGCTGGAGCGCTGGCCGGAACATCCGCGGGTGGAGCTGGTCACCACCGACGGCTTCCTCTATCCCAACAAGGTACTGGAAGAGCGCGGCCTGATGCGTCGCAAGGGGTTCCCGGAATCCTACGATATCCGCCATCTGGTGGAATTTGTCGCCAATATCCGCGCTGGTCACGAGAAAGTCGAAGCGCCGGTTTACTCCCACCTTATCTACGACATCATTCCCGATGAGAAGAAGGTGGTGGAGCAGCCGGACATTCTGATCCTGGAAGGGCTCAATGTGCTGCAAAGCGGCATGGACTACCCTCAGGAGCCCCATCGGGTCTTCGTGTCGGACTTCGTCGACTTCTCCATCTATGTGGATGCCGATGCCGAACTGCTGCGTACCTGGTATATCGAACGCTTCCTGAAATTCCGCAGCGGCGCCTTCTCGGATCCCGACTCCTACTTCCATAACTACGCCAAGCTGGCGGAGAGTGAGGCGACCCAGATCGCCAGCAACATCTGGCAAGATATCAACTATCTGAATTTGCAAGAAAATATCCTGCCAACGCGTGAGCGAGCCAACCTGATCATGACCAAGGGCCATGAGCATGCCATTGAGCAGATAAAACTGCGCAAATGATGACAGCCATTGCCGGATAACGAAGAGGGGGCCCACGGGCCCCCTCTTCTTGTTTGGCATCATGAGCGGCCTTGCTGACCCTCAGTCGCCCCGGCGCAGGGAGAGTTCGCCGCCCAGATAGAATTTGATCCCTTCACCTGTCTCCAGTCGCAGGGCGCCGCGATCGTCGATACCACGAGCGATGCCACGGATCTCCTGATCCCCCATCAGCAGGCGCACCGGGCGACCGGCAAAGTGATCGAGCCGGTTCCACTCATCGACAAAGCTTGCCAGCCCCTGCTGCTCAAAGGTGTGCAGCACCCGCTGCAAATGGACGATCATCCGGGCTGCCAGCTGATTGCGATCCACCAGTTCCGGATTGATGTGGCGCAGCTCGGCCCAGGCCTGATCGATCTTCTCCCCTTCGCGGGCAGGCATCGCCAGATTGAGACCGATGCCGATCACCAGATGACAACTGGCACCGGCGCTACCGCTCATCTCCACCAGTATTCCCGCCAACTTGCGGCCCTGATAGTAGAGGTCGTTCGGCCACTTGAGCTCGACGCCTTGATAGCCAAGGGACTCCAGCGCTTCAACCACTGCCACGCCGACCGCCAGACTCAGCCCCATGGCCGCCGCCATGCCTTGTTCGAGTCGCCAGTACATGCTGAGGATCAGCTGGCAACCAAACGGCGAAATCCAGGGTTTGCCACGACGACCGCGCCCGGCGGTCTGACACTCGGCCAGACAGCTCTCGCCAGAGCGCAGCTCATTGACCCGATCCAGCAGGTGTTGATTGGTCGAGCCAATGACCGGAAAACAGTGCACCGGTGCCATCGGGGCCAGTGCCTGCAAGGTGGCCTGATCATAGAGCGCCATCGGCACCGCCAGCCGGTAGCCCTTGCCGGTCAGGCTAAAGAGATCCAGCCCCAGCTCCTTGAGCGCCGCCATGTGTTTGCTCACCGCCGCCCGGCTGATGCCGAGCTGCTCACCCAGCTGTTCGCCGGAGTGAAACTGGCCGTCGCTAAGCAGGGTGATCAGAGTCTGCCTGATGGGAGTCAACGTCATGAGAGCACCTCGTCGAGCCAGGTTTCACCGTTCGCACCCATAAAGCGCACCTCATGCTCCAGCACCACGCCAAACGTCTGCTCCACGCTGTCGCGGACATGGGCCGCCAGCGCGATCAGCTCCATGGCACTGGCCCCCCCCAGATTGACCAGCACCAGCGCCTGCTCCTGATGAACGGCGGCACGGCCAATGGCGAAACCTTTCAGACCACACTGATCGATGAGCCAGCCCGCCGCCAGCTTGGCCTGCCCTTCTCCGGCCGGATAGCAGGGCATCTGTGGGTAGCGCGCCTTGAGATTCTCCGCCAGCGCGGCAGGCACCACCGGATTTTTGAAGAAACTGCCGGCATTACCAAGCACCGCAGGATCCGGCAGTTTGGCCATGCGGGTGGCACAGACGGTATCGAAGATGGCCTGCGCCGAAGGCGCATCACCGAGCGCCGCCAGCGGGCCATAGCCCAGCACCGGTTGCCACGCCTTGGGCAGTTTGAGTCCGACGGCGGTGATCAGGTGAGAATCCTGATACTCGTGTTTGAAGATGCTGTCGCGATAACCGAAGCGGCACTCTGCCGCCGCGATCCGTTCAATCTCGCCACTCTGCCAGTTGAACGCCTCGACATAGGCGCAGAAGTCGGCCAGCTCAACGCCATACGCACCGATGTTCTGCACCGGCGCGGCACCGACCGTACCGGGAATGAGCGCCAGATTCTCCAGCCCGAACCAGCCCTGTTGCAAGGTATGGCGCACCAGCTGATGCCAATCTTCACCGGCCGCCACATGGAGCAACCAGTGATCGCCACCATCTTCAGCGGTAATCCCCTTGAGCCGGTTGAGCACCACCAGACCGAGAAAATCGGTGGTGAAGAGCATGTTGCTGCCGCCGCCCAGATTGAGGCGTGGCAACTGGTTGAGCTGCGGATCGACACGCAGGGTTGCCAGATCGGCAACCTGCTCTACCTCGGCCAGCCAGAGGCAGTACGCATCGAGGGCAAGGGTGTTGAGCTTCAACAAGGAGGCGTTGGCATTCAGTTTCATCGGTCTATCCCGGCTTGGTGCAAGGGCGCAGTCTACCTCAAGTTACCCCATGACGAAAAACCCGAGCCCTTTTCGGGGGAATAGCAGTGGTTTAGAGTAGGCGACTTCAACTGCTGAGGAATAACTCATGAACAACCAGTTTGCCGTCATCGGCCTGGGCCTGTTTGGCAGCGCGCTGTGCGAAGAGCTGCAACGGCAAGATGCCGAAGTACTGGCCATCGATATCGACGAGAGCAAGACCCGGCAAATCGCCGCCCTCTGCAATCACGTTATCGTGGCGGATGCCACCGATGAGGCCACCGTGGCCGAGCTGGGACTGGCCAATTTCGATATCGTCTTCGTTGCCATCGGTGACAACCTGGAGACCAGCATCCTCACCACCCTTGTCTTGAAAGAGGCGGGCGTGAAGAAGGTGTGGGTCAAGGCTCGCGACAAGTTCCACGCCAAGATCCTGCAGAAAGTGGGCGCCGACAAGGTGATCAACCCGGAGTGGGACATGGGCCGCCGGGTCGCCCAGAGCATGTTGGACAACCGGCTGTTCGACTATCTGGAGCTGGGCCACGACATGGTGCTGACCGAGTTCGTGATCGGCCTGCAACAGAACGGCCGGGAACTGGGCGACTTCCATCTGCTGCAACAGAGCGATTTTCAGCTGCTTGCCATCAAGCGTGGTGACGTGCTGCACAACGTGCTGACCGGCAAGATGGAGCTGCAACTGGGCGACATCCTGATCCTGGCGGGCAACAAGCACGCCATCGACCACTGGCTCGAAACCCTATGATCAACTGGCGCAGCAGCTACGCCTTCGCCCTCCATCGGGAGCAGGACTCTCGCTGGAGCGAAGCCCGGCTGATCCTCGGCAGCTTTCTGATCATTCTGCTGATTGGCACCATCTTTCTGGTGCAACCCTCCAGCCACAATGGCGAGGTCACCTTCGTCAACGCCCTGTTTACCGCCACCTCGGCCATCAGCGTGACAGGTCTTGGCGTGGTGGATACCGGCACCGCCTTTACCCTGCAGGGGCAGATTTTTCTGTTGATGCTGATGGAGATCGGCGGTCTGGGCCAGATGACCATGACCCTGCTGCTCATCGCCATCTTCAGCAAGCGGGTCGGTCTGCGCCAACAGGTACTGGCCAAGGAGGCGCTGGGACAGGAGGGCTCGGTCAACATCATTCAGCTGGTCAAACGGATCGTACTGTTCGCCTTTATCGCCCAATTGATCGGTACCGGCATCATGGCGATCCGCTGGGTGCCCGAGATGGGGTGGGTGCACGGCCTCTATGTCAGCTTCTTCCACGCGGTCTCGGCCTTCAACAACGCCGGGTTTTCGCTGTTTGCCAACAACCTGATGGACTATAGGGACGACCCCATCATCAGCCTGACCATCGCCGGTCTGCTGATCCTGGGGGGGATCGGCTTTACCGTCATCGTCGATCTGGTGCGCAACCGCCGCTGGCGCAAGCTGAAGCTGCACAGCAAGTTGATGCTGCTGATGACCCCGGCGCTGCTGCTGGCCGGTACCCTGATGTTCTGGCTGCTGGAACACAACAACCCCGGCACCCTCGGCAAGGCCGGTATCGGTGGCCAGCTGCTGGCGGCCTTCTTCCAGTCTGCCAGTGCCCGTACCGCCGGTTTCAATACCATAGATATCGGGCTGATGACCCCGGCGGCGCTGCTGTTTCTGATGATGCTGATGTTTATCGGTGCCGGTGCCACTTCGACCGGTGGTGGTATCAAAGTCACCACTTTCGCTGTTGTGCTGCTGGCGACCAAGGCGTTTCTGACCAAACGGCCCCATGTCACCGCTTTTGGCCGCACCCTGTCGCCCCAGATCGTGACACGCTCGCTGGCCATCATCATCGTCAGCACCATGGTGCTGATGCTGGCGATGTTCCTGCTGATGGTGACCGAGGATCTGCCGTTCGACAAAATCATGTTCGAGACCATCTCGGCATTTGCCACCGTCGGCCTCTCCACCGGCATCACCGCCTCCCTGAGCGAGCCGGGCAAGCTGATCCTGGTGCTTGTGATGATCTGCGGCCGTCTCGGCCCCCTCACCCTGGCCTTTATGCTGGCCCGCCCGGTCGAGACCCGCATCCGTTATCCGGAAGAGAACGTCTATACCGGCTGACCGGTTATGAACACGGGGCAGCCACTAGCTGCCCCATTTTTTATTCGGCTTGTTGTTGCGCCTTGAGCCAGCGCCCCGGGCTCACCCCCAGCTCACGCTCGAATGCCCGACCAAAGGCAACACTGCTGCTATACCCCACCCCCAGCGCCACCTGCGCCATGGGTTCCCCCGCCAGCAACTGCTGGCAGGCTAGCGCCATGCGCCAGTGGGTCAGATAACCCAGCGGCGCTTGACCAACCCGCTCCTGAAACCTCGCGGCAAAGCGGGCCCGCGACATGCCGGCCTCCCGCGCCAGCGTGGCCACCGTCCAGGGTTCATCCCCACGCTGATGCATCACCGAGATCGCCTTGGCCAACTGGGGATCGGAAATACCTGCCAGCATCCCCTGCTGACACACCCCTTGCTCGACCAGATGACGCAGCAGCAGGATCAACAATACCTACAGCAAGCGGGAGATCAGCGGATCCTGCCCGTAGCGGGGGTGAAACGCCTCGTCAAACAACTGGTTCAGCACCGGCGTCAGGGCAGGCAACTCCCTTAGCGGCAGCACCAGCGAGCCCGGTAATGCCAGTTGCAACGGCGATGCGCCCCCCTTGCCGAATGCGACATTGGCGCACACCAAATCACAACCCCCCAGCGTTCTGGGTTCAAGCTTGTGAGGACGTCCCCGAGGGAACAGGATCAGGGTCGGCTCCTCGAGCAGCAAGCTTGCTCCCCCCTCTTCACGCAACATGACGGCGCCACTGCGCAGCAGATGAAGATGTCCGCCACTCGGATAATCATCACTGGAGGAGTTCTGGCACAGGTTGCCGGCGAAGAAGATCTTGGCTTCAGGGGAGGCATGAACCAACAGGGCAGAGAGCGGATCCATATTTGAGACGAATAGTATTTATTTGCAGACGATGAGTGATAAAACGTATCACGAATGACGGCACACTGTCTCCCGTACCTTCACTACCACAGGAGAAGATCATGAGCCGTATCCAACCCGTATCCCAACCGCAACCCGCAGCCGCCCAGACCCTGGCCACCCTGCAACGCAATCTGGGTATGGTGCCCAACCTCTACGCCACCCTGGCCCACTCGCCAGCCCTGCTCAATGGCTTCCTGGCCTTTGCCGAGGCGCTTGGCAAGGGGCGTCTCACTGCCCCACAACGGGAGTTGCTGGCACTGGCCATAGGTCAAGCCAACGCCTGCCAATACTGTTTGTCTGCCCACACACTACTGGCGGGCAAGGCCGGATTCTCGGCCCAGGAGATCCGGGCTGCCCGGCTCGGCCAAGCCTCGGCTCCCCTTGATCACGCCCTGCTGCAACTGGCAACGGCGCTGGTCAGTCAGCGCGGAGTGATCAGTGACGAGCAGCTTGCTAGAGCCCGGGCCGCAGGCGTAGATGACGAGCTGCTGCTGGAGGTGCTCGGCCAGGTGGTCGTCAATACCCTGACCAACTATGGCAACCACCTGGCAGCGACCGAGATCGACTTCCCGCCCGTCACTCTGACCCCTTAAACAAGGAGCCCCCCATGCAACAACATGACAAAGGCTTTCTGGTCGCCCTGGCGGGCGTGGTAATGACCCTGCTCTGGATCGGCGTCTTCAAGTTTACCCCGACCGAGGCAGCCGCCATCAAACCACTGGTAGCCAGCCACCCCTTGATGAGCTGGCTCTATGGCCCCCTGTCGGAACAGAGCGTATCGAACCTGATCGGGGTGGTCGAGATAGTGATCGCCATCGGACTGGTCGTGGGTCTGTGGCAACCTCGCATCGGTTACTGGTGCAGCATGGGGGCTATCGTCACCTTCCTGGCGACGCTGAGCTTCCTGCTGACTCTGACAGGTGTCTGGAAAGTGGTTGATGGCGTGCCAGTCACCGAGTTCTTCCTGTTCAAGGATCTGGTGTTTCTCGGTGTGGTTCTGCACTACCAGCACAGGATCCGTGCCAGCTTGTCCACTCAGGCAGCCTGACAACAATGCCTTTGGCGCCCGGGATGGGCGCCTTTTTTCGTTATGCCGCCCTGGTCTGGCGCTTGCTGGCCGTCTTGCGCGGTCGGGGCCCGCCAGTCGTGCTGGCCGCCGGACTCTTGCGCCTGGTAAAACGCCGCTTGCCGGCACCCGGCGCCTCCTTGGGCAGGGCGCTGAAGCTGGCGCCGGAATCCTGTCGCGCCCCTTCAATCAGACCGTTGAGCTGCTCGGTGAGCGGCCCCATAAACTGCTGGTAGCTGCCGTGGCGCTCGGCGATCTGGCCAAGGCTCTGCTCCCACAGCGCAGTCATATCCGGCGTGGTAGCGGTGGCTGGCAACGCCTGAACCAGCGCCCGCCCGGTCGGGGTCGCCTTGATGCTCTTGCCCTGACGCACCAGAAAGCGGCGCTTGAACAGCAGGTCGATAATGCCTGCCCGGGTCGCTTCGGTGCCGAGGCCGTCTGTGTCGCGCAGGGTCTTGCGGATCTCGGGATCCTGCACATAGCGGGCGATGCCGGTCATGGCCGCCAGCAGAGTCGCATCGGTGAACGACTTGGGCGGCTGGGTCATCTTCTCCTGCAGTTCGCCCCGCTCGCACAGCAGTTGCTCTCCCTCTTTCAGGGCAGGCAGCGTGCCCGCTTTCTCTTCGTCGTCATCTTCTTCTACCCCGAGCAGTGCCTTCCAGCCCGCTTTGAGAATGCGCCGCGCCTTTGCCTGAAACAGACCACCGGCGATGCGCAGCAGCACCTTGCTGTCGTTGTATTCGAACGGGGGATAGAACTGCAGCAGGTACTGGCGGGCAATCAGGCCGTAAAGCTTCGCCTCGTCGGCCCCCAGCGTACTGGGGTTGCCCTGCTTCTCGGTGGGGATGATGGCGTGGTGGGCATCCACCTTGCTGTCGTTCCACGCTTTGCTGCGGATCTTGCCGTCCGCCTCGGCCACTGCCTTGGCCAGCGCAGGCGCAGTGGCGGCTATGGCGCCGCGCACCTGCTCGGCCCGCTTGAAGTGGTCGGTCGGCAGATAGCGGCTGTCGGAGCGCGGATAGGTGATGAGCTTGTGACGCTCGTAGAGACTCTGGCAGATGTCGAGTACCCGCTTTGCATCCATGCCGAAGCGCTTGGCGGCATCGATCTGCAGGCTGGAGAGGTTGTAGGGCAACGGCGCCGCCTGCTTGCGGGCCTGCTCCTCCACCGATTCGACCTGAGCGGGCTGGCCGTTGATCCGGCTCACCACCTTGTCGGCCAGCGCCCGATTGAGCACCCGCCCCTCCTCGTCCTGCCACGGCAGACAGGCTTCCGATGGCAGCCACTTGGCGGTGAAGCGCTCGTTGCTATCGGTCAGCAGATGGGCCAACACCTCGTAGAAGGGTTTGGGCACGAAGGCCTCGATCTCGAGATCCCGCCGCACCACCAGCCCGAGCAGCGGGGTCTGCACCCGACCGACCGAGAGCAGCTCGCTGCAACCGGCCTTGCGCCCGAGCAGGGTATAGGCGCGGGTCATGTTGATGCCGTAGAGCCAGTCGGCCCGACTGCGGGCCAGTGCGGAAACCGCCAGCGGCACGAACTCCTTGTTATCCCTCAGTTTGTCGAGGGCGCGGCGCACCGCGGGCGGGTTGAGATCGCTAATGAGGCAGCGCTGCACCGGCTTGGTTTTCGGGTAGCCGAAAAAGTCGATCACCTCATCCACCAGCAACTGCCCTTCCCGATCCGGGTCACCGGCGTTGACCACGCAGTCCGCCTGCTTGATCAGCCGCTTGATGACGGTGAGCTGGGTTTTGGTCTTGGGCTTGGCCACCAGCTGCCACTGGGCGGGGATGATGGGGAGATGCTCCATCCGCCACTGCTTGAAGGCGGCGTCATAGGCATCGGGCTCGGCCTGCTCCAGCAGATGGCCGATGCACCAGGTGACCACATCCCCCTGGGCTGTTTCGATAAAACCGTCGCCCTTCTTGTGGGGCTTGGGCAGGGCATCGGCAATGGCGCGGCCCAGCGTGGGCTTCTCGGCGATAAAGAGTCGCATCGGTGGCTACCTGCAATACTGTATATGCAGACAGTATACAACTGCCACCGCGAAAGCCCAACTGCCCCTATTCGTCGAACGGGTGATCGTGGATGGCGGCAAACAGCCGCGCCTGATTGAGCAGCGGCGCATAGTGGAAGGCATTTTCGCCATCTTCCGCCAGCAGATAGTCGGTCAGCTGTTCGCGCACCGCCTCTTGCAGGGTCTCCAGCTTCCACGGCTTGGCAAGGTAGTAGTGCAACCCGCCGCGATTGACCGCTTCGACGGTGGCCTCCAGCCCCGCTTGTCCGGTCAGCAGCAATTTGCGACTGGCGCGGGTAGTGGCACGCCGGTTCAGCTCCACCAGAAAATCGACCCCCAGGGTTCCCGGCATGATGTGGTCACAGAGGATCAGCGCCAGCTTGTTGCCGTCGCTCTCCCACTCCTCCACCACCGCTCGCGCCTCATCGACGCTCTCGGCGGCTTCCAGTTCGAAGTGGGAACGGAACGGGGCGAGATCGTGGATCACCGCATCCAGCACCTCACGCTCATCGTCCACACACAGGATCAGATAGTGTTTGTTCATTGCTCCTCCTTGGCGACATGGTTTGGCACGCCGCGCGATTGATGCTGGCGACGGCTCAGGCCGCATGCTCCTTGTTGTGATGAGGTTCGCCCCCGTAACCGGCCTGCCCCATGCCATCCAGCGGCAGACAGACCCGCATCCGGGTGTAACGGCCCGGTTCGGAGGCCACCTCAATCCGGCCGTGGTGCTGCTGAACTATCTGCAGCGAAACGCTCAGACCGATACCGAGGCCGAAATGGCCCTCCCGCTTGGTGGTGAAGTTGAGCTCGAAGATCCGCTGCCACAGCTCGGGCTCGATGCCGCAACCGCTATCCTCGATCTCTACCATGACCCACTCGGGATCCAGCAACCCGGTGCGAATGGTGAGTCGCCCCGAGCCGCTCATGGCATCCAGACTGTTGGCGATCAGGTTGGTCCACACCTGTTGCAGGGCGATGGGGTGACAGCGCACCAGCGGCAACGGCTGGTACTCCTTGCAGAGCTCATGATGCTTGAGGCGGTTTTCGAAAATCATCAAGGTATCTTCCAGCCCCTCGTGCAGGTCTACCAGCGTGGGCTCGGCCCGATCCTGCCGGGCATACTGCTTGAGGCTCTTGACCAGATCGCCGATGCGACGGGCACACACTTCGATATTGCGCAGGAAGCTGCCGGTCTGCTGGAACAGCTCCAGCCGGGAGAGCAGCGCCTCCCGCTCGTCGGCAGTGCGGCTGGCAAACCAGCGCTGCCAGTTCAGCTCGTCATCCAGATTCATCTGCACCGCCAGTCGCGCCTGCTGACGATCGCCAAAGCGCCCCTCCGCCAGCCGGGTCTTGTCACGGATCTCGCTGGTCGAGACCGGCTGGGAGGAGAGCGCCTGACAGAGGGTCTGGTTGCCCAGACCCTTGATGGGGGCAGGTAGTTCGAGATTGACCAGATCGGGGATGGCGGCCCGCAGGGTCTCGCTACCGCGGATAATGGCCGCCACCGGGTTGTTCAGCTCGTGGGCGACACCGGCCACCAGCTGACCCAGCATCGCCATTTTTTCGCTCTCCACCAGCTGGGCGTGAGCGGCATCGAGGGAGTTGAGGGTCTGTTGCAGCCGCATCTCGGTGCGGATGCTGTTTTGCAGGCGGCGGTTGAAGTGGCGCAGCAGCAGGTTGGTAAAGGAGGGGAGCAGTTCGCTGCGCGCCTGCATCACCCGGGAGAATTGCAGCTTGTCGAGCTTGATAACCTCGGCACCGGTCAGAGTCACGCCGGTGGTGAAGGCGGGTTCTCCAGTCACGAAGGACATGCCCCCCACCAGCGAGCCGGTACGGTAGTGCACCACCTCCTGGTCGATCCCCTGCTCGTCCCGCTTGCGCAGCACCACCTCTCCCTTGGCGATAAACCAGAGGAAGCTGTTGGGCTCCCCCTCGCGGGTCAGCACATGGCCCGGGCTGTAGTGGCGGCAGACCCGCTCCTCGTCATTGCCCTCGAAAAACTGGTAGAGGCCGTCGATCACCACCCGGGAGAGTTCTTCATCGCTGCAGTGGGTGTAATCCATAAAGCCCTGCCGATAGGCAGCCAACTGGCGATCGACGTGGGCTCGCAGCAGCTTCTGGTTGTCGAGCACGGCGGCATAGCTCAGCAGGTCCGCCTCGGGACGCTGCAATACAAAGTGGCTCGCCTGCTCGATCACCGCCCGGCGCAGACTGCCATCGCGCCAGGGGCGTTGCAGGTAGTAGTCGAGGCGACCGAGATTGACCGCCTCGATGATCGATTTCATCTCCGGCTGGCTGCCCAGCAGGATCTTGCGGCACGCCTCGTGACGGCTGCCGAGGCGGATCAGAAAATCGGCCCCTCTCCCATCCCCCAGCTCGCTGTCACACACCACTACGGCGGGTGGCTGCCCCTTACGATCCAGCTCGTCCAGGGCCAGCTCAGCCGACCCCTGACCGACCACCACCACCAGCGCGAAATGGCCGAGCAGCGGAGCCAACTCCTGTTCGAATTCGGCCAGCAGTTGCACGTTGGCGGCGACACACAGCAGTGAGAAAGGGCTCATCAGCGACACTCCGTTGAGGCTCACTGCTCACTATATCAGCGAATCTTGTGGGGTTTTGCGAGGGGGCTAACAGCTGTCGCGGAAAGTGCACAAATAGATAAAACAGAAAACAACTGAATTTAATTCGACAAATATATCAATAACAAAATAAAAGACAAAATGTGACAGCAATCAAAAATATAAACCATGATGGAGGTCAACGCCTTATCCCTATCATTACTACTACTATTGGACTAGTACTATGTAGGTAATTATTGACCGTAGGAAAACGCCGCCATGATTGGAAAACTGATAAGAAAAACCTGGTTCTGGCTCCTGCTGCTCGGGGCCCTGCTGGGTGTCGCGGCACTGGGTGTCACCGTGACCGTGCTGCACAAGACCAGCTCCACCGAATTCTGCGTCTCCTGCCACTCCATGCAGACTCCGCTCGCCGAGTATCAGGGTAGTGTCCACTTCCAGAACACCAAGGGGATCCGCGCCGAGTGCGCCGACTGCCACATCCCGGGCGACCCCACCTCCTATCTGTGGACCAAGATCCGCGCCGTGAAGGATATCTATCACGAGGCGATCGGCACGCTCGACACCCCGGAAAAGTATGAAGCCCACAAGCTGCGGATGGCCCAATCCGTCTGGGACGAGCTGAAAGCCAACGACTCCGCCACCTGCCGCAGCTGCCACAGCTACGAGGCGATGGACATTCTGGCCCAGCGCCCCAATGCCCGCGCCGAGCACCCGGTCGCCATCAAGGAGGGCCAGACCTGTATCGACTGCCACCGCGGTGTCGCCCACATCATGCCTGACATGAGCGGCCTGGCAGCCGCCGGTGCCAGCGAGCTGGCGCAGGCTGCGGCCCAGACTCCGGCCAATGTCACAACCCGTTACGCCATCGCCACCACCCCGCTGTTCCTCGATGCCGCCGCCAAGACCGACGAAGGCACCCTGATGCCCTCCACCAAGGTGGAAGTGCTGGCCAACGAAAACGGCCGCGCCAAGGTACAGATCGAAGGCTGGCAACAGGATGGCGTGAGCGAAGTGTTCTACGCCGCACCGGGCAAGCGGATCCTCAGCGTGCTGGTCGGCGATGCCGCCAAGAAAGCGCTGGTCACCGGCCAGAGCGAAACCGACAGCGCCACCAACCTCACCTGGCATCAGGTCAAGCTGACCGCCTGGGTCGACCAGAGCCAGCTCATCGGCGATCAGGGCAAGCTGTGGCAATACGCCTCCACCCTGATGTCCAACAACTGTACCGGCTGCCACGGCCTCACCGCACTGGATCACTTCAATGCCAACCAGTGGATCGGCGTCATCAAGGGGATGGAATCTCGCACCTCCCTGACCCCGGAACAGGCTCGCATGTTGACCCAGTATGTCCAGAAACACGCCAGTGACATGAGCGCGGCCCACTAAGGCTGGCACAGAGGAAAACCGTTATGACTTTTTTCAATGACAAGAAGACCAATCTGTCCCGCCGCAACCTGCTCAAGGGGCTCGGCGCCTGCGCAGCCCTGCCCCTGCTCGGCGGCATTTTTCCCAAGAGTGCGCTGGCGCAAGCCATCAGCACCGCATTGAGTCAGTTCCCGACCCTGGTGCCCGCCCAGAAGGGCATTCTGACCGGCGCCCACTGGGGTGCTTTCGAGGCGATCGTCGAGGATGGCCGCATGGTGCGCGTCCAGCCGGTGGCCGATGATCCGGCGCCGAACGATCTCATCGATATGGCGCCGTTCCAGGTGCACGCCAAGAACCGCATCAAATACCCCATGGTGCGCAAGAGCTGGCTGGAGCATGGCCCGGGAGCCAAGCCGGAGCTGCGCGGTGCCGACGAGTGGGTGCGAGTGAGCTGGGACAAGGCGATCGAACTGGTGGCCGGTGAAATCCAGCGCGTGCAGAGTGACTTCGGCCCGCAGGCGATCCACGCCGGTTCCTACGGCTGGAAGAGTGTCGGCATGTTCCACAACAGCCGCACCCTGCTGCACCGCCTGATGAACCTCTCCGGCGGCTTCACCGGTTATGCCGGTGACTACTCCACCGGCGCGGCCCAGGTGATCATGTCCCACGTGATGGGCTCCATCGAGGTGTACGAGCAGCAGACCGCCTGGCCCAACGTGGTGGAGAACGCCGAACTGGTGGTGCTGTGGGGGGTCAACGCCCAGGTCACCCTGAAGAACAGCTGGAACATGCCGGATCACGAAGGCCAGGCTGGCTTCATGGCGCTGAAAGAGAAAGGCACCCGCGTCATCAGCATCGACCCCATCTACAACGAGACCGCCAAGCTGGTCGGCGCCGAGTGGATTGCCCCGAACGCCTACACCGACGTGGCCATGATGCTGGGTGTGGCCCACACCCTCTACAGCGAGAAGAAGCACGATCAGGCTTTCCTCGATCGCTATACCGTCGGCTTCGACAAGTTCCTGAACTACCTGCTCGGCAAGGATGACGGCCAACCGAAGAGCGCCGAATGGGCGAGCACCGTCTGCGGCGTCGATGCCAAGGTGATCCGCCAGCTGGCTCTCGACATGGCCACCAAGCGCACCATGATCATGGCCGGTTGGGGGATGCAGCGTCAGCAGCACGGCGAACAGCCGAACTGGATGCTGGTCACTCTGGCCTCCATGCTGGGCCAGATCGGCCTGCCGGGCGGCGGCTACGGCTTCAGCTACCACTACTCCTCCGGTGGCAGCCCCACCGCCAAGGGTGGCATTCTGGCGGGTATCTCCGCCGGCAACGCACCGAAGAACAGCCCAGCTCCGATCCCGGTGGCCCGCATCGCCGACTGTCTCGCCAACCCGGGCAAGACCATCGACTTCAACGGCCGCAAGGTGACCTATCCGGACATCAAGCTGGTCTACGTGGCGGGCGGCAACCCCTTCCACCACCATCAGGACACCAACAACCTGCTGCAAGCGTGGCGCAAGCCGCAGACCGTGATCGTCCACGAGCCCTACTGGACCGCCACCGCCAAGCACGCCGATATCGTGCTGCCGGTCACCACCAGCTACGAGCGCAACGATCTGGAGATGGGCGGCGACTACTCCCAGCGCTATGTGTTCCCGATGCACCAGTGCGTACCGCCCCAGTTTGAAGCCCGCAACGACTTCGACATCTTCAGCGCCATCGCCGCCAAACTGGGTGTGCAGGAGCAGTACACAGAAGGGAAGGACGAGATGCTGTGGCTCAAGCAGATGTACGACGGCATGGCGGCGCAGGCCCGCGGCGCCCGCGTCGCGCTGCCGCCGTTCAACATGTTCTGGGAGTCCAACAACTACATCCGCTTCCCGATCCCCGAGGCCAACCGCCAGTGGATCCGTCACGCCGATTTTCGTGAGAATCCGCTGCTCAACCCGCTCGGTACCCCGTCCGGCAAGATCGAGATCTTCTCCAACACGGTGGCGGGGATGGGTTACGCCGACTGCGCCGGCCATCCCAAGTGGTATGAGCCCAAGGAGTGGGTGAAGAGCGAGGTGGCAGCGCGCTATCCGCTGTCGCTCAACACCTCCCACCCGACCCAGCGGCTGCACTCCCAGCTCGACAACACCCCGCTGCGGGACAAGTTCGCCATCGCCGACCGCGAGGCGATCATGATACATCCGCTGGACGCCAAGGCTCGTAGCATCGCCCAGGGGGATCTGGTGCGTGCCTTCAACGAACGCGGCCAGATCCTGGTGGGCGCCCTGCTCTCCGAGGATGTGCGCCAAGGGGTGGTGCGGATCTGCGAAGGGGCCTGGTACGACCCGGCCAAGCCGGGCGAAGCGGGCAGCATCTGCAAGAACGGCAACGTCAACTGCCTCACCTTCGACGAAGGCTCGTCCAGTCTGGCGCAGGGCAACTGCGGCCACATGGCCCAGCTGCAGATCGAGAAGTACACTGGCCCGGTGCTGGCCAACACCGCCCACGCGGTACCGGCCAACGGCTAAGGCGGTTGCTACCGGACAAAACGGCGCCATGATGGCGCCGTTTCTTTATCTGTCTGCCAAAGCTCAGGCATGGTCGGGACGGGTTTAGAACTCCCCCTCCTCCATATACTCCTGCGCGCACTCAACCAGTTGTGGCCACAGCTCTTCCGGCACCCAGGCGTCCGGGTCATCTTCGTCCCCGTCGTACTGGCTCCAGAAATAGCGGCGCAGGCCGGAGGCAAACTCATCGCTGATCTCGGCCAGCTCCGAGAGCGGCCCCAACCAGGCGATGCGACGCAGGCCGGAGGCGAGATCGTTGATGGCATCCATCAGGGTGCGATCGTCGAAGCTCTGCTCCACCAGCAGGGTGAAGCGCTCACGCGCCTGCTCGGTCTGCTCTTCATCCAGCTCGCCCACATCGGCCAGCAGGTCGACAAAATCTTCCAGAAGGAACGCGATCAGGCCATCCCTGTCTTCAAACCACTGGATCTGGGCGCCCTTGACCCCCAGCACAGAGGCATCAAACGAATCGTCAAGGTGACACAGTGCCCACGGATCGTCGGTCATGCTTCTCTTCCTCAGGCTAAAACAAATGCCATATGTTATGCCTAGCTCTCGACTCTTGCCACCTTGGGCAACGAGAGGGAGGCGGCCAGACCGCCCAGTTCGGCGCGGCCCATGATGAAACTGCCCCGATAGGCTTCCGCCAGATCGGAGACGATGTTGAGACCCAGGCCCGAGCCCGGCACCTTCTCGTCGAGCCGCACCCCGCGCAGCACCGCCTTGGCGATCTGATCTTCGCTCATGCCGGGGCCGTCATCCTCGATACGCAGGGTGATCCAGCCCCCCAGCTCGGCGCTGGAGATGCGCAGTTCGCTGGCTGACCACTTGAAGGCGTTCTCCAGCAAATTGCCCACCATCTCGTCGAAGTCCTGCTCCTCCACCCCGACCGCCAGATTGGCGGGCACTTGCAGATCCACCGTCTTGCCCGGATAGAGGCGGGAGAAGGCGCGGCAGATATACTCTACCCGCGCCCGCACCGGGGTCGAGACCCCGAGGATCTTGGCGGCGCCGGTCACCCGCGCCTTGCCGAGGTGGTAGTCGATATGGCGCTGGATCTGGTCGAGCTGCTCGCCGATGGCGGCCTGATCCTCCGGCGGCAATTGAGCCACCTGATTGCGCATGATGCTGAGCGGCGTCTTGAGGGCGTGAGCCAGATTGCCGGTGTGAGAACGGGCCCGCTGCAGCAGCTCGCCGTAGTGGTGCAGCAGCCGGTTGATATCCTCCACCAGCGGCTGGATCTCCAGCGGATAGCGCAGCCGGAACCCCTCCTGATGACCCTCGTGAACCCGCCCCAATTCGCGGCGCAGCAGGTGCAGCGGCCGCAAGCCGTAGACGATCTGGAACATGAAGCCGAGCACCAGACCGGCGGCAGCAAAGCCGAGACCGAGGAACAGGCTGATGCGGGTCTTGTTGAGGGTCTGGGTCAGGGCGCTGCTGTCCTTGGCCATCACCAGAGTGAACACCCGATCCGAACCGGGCAGCAGCACGGTGCGGGTCATGATCAGCAGCGGCTCCTTGTTGGGCCCCTTGCCGACGAAGAGGTCGGGATCGCCAAACGCCGACTTGAGGCCGTCGCTCTTCAGGTTGGTATCCCACAGGGAACGGGAGCGCCCCACCACATCGCGGCCCAGTTCCAGCTGCCAGTAGTAGCCGGAGTAGGGCTGATTGAAGCGGGGATCGGAGAGGGAGCCGGTGACCACCGGCAGGCCGGTTTTGGCCACTTCCAGCCGGGAGAGCAGATCATAAAGCTGCAGGCGCAGACCGTCGGCCTCCGCCTCCTGCCAGTAGTTGCGCATCATGGTCTGCAGACTGAAACCGGTGGCGAACAGAAACAGCCCGCACCACACCAGCGCGATGGCGACCAGTCGTCCCCGCAGGGTTCTGACCAGCCTCATTCGTTGATCCGGTACCCGAGGCCGCGCACTGTCTCAATCAGATCGGGGTTGGTTTTCTTGCGGATCCGGCCGATGAACACCTCCACGGTATTGGAGTCGCGGTCAAAATCCTGAGCGTAGATGTGGTCGATCAGCTCGCTGCGTGATACCACCTTGCCCCGATGCTGCATCAGGTAACCCAGCACCCGGAACTCGTGGGCGGTCAGTTTGATGGGAGTCCCTTCGTACCACACCTGGGAAGCCGCCATGTCGAGCCGCACCCCACCAATTTCCAGAATGGAGCTGGCGTTGCCTGCCGCCCGGCGCACCAGCGCATGGACCCGCGCCACCAGCTCGGCCACCTGGAACGGCTTGGTCAGGTAGTCATCGGCACCGGCGTTGAGCCCCTCGATCTTCTCGTGCAGCTGGCCACGGGCGGTCAGCACCAGCACAGGGGTATCGATCCCCTTGCTGCGCCACTCTTTCAGCACACTCAGGCCATCGCGCCCCGGCAGGCCGAGGTCGAGAATGATGGCGTCATAGGGTTCGGTCTCACCGAGGAAACCGGCCTCGTTGCCGTCGTGGCAGAGGTCGGTGACAAAGCCGGAGAGGTGCAGCTGTTCGGCCAGCTGACCAGCCAGAATTTTTTCGTCTTCAACAATCAGAATTCGCATGAACAGGCTTCCACACAGGGGTTATTCATCATCCTCGACCGGGGGCTTTGGCGGTTCGAACAGCCGCTCCAGATGGTGGCCCTTGGCCCACACCAGCTCAAGGTTGTCGGCCCGATAGGCTACCTTGATCACGCTGTTTTCCCGATCGATGACTCGCAGTTCATAGAGCCAGATACCATCCTCTTCCCCCAGATCCACCCGCAACACCCGCACCGGCAATCTGGCCGCCACCTCCATCATTTCATGGAAGGGCCGAACCCGTCCCTCATGGACAGCTTGCTGCAGCATGGCTTCATCAGGCGTGACCGCCTGTGCCAGCAACGGCAGCAATAACCCAAGCAGAGGGAGCGCTCTATTCATGGATGATTCATCTCCAAAAACCTAACATAATGGCGTTTATAGTCTGCCAGCCATGAATCCGGAATGAATATGATCCCGCGCAGTTTCCTGCTGATCCTTTGCCTGTTGAGTGCCACAAGCTGGGCGGCCCAGAGCCGTCTCGACATGGCCGGGCTGGTCAAACTCCTGCTGGCGCAAGGGTATCACGACATTCGGGAAGTGGAGCTGGAAGGGGACAAATTCGAGGTCAAAACCCTCAATCGCCAGGATCAGAAGGTGCATCTCATCGTCGATGCCTACACTGGCGAGATCAAACAACAAGAGGCCGATTAGGCCTCTTTTGCATTCCAGCGTCCCCGCATGGGGCGCAGCAGCTTCTCCCGCCTCGGCCAGAGCAGGGCGCAGGCCAGCAGCAGGTAAATGAGAGGCTCCCCCCAACCGCTCTTGAGCGACCACCAGTAGTGCACCGGCACCAGCAGGGCGATGGCATAGACCCAGTTGTGCAGTTTCTGCCATGCGGCGCCCATGCGGCGCTGCAATGCGGGCAGCGAAGTGATGCTGAGGGCGGCCAGCAGCAACAGGGCCACCATCCCCACCACGATATAGCTGCGCTTGACCAGCTCGCCGCCAATCAGCCCCCAGTCAAACTGCAGATCCAGCCCCAGCCACGCCATGAAGTGGAGCAGCGCCCAAGCAAAACACCAGAGCCCGAGGGGGCGGCGCAGCTTGATGAGCTGCCCCTGCCGCCAGCGCTTGGCCAGCGGCGACACCAGCAGGGTGAGCAGCAGCAGGTTGAGCGCCCCCTTACCGAGGTAGTGGATAAGCTCTGGCACCGGATCCCCCCCCAGCAGACCCGCTGGAATGGCAAAAACCAGCCAGAGCAGGAAGCCCAAGGAGCCCAGATGCACCAGCGCCCGCAAGCCGCTGATATGGGCCGGTTTCAATCTCAGTACCATTGGCGCAGATCCATCCCCTGATAGAGCGAGGCGACTTCGTCACCATAGCCGTTGAACATCAGGGTCGGCTGACGCTTGGCGCCAAACACTCCACCCTCGCCAATAAAGCGCTCGCTGGCCTGACTCCAGCGCGGGTGATCCACCTGCGGATTGACGTTGGCGTAGAAGCCATATTCGTTGGGAGCCAGCAGGTTCCAGGTGGTCGGCGGCATCTCCTCCACCAGCCGGATCGAGACGATGCTCTTGATGCTCTTGAAGCCGTACTTCCACGGCACTACCAGCCGGATCGGCGCGCCATTCTGGGCGGGCAGGGTCTTGCCATAGAGCCCCATCGCAAGGAAAGAGAGAGGGTGCATCGCCTCGTCGATACGCAACCCCTCCACATAGGGATACTCGATGCCGCCCCCCAGACTGGAAGCCTGACCCGGCAGCTGTTTCGGATCAAACAGGGTCTCGAAGGCAACAAACTTGGCGCGACTGGTGGGCTCGGCACGGCGGATGATCTCTGCCAGCGAGATACCATTCCAGGGCAACACCATGGACCAGGCTTCGACGCAGCGCAGCCGGTAGATCCGCTCCTCCAGCTCGATCTTGTTGATGAGACCCCACACATCGAGGGTAAAGGGCTTGGCCACCTCCCCCTCCACCTTGAGGGTCCAGGGTTCGGGCTTGAGGTAATGGCCGTTGCGAGCCGGGTCGGACTTGTCGGTGCCCAGCTCATAGAAGTTGTTGTAACTGGTGGCCTTCTCTTCCGGTGTCAGTACCAGATTGGCCGGGCGATCGGCAGGCTTGCTGTTGAGCGGTTTGGTGGCTAATTGGGGAGCATCCTCTTTACCGCGCAGCAGATCGAGTACACCGGCCTGAGTGGGAAACGCCAGAGTAGCCGCGCCCAGACCCAGCCCCTTGAGAATAAGGCGGCGGTCCTGATAAACGGCTTCCGGGGTGACATCCTGTTCGGTGAGGGGGTGGGCGGTACGACGCTTGATCAACATGAAAAACTCCCGGGGCTGAGTGAGGCAGTATGGATAAGACCCGCCCCGGCAGATTTTTATTTCACACAAATTTACATCATGTGGTGCAGGGGCAGTGCCTTGGCCATGGTGCCGACCAGAAACAGGACTACGAACACCAGCAGGGGAACGATCACATTTGGCGCCATCAGACTCACTCCATGAGCAGGACAGGGCCTCTAACTATGGCCGACTGTCAGGCCGGTCACCAATGAATTTTTTTCGCGAGCGCAAGCGTATTCCTGAGTTGAAAAGGGTGATGAAGATCACACACAATTCGGCCCCCGCTTGCCGCCCCGATTGCCGGGGGTAGGCTGCCCATTTTGCGAAGCCAACTGAAGAGTCGCCCCATGAGCCCACTGATCGCCATCGCCATCACCACTGGAATTCTCTCCGCCGTCTGGGGCTGGATTGCCGTCGCGTTCGGCCTTATCTCCTGGGTCGGCTTTCTCGGCTGCACCAGCTATTTCGCGTCAAGCGGCGGCTACAAGGCGCTGCTGCAAACCATCTTCTGCAACACCAGCGGCATGCTGTGGGCGCTGCTGCTGATCCATGGCGACAGCCTGTGGGGGGCGGGCGTGGCGAGTTATGTGATGACGGGGGTGGTCGCCACCCTGATGTGCGTACAGGCCAAGCAGCAGTGGCTCGGCTACATTCCCGGCACCTTTGCCGGTTGCTGTGCCACCTTCGGGGCGGCTGGCGAGTGGCGGCTGATCCTGCCCTCCCTCATCATTGGCGCCTTGTTCGGTTACCTGATGAAGGCAAGCGGCCTCTGGCTCTCCCATAAAACTCAAAAAGCCGATGCCGCTCCGGCGGTGGTTGATCCCGCCTGATTTATCCCTTCGATTTGAAATTTGCAGCTTCGATACCATGCCGATTCAATAACTTGTAAAAATCGGTACGGTTTCTGCCCGCCAGGTTGGCCGCCAGGGTCACGTTGCCTTCGGTAGTGCGCAGCAAACGGATCAGATACTCCTTCTCGAATTCGGCACGAGCCTCGTTGAACGAGGGGATGCCGCCGCCGCCACCGCTCAGGGCTGACTCCACCATGGAGACCCCGATCACTGGACTGCAACAGAGGCTGGCGAGCTGTTCCACCACGTTGCAGAGCTGGCGCACGTTGCCGGGCCAGGCAGCGGCCGCCAGCATCGCCAGCGATTCGGGCGAAAAACCCATGGCGGCGCAGTCACTGTGGCGGCTACGGTAATCGTCGAGCGCCTGTCGGGCCAGCAGGGGGATATCCTCGCTGCGGGCACTGAGAGACGGCAAGGTGATGTTGGCGACGTTGAGACGGTAGAAGAGATCTTCCCGAAAGCGCCCCTCCTCCATCGCCTTGACCAGATCCTGATGGCTGGAGCTGAGCACCCGCACCTCCGGCGTGCCCTGACCATACTCCTCCATCACCTGCAGCAGCTTGGCCTGCAGGGATTCGGAGAGGCTGCCAATCTCGTCGAGAAACAGGGTCGCCCCCTTGGCCTGCTCGAACAGCCCTGACTGGCCATCTTCACCAAACAGCTGCAGGTCGAGTGACGCCCACGGAATGGCGGCGCAGTTGATGGTATGGAGCGGCTTGTCGCGCCGCTGGCTGGCCTGGTGCAGCGCCTGCGCCATCGCCCCCTTGCCGGAACCTGACGGCCCCATGATCAGCACCGGCACCTCCATGGTCGCAATGCTATGAGCCTGGATCAGCAGCTGTTCCAGCTGGGGATTGCGGGTCAGGATCAGCGACTGCCACTCCTGCTGCTGTTTCGGCCGCGTCAGACTCAACGCATGTTCGATGGTGGCGAACAGCTCATCCTTGTTGATGGGTTTGGTCAGGAAGCTGAAGACCCCGGAACGGGTCGCCTGAATGGCGTCCGGGATGGTGCCGTGGGCGGTCATGATGATCACCGGCAAACCCAGCCACTGGGCCTGGATCCGCTCGAACAGCGCCAGACCGTCCATGCCGGCCATCCGCAGATCGCTCAGTACCAGATCGGCCCGTTGCTGACGCAACCGGTCGAGGGCCCCTTCCGCACTGTCGGCGGTATCCACTTCATAACCCTGACTGCGCAGCCGCATGCTCATCAGTTTGAGCAGGCTGACGTCGTCATCCACCAACAGGATCCGGCTCATGGTATTACCTCACGATTCTCGTTCAGCTTGCGCTGGTTGAGCTGGTCGTCGATAGCGGTCAGCTGCTCGATCTGGCGGCGCAGCCGCTGGATCTCCTGACTCTGGTCATCGCGACGGCTGTCGCGAGCCAGCAGCTGCTCGCCGAGGGCGATCCAGCTACGTAAAAAGGCCTGCGCATCGAGACCCAGTTCGGGCAGCATCTGCTTCAGGCGCGCCAGACCGGCGGTGCGATTGGCTACCGATTCGGCGGGGTGGGAGTCCACCATGGCCAGACTGACCCGGCTCTCCAGATCGTCAGCCCCTTTTAGACGCTGACGCTCCTGCACCCGTTGCTGGGGGTGACTGGCCAGCAGCCAGTCGGAGTATTGCAGACGCACCTGCATCTCCTTGTTGGCAAACTCCATCCGCTTGGCAAAAGCGATATCGGAGGACTCCCGCTCTGCCTGTTGCGGCAGCAAGGAGCAACCCGCGAGCAGCCCTGCCATCAGAGCTGGAAATACGCGTTGTATCTTCATAGTCCTCATTTCAACGTCAACCTGAAACAGACATCAGCCTGTTCATCCTCTACCAGAACCAGTTCCCCCCCCAGGCTGTTGGCAGACTCGCGGGCGATGGAGAGGCCCATGCCCGAGCCTTTCAAGAGACCTTGCCGCACAGTGCTGCCCTGCTCGAAGGGTTCAAAAATGCGTTGCTGATCGGCCACGGGGATCTTGGGCCCCTCGTTGGCCACTTCCAGCCAGCTTATCTGTTCATTCTGCCCTGCCCTGATCCAGATATTGCCCCCGCTGGCGCCGTAACTGACGGCGTTGGAGAAGAGGTTATCGAGGATCAGCCGTAGCCGGTAGGGCTCCGCCCACAGGGTAACCGGCACGGTCGGCAAGTGTACACGGATCTGCTTGGACTCCAATGCCAGCCGGTACTCGGCAGAAAGTTCCGACAACATCGGCAGCAGGGGGACGGGCTCTAGTTCGAAGGCCTCCTGCTGACTGAGCCGGTTGAAGTCGAGCAGACGCTCGATCAGGGTCTGCAAACGCCGACTGTTCTCGTCGAGCATCTGGCAGATCTCCAGCTGATCCGGCGTCAAAGGCCCGACCAGCTGCTCGCAGAGCAGATCCGTCCCTTCCCGCAGCACCGCCAGCGGGGTCTT
This sequence comes from Aeromonas sp. S11(2024), assembly GCF_041402345.1. NCBI lineage: Bacteria > Pseudomonadati > Pseudomonadota > Gammaproteobacteria > Aeromonadales > Aeromonadaceae > Aeromonas > Aeromonas sp. S11(2024). Next base: position 126,666 of record NZ_JBGLRC010000007.1, on the reverse strand, counting down.
GAGCTCGTGGGAAACATGACGCAGGAACTGGTATTTCTGCAGCTCCAGCTCCTTGAGTTTGTCGTGCAGCCAGACGATCCGCTCCCCCAGCAATACCAGCTCGGCAGGGCCGTCAACCGGCTTGGGATCGGGTTCGACCCCGGCACCCAGACTCAAGATGCGCGACTCAATCTGTCGTACCGGGTGGATGATGAGGTAGGTGAAGATAAAGACCATCAGCAGGCTGAGCGCCGCCACAGCTCCGCTCACCCACCAGAGCTCGCTGGTCAGTCCGGCGATGGTGAGCTGCACCCGATCCATGTGTTCGTCAACCCGGCTGCGGGTGACTATTTCGAGCTGCTTGTTGGCATCGTTGAACTGCTCAAGCTTGTCCCCCGCTGCCGCCGCCCGGGCCAGCGCAGCATCCTGCAGGCTGTCGAGCCAGGCCAGCCCCTGATCGAGCCCGCTGTAAAGCTGGCCGTCGGTGATGGAGTTGCGGTGTTCCGCCAGCAACACCCGATACCCGTCGAGTTGCTGCTGGTAGCTGGTGAGACTGCGGCGATCCCCCAGCACCGCGAAGCGGCGCAAGGTGCGCTCGATATCGATGGCTTGCGCCGTCAGCAGGGTAGCGCGGCGGGTATCCTTGACCGCCCGCTCCATCTCGTCGCTGGTGAGCTGACTGAGGTGGGCAAGGGAGGTGCTGTTGTGCCAGATCATGCCGCCCAGCGGCATCAACACCAGCACAAATCCCATCAATACCACCTGCAGCAGGGAGCGTGGGCGAACCTTGGTCATCATCTCTTCTCTTGCATTCTCACCGGTGCGCCAGCATAGCCGCACCGCCCCAAAAAACAAAACCGGCCAACAGGCCGGTTTGTATTATCTGGATTGTGGTGATTCACGCCAACGCGACAGAGGCCAGACAGATAATCATGATCATCGCCAGCGCGCCCGAGGCGGTCAACAGCGCCCATTTCAGCTCCACACTCATGCAAACCTCCTTTCTGCCAATCAGTGCCGGATCACAATAGATAAGACAATGTTAAGCCATAGTTAATCCGATAACCGTGAGCTGCGTATACATTTCAGATGAGCCCAACCCCGGGAAGGTGAGCATGTTCTATCTGTGTAGCATTGGTTCCAATCTTGACCCGCATACCCATGTCAGCCATGCGCTGGCCGAGCTGCTTGCGAACGTCGGCCCCCTGCAACTGAGTTCGGTGATCCGCACCAAGCCGGTGGGAATGCACTCCAGCCACGACTTTCTCAACTGCCTGCTGGTGGTGGAGAGCCCGCTCGATGCCGCCCGCCTCAAGCAGCACTTTGTCGCCCTCGAGGTAGCTCACGGCCGGGATCGCAGCGATCCGCTCTGCAAGGTGCACGACCGGCCGCTCGACATCGATATTCTGGCCAGCAACAGGAGCGGTGACTTTGCCTCGGCAGAGGTCGATTCCTATCTTGCGGAGCTGCTGGCCGAGCTCTATGGCCATGGCGAGGTGCATGACCCCAAGGTGGCGCTGCAAGTGACGCTCCCCGCCCCGTCGGGCAAGCTCAAACCCGGCAAGGGCTTGCTGACTCGGCAGGTCGGGCTGGGGCCGCTGGTGCTCGGCAACCTATCAGAGGGTGGCCAGCGCACGTCCGCCATCTACCTTGATGCTGGCCCCCGTCATATAACTGTTCCCCATCAGTAACTGCACCGCCTGCCAGATGGGCTCAAGTCCCCCCTCCCGCGCCAGCGGTGTTTTCGCCAACACCTGCCGGCGCCATGCCTCGTCATGCTCGTCGAGAAACAGAATGGGGCCCGGCTCTATGGTGTTGACTCGCACCGCAGGCGCCAGCTCCCGGGCAAAGCTCATGGCCAGCGAATGGGCTCCCGCCTTGGTCGCCACATAGCTGGCAAAACGGGGGGCCGGGGCATGGATATAGATATCGGTAATGTGAATGATGCTGGCGTTGGAATTGCTGGCCAGCCGGGGGGCCAGCGCCCGGTTGAGCTGGAAGGGGGCCGCCATGTGCACCCGGTAGAACTGCTCGAACTGGGCCAGTTGCGCAGCCGGATCAGTTGCCTGCGGCTCGAAGGCCGAGGCGTTGTGGATCACCAGCGCCAGATCCTGATGGGCAGCCAGCACGTCGATCAGCTTGCCAACGTCCTCTTCCCGGCCAAAATCCGCCTGCACCAGTTCGACCCCCAATGCAGCCAACGTGGCCAGCTCCGGCCGCTCGCTGCGATAACTGCCCGTCACCTGCCAACCCGCCGCCACCAGCTGTTCACAGAGATAAAATCCGAGTCGACGGCCGCAGCCCGTAACCAATGCACGCATACGATCTCCTTTCCCTTTCATGGTCTTGCATGAACGAAGCCCGCCTGCCAGCGGATCACCACCGATGGCTTGTGCCTATCAATCCCTGCGGCACAAGCCATTGGTCGCGGGCCACCCGCCCGCGTCATAGTGGCGGCATCCCCCTCTTGCGGAGTCACCACCATGCTGAAAGTACACCACCACATGGGTCGCCTGACCCACTCCCTCACTGCCGGACTCGGCCTGGCCGAGGCGCTGGATCGCCTGCATCAATCGGGTCTTGGCGGCCTGCCGGTACTGGATGAGCAGAAACGGCTGATCGGCTTTCTTTCCGAACAAGATTGCATCCCCAGCCTGCTCACCGGCAGCTACCACTGCGATACCCGCACCCGGGTGGAGGATCTGATGAACCGCTCGCCCCTCTCGGTCGGGCCGGATGAGAGCATTCTGGATCTGGCTCGCCAGATGGCCGATGCCAAGCCCAAGATCTACCCGGTGCTGCAACAGGGCAAGGTGATCGGCATCATCAGCCGCCGTCAGGTGATGCAGGCCCTCAACCAGCAGATGAAGGTGTGCCAGCAGACCTAGATCTGGTAACGCCCCTTGTCACCGATATCGAAGTGCAGGGGCATTCGCCACTTGGCCAGCGCCAGCAAGGTCAACAGGGCGCCGCAGACCAGCGCCACCAGTGCGGCGGCCCACTCCACCCGCAACCACTCCAGCAGCCATAACGCCGGCAGCAATACGGGCACCAGCTTGATGCCGGGAATGGCGAAGCAAAACTGCTCCTTGAACGCCAGCCCGGAGAGGGTCGCCAACGCCGCCCCCAGCACTAGCGCATCCGGTGCCCCCACCGTTGCCAGGGCCAGTGCGCCCCACCCAAATCCCTGCAGAATCAGGCGAATCCGCTTGTCGTAGATATGCAGCGAGAAGCCGCAGATTGCGCTTGCCACTGCCAGCGACATCAACCATTGTGCCGACGGGAGCAGTGCCATCCCGCTCAGCAGCGCCGCACCGCGGTAAAGCAGCAACAAGGCTGCCGCACTCAAGCCAAGGCGGTAGAGCGAGACAGTCAACTTGTCGATCCCGTCCAGCGGGCTCTCGATTTCAGGATTTGCCATAAACAGTCGCTTCTAACGGATCAGGTGCCATCCAATATACTGGAATCAGGTCTTGGAATATCTTCAAACGGGCTCAGGAGACGTAGTTTGCGTGTGATCCCCCTGTTTTGGTTGCTGTTTCCACTCGGATTGCCCGCCAAAGAGCTGGTGATCTGCGGCACCATGGAGCCCCCGCTCAAGTTTCTCGATGCCGATCAGAAACCCCGCGGACTCGATATAGACATCGTCACCGCCATCTTCGACAAGCTGGAGACGCCCTTTCGGATCGAGCTGGCCGACTCCGGTGCCCGCCTCACCCGCAATGCCGAAACCGGCGCCTGCGATCTGGTGATGACCCACTCCTACAAGGCAGAGCGGGAGAGTTATCTCATCTATCCCCAACAGGCCCATCTTCGCCACAGCTGGCACTTCTTCGTGCGCAAGGCGGACCTGATGAAGATCCGCTACGAAACGCTGGCCGACCTCAAACCCTGGCGCATCGGCGTGACCAAGGATTTCTCCTACACCCCTGAACTGGCAGCGGCCATGACCGACCCGACCTATCAGTTCCAGGAAATCACCATGAACCAGCTGCAACTGCGCAAACTGCTGGCCGGACGGATCGATACCGTACCCATGCCGCTGGTCACCGCCTTCACCCAGATCAAGGAGGAGGGGCTGACAGGCAAGGTCGATTACCTGCCCAAACCGCTCAAGAGCAGCCCCTACTTCAACACCTGGGCCCGCGCACGAGCGGATGCACAGACCCCGGCCCTGATGGCGGCCTACGATGCCGAACTGCTGCGCATGAAGCGAAACGGCAGCCTCAAGGCCCTCTACGACAAGTACGCCATCCCCTATATCGAACCCTGATCAAGGGGTCAGGGTTTCGCATGGGAGATGGATCTCTACACCCTACCCCTTATACAACCCACCTCAAGGCTTCACGTCCCGCAGGATCGGATTCTGCAGCGAAATCAGGGTTTCAGTGGACTGGATCTCGTCGATGGTCTGGATCTTGTTGATCAGCACTATCTGCAGCTCGTCGATGGAGCGGGTCATCACCTTCATGAAGATGCTGTAGTGGCCCGTGGTGTAGTAGGCCTCCACCACTTCGTCCAGCGCCTGCAGCTTGGCCAGTGCCGAGGGGTAATCCTTGGCACTCTTCAGATTGATCCCGATAAAGCAGCAGACGTCGTAACCCAGCTTCTTGGGGTTAACCTGCACCCGTGTCCCCTCGATGATCCCCGCCTGTTTCATCTTCTCCACCCGCACATGGATGGTGCCCGGGCTGACCGCCAGTTGTTTCGCAAGTTCGGCGTAAGGGATCCGCGCATTCTCCATCAGAGCGGTGAGGATGGCCTGATCGAGATTATCGATCCGGTAATTTTCCGGCATTTTTTTGCACTCCCGTTGACGATACCTCATTAAATAACTGCTTATTTTGAAGAAAAAAATACACAAAGCCTATTTCTATTGTCGAATATTGAATTTAGTTGGCATTCCGTTGAAGAATCACCACATCCAACGGGGTTTGAAACAGGAATTCAGCATGAAACAGCACTACATTCGCAGCCAACAGCAGATCAGCTTCGTCAAAGAGATGTTCTCCCGCCAACTCGCCCAGCAACTGGGTCTGATGGAGGTGCAAGCCCCCATTCTGAGCCGGGTCGGTGATGGCACTCAGGACAACCTCTCTGGCCATGAGAATGCAGTGCAGGTCAAAGTGAAAACCCTGCCTGAGCACAGCTACGAAGTGGTCCATTCACTCGCCAAGTGGAAGCGCCAGACCCTGGGTCGCTTCGGGTTCGGCCCGGGTGAAGGGATCTACACCCACATGAAGGCGCTGCGTCCGGATGAAGACAAGCTCACCCCCATCCACTCCGTCTATGTGGATCAATGGGACTGGGAGAAGGTTATGCCGAGCGAGCGCCGCGATCTTGCCTATCTGCAAGAAACCGTGCGCGGCATCTGGGCTGCCATCAAGGCCACCGAGCGCGCGGTCTGTGCCGAGCATGAGCTGACCCCCTTCCTGCCGGCCGAGATCCAGTTCCTGCACAGCGAAGAGCTGCTGGCCCGTTACCCGGACCTCGATGCCAAGGGGCGCGAGCGTGCCATCGCCAAAGAGCTGGGGGCCGTGTTCCTGATCGGCATCGGCGGTGCCCTCTCCCACGGTGAGCGTCACGATGTGCGTGCCCCGGACTATGACGACTGGAGCAGCCACAGCGAGCTGGGTCTGGCAGGCCTGAACGGTGACATTCTGGTGTGGAACCCGGTGCTGCAAGACAGCTTCGAGATCTCCTCCATGGGGATCCGGGTCGACGCAGAGGCGCTGCGCCGCCAGCTGGCCATCACAGGCGACGAGGATCGCCTGCAGTACGACTGGCACCAGGATCTGCTGGCCGCACGGATGCCGCAGACCATCGGCGGCGGCATCGGCCAATCTCGTCTGGCCATGCTGTTGCTGCAAAAAGAGCATATCGGTCAGGTGCAGGTTGGTGTCTGGCCAGCCGAGATGAAAGCTGCCGTGCAAGGCATGCTGTAAACGCGTTGATTTCATCGGTCTGGCCTGCGCGCAGTGGCACGCGGGTCAGCCCTGAAGTTGTGTGGCGGTGCGGACTGAACGAGCGCAGTCCGGACATGCTGTAAGTCGCGTGGTCATCCCTGATGGCCCACGGCGAAACCGGGGCTTGCCCCTGCGACCCGCTCAACCCACGTCAGGTCGCGTCACTACATTCCTCCCGGCAATCTTCGGATTGCCGTTTTTTTTCTGCCGAATCCCCGCCACCAGATATGACAACGCCAGCCCGAGGGCTGGCGTTGCAAACATCGATGCGAGACTGGTTACTGGGTCATGGTAAGGCCGTTGCTGTCGGCCCCCAGCACCAGTTTTTTGCCCGGCACGATGCGGCCGGAGAGCAGGGCCTGCGCCAGCGGGTTCTCCACCTTCTGCTGGATCGCCCGTTTGAGAGGCCGCGCCCCGTAGACGGGGTCGAACCCGGCATGCACCAGCTTCTCGAGCAGCGCTTCGCTCACCTCCACCTCGTAACCCTGAGCCTCGAGACGGCCCATCAGGCTCTTGAGCTGGATGCGGGCGATGGACTTGATGTGATCCTCGCCGAGGGGATGGAACACCACCGTCTCGTCGATCCGGTTGATAAACTCCGGCCGGAAACTGCGGGTCAGCACATCCATCAGCATGGCCTTCATCTCGTCGTAGTCTTTCTCGGAGTGGTGCTCCTGAATCAGATCCGACCCGAGGTTGGAGGTCATGATCACCACCGAGTTGCGAAAATCGACGGTGCGACCCTGACCATCGGTCAGGCGGCCATCATCAAGCACCTGCAACAGGATGTTGAACACATCCGGATGCGCTTTCTCCACCTCGTCCAGCAGGATCACCGAGTAGGGACGACGGCGTACCGCCTCGGTCAGATAACCGCCCTCTTCGTAACCCACGTATCCGGGAGGCGCCCCCACCAGACGGGCCACGCTGTGTTTCTCCATGAATTCGGACATGTCGATCCGCACCATGGCATCCTGGGTATCGAACAGGAACTCGGCCAGCGCCTTGCACAGCTCGGTCTTGCCCACCCCGGTGGGCCCCAGGAACAGGAAAGAGCCGATGGGGCGATTCGGATCGGAGAGCCCGGCGCGGGAGCGACGAATGGCGTTGGAGACCGCATCGACCGCCTCCTCCTGACCAATCACCCGGCTGTGCAGCTGATCTTCCATCCGCAGCAGCTTGTCGCGCTCCCCTTCCAACATGCGGGCGACCGGAATACCGGTCCAGCGGGCTAGGACGTCTGCGATCTCCACGTCGGTGACGCGATTGCGCAGCAGACTGGTCTCCTGCATCTCGGCCTGAGTGGCGAGATCCAGCTGCTTCTCCAGCTCCGGAATGCGGCCGTACTGCAGCTCGGACATCCGGCCCAAGTCGCCTGCGCGGCGCGCCACATCGAGATCCTGACGGGCCTGCTCCAGCGCAGCCTTGATATGCTGGGTGCCGGCGAGAGCGGCTTTCTCGGCCTTCCACACTTCGTCCAGCTCGTTGTATTCCCGATCTTTTTCGCCAATCTCCTGATTGATCAGCTCCAGTCGTTTGCGGCTGGCATCGTCGTCCTCTTTCATCAGCGCCTGCTGCTCCAGCTTGAGCTGGATGATGCGCCGCTCGAGGCGATCGAGCGCCTCCGGCTTGGAGTCGATCTGCAACCGGATGCTGGCTGCCGCCTCGTCGATAAGGTCGATAGCCTTGTCCGGCAACTGGCGATCCGCAATGTAGCGGTGCGACAGCTGGGCCGCCGCCACGATGGCGGGGTCGGTGATCTGCACATGGTGGTGCAGCTCGTAACGCTCTTTCAGGCCACGCAGGATGGCGATGGTGTCCTCCACGCTCGGCTCTTCCACAAGCACCTTCTGGAAGCGACGCTCCAGCGCGGCATCTTTTTCGATGTACTGACGGTACTCATCCAGGGTGGTGGCGCCGACGCAGTGCAGGTCGCCGCGGGCCAGCGCAGGTTTCAGCATGTTGCCCGCGTCCATGGCCCCTTCGCCCTTGCCGGCGCCGACCATGGTGTGCAGCTCGTCGATAAAGAGGATGACGTTGCCCTCCTCCTTGGCGAGATCGGTCAGTACAGCCTTGAGCCGCTCTTCAAACTCACCGCGATACTTGGCACCGGCCACCAGCGCCCCCATGTCCAGCGACAGCACCCGCTTGTTTTTGAGCCCTTCCGGCACTTCGCCGTTGATGATGCGCTGAGCCAGTCCCTCGACGATGGCGGTTTTACCGACACCGGGGGCACCGATCAGCACAGGGTTGTTCTTGGTACGGCGTTGCAGCACCTGAATGGTGCGGCGGATCTCGTCATCCCGGCCGATCACCGGGTCGAGCTTGCCGAGTTCGGCCCGTTCGGTCAGATCGATGGTGTACTTCTCCAGCGCCTGACGGTTCTCCTCGGCGTTGGCATCCTCCACCTTCTTGCCGCCACGCACCTTGTCGATGGCCGCTTCCAGTTTCTCTTTGGTCAGCCCCTGAGCGCGCAGCAGCTCACCCAGCGTTCCCTTGTCGTCGAGGGCAGCCAGCACGAACAGCTCGGAGGAGATGAACTGATCCTTGCGCTGCTGGGCCAGTTTGTCGCAGACGTTGAGCAGGCGGCCGAGGCCGTTGGAGAGCTGCACGTCCCCTTCTACGCCGCTGACGCGCGGCAGGCGATCCAGCTCCTCGCCAAGGCGGGAGCGCAGGGCGTTGATATCCATCCCGGTCAGGGTGAGCAACGGACGGATAGAGCCGCCATCCTGATTGACCAACGCGGTCATCAGGTGAACGGGTTCGATGAATTGGTGGTCACGACCCAGCGCAAGAGACTGGGCATCGGAAATAGCAATCTGGAATTTGCTGGTAAGGCGATCGAGGCGCATTGCACTCCCCCTTCAAACAGGCAGACGCCGCTTGCGCGGCAAACAACATAACTTTCTGAGATGAAAGATGAGGCCCGTACGGGCTATTTCAAGGGCATGGGCTGGTTATTTTTTCTGCAAAGCGGGGAGAGGGCAGGAGCCCCGCCTCTCTCATACGGCTCTGCTCTTGAGAGAGACGGGGTATTACTTGGCGGGTGATTGCTTAGCGGGCCAACCAGATGAGGGAGGCCATCCGGCCGGTCTGGCCGTCGCGACGATAGGAGTAGAACTGCTCGCTATCGCTGAAGGTGCAGTATTCGCCGCCATAGACGGCGGTAACGCCGGCACGGGCGAGGCGCAACCGCGCCAGCTGGTAGATATCCGCCAACCATTTGCCGTCGTTGGACGAAGGGACGAACGCCGCTTCTGCTTCAGCCTGCTCAGCCATAAAGGCCTCGCGCACCTCTCCCCCCACTTCAAATGCAGTGGGGCCAATGGCCGGGCCCAGCCAGGCCAGGACCTCGACCGGCTCGCAGCCCATGGCGGCGATGCTCGCCTCCAGCACGCCCTCTTTCAGTCCACGCCAGCCTGCGTGGGCCGCTGCGACCACGGTACCGGCCCGATCGCAAAACAACACCGGCAGACAGTCGGCGGTCATCACGATGCAGGCCAGCTCCGCCTCATGGGCGCAGGCGGCATCCGAATCCGGCGCACAGCCATAGTCGCGGCTGACGGTATGAACCACGGTGCCGTGCACCTGATTAAGCCAGTTAAGGGGCCCCGGGATGGCGGCCGCCTGCTGCAAGCGGGCGCGGTTAGACTCGACTCGCGCCGGTTCATCCCCCACATGGGTGCCCAGATTGAGACCTGCAAAGACCCCTTCACTGACGCCGCCATCCCGGGTGGTCGACAACGCCCTGACACACGCCGGGGCTGGCCAGTCGGGTTCGATCCATTTCATCTGTGACTCCTTCAATTCACCGATATAAAAACGGGGCTCCTGCAAGGGAACCCCGTTTGGCATCTGTTCGGGCCGGATGACGCCAGAAACCGACGCAGCAGGCCCTATCGCATCAATTCCAGACTAAATCATCCGGATTGGCGAGAGTATCCGCGCGCAGCACTTCCATCAGCTCCACCATGTCTTGCGGTGTAGCTGAGTGCCACTGCATCACTTCCCCCGTGATGGGGTGAGCCAGTTGCAGCATGGTGGCATGCAGCGCCTGACGGTTGAAGTTACGCAGTGCCTGGGTCAGCTCGGGGGTCGCGTTGCGCAGCGGGCGCAGACGGCCACCGTAAGCGGGATCACCCACCAGCGGGTGTTTGATGTGGGCCATGTGGACACGGATCTGGTGGGTACGGCCGGTCTCCAGACGCAGACGCAGACGGGTGTGGCCACGGAACTTCTCGTGAACCCGGTAGTGGGTCACAGAGGGGCGGCCATTGGGCACCACGGCCATGTGGGTACGCTGGGTCGGGTGACGGCCGATGGGCGCATCGACGGTGCCACCTGCGGTCATGTGACCGATGGCGATCGCTTCGTACTCACGGGTGATCTGGCGCGCCTGCAACGCTTCCACCAGATGGGTCTGGGCGGGTACGGTTTTGGCAACCACCATCAAACCTGTGGTGTCTTTATCCAGACGGTGCACTATACCGGCGCGGGGTACCTCGGCAATGCCGGGGTAGCGGTGCAGCAGGGCATTGAGGATGGTGCCATCCGGCGTGCCTGCGCCCGGGTGAACCACCAGTCCGGCCGGTTTGTCGATCACCAGAATGTGTTCATCTTCATAAACGATGTTGAGCTCGATATCCTGGGCATCCCAGCGGGTATCATCTTCCAGCTCGACATTCACATGCACCTGCTGCCCGGCCAGAATCTTCTCGCGCGGGGTGTTGGCAACCTGACCGTCCAGGGTCACTCTGTCCTGTAAAATCCACTCCTTGATGCGGGTGCGGGAGTAGTCTGGAAACAATTCGGCCAGGGCCTGGTCGAGTCGCTGCCCGAATTGGTGATCCTGGAATTCGCCTGTCAGTTCAATATGCTGGCTCATGTATGGTCTCTTGAGCGGGGGGTATCAATTCGAAATAATCCGGGTATTCTAGCTTTTCTTTTAGCCAAGCATAACGGATACTTTGCCAATTTCGTGGAAATGGACCGGATGTTGTTGATGGGAAAGAAGTCTCACCTGCTGATGTCGCTCGCCTTGGTCGCTACCTTGATCACAGGCTGTTCCAGCACCAAACCCAAGGTACCCGACGAACCGCCGGAGACCCTGTACCAGAAAGCACGCCTCAAACTGGATGTTGGCAATTACGTGCAAGCCACTGAATTGCTGGAGGCTTTGGACTCTCGCTACCCGTTCGGCGCCTACTCCAATCAGGTGCAGCTTGACCTCATCTATGCCTACTACAAGCAGGATGATACCGCTCAGGCGATCGCCAATATCGACCGTTTTATCCGCCTCAATCCGGCGCATAAAAACATCGATTACGTCTTCTATATGCGCGGCCTGACCAACATGGCGGCGGATTACAACTTCTTCCAGAGCCTGTTCGGTATCGATCGGGATGACAAAGACCCTGCTTATGCCCGTCAGGCATTCCAGGACTTCAAGACCCTGCTGCAGAACTACCCCAACAGCGTCTATGCCGCCGATGCTCGCGCCCGCATGATTGGCCTGAAGAATCGTCTGGCCCGATATGACCTGAGCGTGGCCGAGTATTATGTGAAGCGTGATGCACTGGTCGCGGCCGCCAACCGGGCCAAGCTGATTGTCGAAACCTACCCCGACACAGCCGAAACCGAGAAGGCACTGGAGATCATGGTCGAGTCTTACGACGCCCTGAAAATGCCACAGCTGGCCAAGCATGCTCGCGAAGTGCTGGCCAAGAACTACCCGGAGAACCGCCTCGGCCGTGGCTGAGTGATACGGATAAACCGGTAACAAAAAACCGATGCCAAGGCATCGGTTTTTTTATCGCTGCAATTTAGCCACTGATATTACCCGCAGAAGCTCTGCAGACCAGGGTCAGCGTGACGGCGCCTTCCCAACGCCGTCATCGCAACGCTTACTTCGCGACATTACCCGCCACGTTCAGGGCATCCCAGGTGCGGGAGAAGGGCGGCGCATAGGCAAAGTCCAGCATGCCGAGCTGTTCGGTGGTCACCCCCATGGTGATGGCCACCGCCAGCGCGTCGATGCGGTGGACCGCCCCCTTGCGACCGAGGATCTGGCCACCCAGTAGCCGCTTGCTGCCCGCCTCATAAACCAGCTTGACGTGGATGTCGGACTGACCCGGGCAGTAGTTGGTGTGGCACTTGTCCTTGATCACCACGGTGCGATAGTCGATGCCCATCGCCTTGGCTTCCTGCTCGGAGAGGCCGGTACGGCCCGCCTCCAGCCCAAGCACCTTGAGCGCCGCAGAACCGAGGGTACCCGGGAACTCCTGCTCGGCACCCGCCAAGTTCTCGCCTACCATGCGGCCCAGCTTGTTGGCGATGGTGGCGAGCGGTACATAGACCTGCTGCTGCTTCACGCTGTGCCAGACGCTGGCACAGTCACCGGCTGACCAGACGTTGGCGAGCGAGCTGCGCCCCTGACGGTCCACCTTGATGGCGCCGTTGCCGAGCCGCTCGATGCCGGTATCGGCCAGAAACTCGGTGTTGGGCTTGACCCCGGTGCAGACCACCACGATATCGGCCTCATACTCGCCCTGGCTGGTGCGCACGCCGGTCACCCGACCATCCCCCAGCAGTGCTTCAACTCGCTCACCCAGATGGAGAGAGACCCCCTGCTCGCGCAGTTCGGTTTCGATGTGCTGGGTGATCTCGCCATCAAACGCATCGGGGATGACTCGATCCGCCAGCTCGATGAGACGCACCTCTTTGCCCTGATGGACCAGCGCCTCGACCACTTCCAGCCCGATAAAGCCGGAGCCAATCACCACTGCGCGGCGATTGTTCTTGTCTTGCACCGCCGCCTTCAGCGCCAGTCCGTCGGCCATCCGGCGCAGACCGAATACCCCTTGCTGCTGCAGACCGGGGATGGGGGGCATCACTTCGCGGGCACCGGTGGCGATCATCAGCCGATCGTAGCGATCGGTGAAGGTGTCGCCGTTGTGCTCCACCACCAGAGTCTGGGCAGCTGCGTCAACGCTCAATACCCGATGGCCAATCTTGACCTCGATCCCCTTGGCGGCGAACTGCTCGGGGGTGAACTCGGCCATGTAGCCAGGCTCCTGAAACTCGTCGCCGACGAAGTAGGGCAGGCCGCAGGCACCGAAAGAGATCACCTCGGAGGCCTCATACACCACGATGTCGGCCTCTTTGGCCAGACGGCGGGCCTTGGCCGCCGCACTCATACCGGCGGCTTCGCCACCGATGATCAGAATTCTCATTGTTTTTCCTCTCAATGGCGCAGGGAGGGCATGCCCTCCCTGCGGTCTATGACGGGAAAGGGTCGCCCCTTTCCACAGGCAGATCAACCGACGCAAATCAGACGGTAGACTCTTCGCCGTCCAGACTCACTTCGTGATCGCTGTTGAACACATGCATGTCGGTCTCGCCCATCAGGCGGCTGGTGACCGTCCCTGCGGTGATGGAGCCTGAAACGTTGAGCGCGGTACGGCCCATGTCGATCAGCGGCTCGATGGAGATGAGCAGACCGGCCAGCGCCACCGGGAAGTCCAGCGCGGAGAGCACGATCAGCGCGGCAAAGGTGGCGCCGCCGCCAATGCCGGCCACCCCGAAGGAGCTGACGGTGATGATGGCGATCAGGGTCATGATGAAACCGGGATCCATCGGGTTGACCCCTACGGTCGGGGCAATCATCACGGCCAGCATGGCCGGATAGATACCGGCACAGCCGTTCTGGCCGATGGTGGAACCGAAGGAGGCGGCGAAGTTGGCGATCCCCTCGGGAATACCCAGCGACTTGGTCTGGGTCTGCACGTTCATCGGGATGGAGCCCGCACTGGTGCGCGAGGTGAAGGCAAACGCCAGCACCGGCGTGATCTTCTTGAGGAAGCGCAGCGGGTTGATGCCGACCATGCTCACCAGCAGCAGGTGCACGACAAACATGATGGCGATGGCGCCGTAAGAGGCCATCACAAAGCTGAGCAGGTTGAGGATGTCAGCATAGTTGGAACCGGAGACCACCTTGGTCATCAGGGCCAGCACGCCGAACGGGGTCAGGCGCAGCACCAGGGTCACCATCCGCATTACGATGGCATGAGCTACGGCCACGAAGTGGCTGAAGCTGGCGAAGATTTCCGGCTTCTTGCGGGCGATGCCGGTGGCAGAGAGGCCGATAAAGATGGAGAAGATCACCACGGCGATGGTGGAGGTCTTGCGCGCCCCGGTCATGTCGAGGAAGGGGTTGGCCGGAATGAACTCCAGCATCATCTTGGCAAACGACATGCTCTCGACGCTGCCGAGGGTGGTCTGCAGCGCGGCGCCACGGGCGCTTTCGGCGGCACCGGAGGTGAGCCCTTCAGCGGTCAGGCCAAACAGGTTGGACATCAGGATGCCCGCCCCGGCGGCGATGGCGGTGGTGAAGATCAACACGCCTATGGTCATGGCGCTGATCTTGCCCAGCGCGGTGCCGCCATTGAGCTTCAAGATAGCGCTGATGATGGAGACCATGATCAGCGGGATGATGATCATCTGCAGCAGCTTCACATAGCCGCTACCCACGATATCCAGATAGTCGATGGTCTGAACAATGACGGGCGAACCTGCACCGTAAAGCAGTTGCAACGCGGCGCCGAACAGAATACCGAGCCCCAGACCGGCAAATACCCGGCGGGTGAAGCTCACATGTTTTTCCTGTAACCGGTAGAGAAAGAACAGCAAGATGGCGGCGATGGCCAGATTGCCGATAACGCTAAATGTCATGGTATGACTCCCCAAAAAGCGGGCTTGGGCCCGAGAAACAAGAGCAAGCGCCATGCTTGCCCTGGCAACCGTGTCAGACGGTCTGCGCCGTCGTGACAAGAACAAGGGGGTCTATCGCCCCCTTGTCACAGATTCACTGCTTCTGCTGTTTCGCTCGCATGATGTTGATGATTTCGATGTCGGTATCCAGCATCCCCTCTTTGGAGAGGCGGCCCAGATTGGCGATGGTCTGGTCCACATCGTCGGAGACGATCCCCTCGCTCTGGGGGACATGCAGGTTGTTGATAGCCATCAGGGAAGACTTCACTGCGGCCGAGGTGGAGGTGGAGACCTTCATGGAGCAGGCGCTGCCCGCGCCGTCACAGATGATGCCGGAGACATCGCCAATCATGTTGTTGATGCAGTGGCTGATCTGCTGATACTGGCCGCCCAGCAGCCAGGTGATGGCGGCACCGGCCCCCATGGCGGCGGTACTGGCGGCGCAGAGGGCCGACAGCTTGTTCTGATAGGTCTTGATGTAGATGGCCACCAGATGGCTCATCACCAGTGCCCGGGTCAGCTGCTCGTCGCTCGCCTTGAGGAAGCGGGCGGCCGCGACCACCGGCATGGTGGCGGCAATGCCCTGATTGCCGGAACCGGAGTTGGACATGGCGGGCAGCATGGCGCCATCCATCCGCGCATCGGAGGCGGCAGAGGAGAGGCGCATCGCCAGGGTCATCAGGTCATCGGAGAGCAGCTTGCGCTCCACCTGTTCGGTGAGGATCTTGCCGATCTTCAGGCCGTAACCCTGCAACCCTTCATCTGCCAGCGCCTGATTCATGGTGGCGGCCTCGCGGATAAAGTCGATCTCCGCCAGCGGCACTTCCAATGCAAAATCGACGATCTCCCGCAGGGTCATGGCCGGTTTGGCGGATTTGGCTGGCTGGATCTGCACGCCGGGGGCGCTGGCCTGCTCCATCAGCACCTCGCCATCCTTCTCCATCAGGATGATGCGAGTGTGGTCGGTACAGATCACCACCCGGGCACTGTGCCCTTCAACTTCGGCCAGCACCTCGGCGTAGAGCACATCCGGCACATCCTTCACATCCACCTTGATCACCGGCAGCAGCGCCTTGGCCGCTTCCACCTGTTCTGGTGTGAGGGTCTTGAGCACCTCCAGCCCGGCATCCGGGTTGCCCCCTGTGATGCCGACCGCAGCAGCCACCGGCAGACCGATCATGCCGGTACCCGGCACCCCGACCCCCATGCCGTTCTTGAACAGATTGCCACTGACCCAGACGCTGATGCGGGTCGGGGTCTCCCCCAGCAGCTTGCGGCAGTTGGCCGCCGCCAGCGCCACCGACATCGGCTCGGTACAGCCCAGGGCCGGCACCACTTCACGCTTGAGCAGGGTAATAAAGTCGGTCCATTGTGCTTTCATCGCAGTGTTTCTCATGTTCAGGGTGCCCGCAGGCAGTTATTGCTTGTTCAGATCCGCCTTGTGGTTGCGGATATGCAGATAAACAGTATGACGGGAGATGCCGAGCATCCGGGCAACCAGCTGGGCCGCCTCCTTGATCTCGAAGATCCCCATGTCGAAGAGCCGGGTAACTATCTCCTTGTTGCGCACCGTGCAGGAGAGCGAATCGTCCCGATCCACCTTCTCAATCACCTGGGTCACCAGATCGTCCACCGAGCTGGCAAAGGTCTCGCTGTTGAGCGGCGCCGGTGCCGCGGGCAGCGCAAAGGTATCGAGCAGGCTGCCAAGGGAGGTATCCAGACTGAAGTTCACGCAGAGCATGCCGATGGGCTTGCCCTGCCGGTTGCTGATAGTGATGGAGGAGGACTTCATCAGCGTCCCGTCGCGGGTACGGCTGAAGTAGCTGCTCCACTGGCTGCCCGCCTCCCCCTGCAAACGGTTGAGGGCAAAGTCGGTGACCGGCGCCCCCTCCCGACGACCGGTGACATGGCCGTTGGCAATCTTGATAACCGATGCATCCAGCGTATCGAACGCATGCAACACCACCTCGCACCCTGCGCCAAACAGCGCGGCCAGCGCCTCGACCGCGGGCTCGAAACTGGCGATCAGATGACGTTCTTCATCCGTTAACGAATTGATCTGGTCAGTAGTGGCTGCTGTGGACATATATGAGTAACTTTGAGTAAACCGCAGTTGATTCTACTATCAACAAGATCAACTAATGTTGAGCGGCATCCCCTTTTTACTCGCCATTATGCCCACCTTTTAACAAAGTGCGACAAATTGTGAAGCAGCGCACAGCAGGGCGGCGACTCAGAGGTGATAGCGGGCCAGCAGCTGCTTGTAGGCGGGAGTCTGTTTGAACGCCTTGAGGGCAGAGGAGAAGCGGATAGCCAGCTGGTCGTGGCCAGGCTTGTGGGTAAACGCGAGAAAGTTGCGGTTGTCGTCTGTCAGCAGGCGCGAGCCGTGGTTCACCTGATCCTGCAACCCCTGAGTGTGCAGCAAGTAGCGACCGACCCGCTCGTTGAGCACCACCCCGTCCAGCCGACCGGCCATCATCAGATGCAGCTGTTTGATGGCATTCCCCTCCCCCGTCATCGGCATCCGGATCACCCCGGGATCGGTCAGAAAATCGGGGCTGTAGGCATAATCTTCCTGAATACCTATCCGCAGACCCTTGAGGTCGGAGAGCTGCCTGAAATCCACCGGACGAGCCGATGGATAGAAGAGCACTTCACCGCTGTAAGAGAGCGGCTCTTCGGGGTAGTAGAGCCAGTGCTGGCGGGAAGGTTCAAAGAAGACATCGAGCACCGCATCCCCCTGTCTGAGACGGGCCTGCTGCAGAACCCGCTTCCAGGGCAGCACCCTGATTTCAGTGCGATAACCCATCTGGCGCAACACGGTACAGGCCAGATCGAGATCGGCGCCAGCCAGCTCGCCATTGTCACCACGCATCACATAAGGGGGCCACAGCTCGGTCAGCAGCGTCAGAGTCGGCGGCTCGTCCGCCGCTACGGCCGAACCAGCACCAAACAGGGAGGCCAGCAGCCAGCCGTACAACCCGATCCTTCGCCAACCCTGACACCACATCATGGAGATCCCTCATGGTCCGTATGGATTGAGGATATACAAGGGATGAGCAATAAAAAAGGAGGCCGAAGCCTCCTTGATATCCACTCTCTGAATGGCACTTACAGTGCTTTCAGGATTGCCTCGACGCTGGCCTTGGCATCGCCAAACAGCATCTGGGTATTTTCCTTGAAGAACAGCGGGTTCTGGACACCGGCGTAGCCAGTGTTCATGGAACGCTTGAAGCCGATGACGTTCTGCGCTTTCCACACTTCCAGCACCGGCATACCGGCGATCGGGCTGCCCGGATCTTCCATCGCGGCCGGGTTGACGGTGTCGTTGGCACCGATCACCAGCACGGTGTCGGTGTCGGCGAAATCGTCGTTGATCTCGTCCATTTCCAGCACGATGTCATACGGCACTTTCGCTTCCGCCAGCAGCACGTTCATGTGGCCAGGCAGACGACCGGCAACCGGGTGGATACCGAAGCGCACCTTGACGCCGCGATCACGCAGCTTCTGGGTGATTTCAGCCACCGGATACTGGGCCTGCGCCACCGCCATGCCATAGCCCGGGGTGATGATGACGGAGCTGGAGTTCTTCAGCAGGTCAGCCACTTCCTCGGCGCTGGTTTCGCGGTATTCGCCCATCTCCTGATCAGCCGTGGAGGCTACGCCGTCGGAGCCGAAGCCACCGGCGATCACGGAGATGAAGGAGCGGTTCATCGCCTTACACATGATGTAAGAGAGGATCGCACCGGAGGAACCCACCAGAGCACCGGTGACGATCAGCAGGTCATTGGAGAGCATGAAGCCCGCCGCTGCCGCCGCCCAACCGGAGTAGGAGTTCAGCATGGAGACCACCACCGGCATGTCTGCGCCACCGATGGAGGCAACCAGATGCCAGCCGAAGGCGAAGGCGATCAGGGTCATCACCAGCAGGGCGAAGGTAGAGCCGCCCGCGTTGACGAAGTAGACCATCAGCGCCAGAGAAGCGACCACGGCCAGCAGGTTCAGCTTGTGGCGGTGCGGCAGCATCAGTGGCTTGGAGGAGATGAGACCACGCAGTTTGCCGAAGGCAACCACGGAACCGGTAAAGGTTACGGCACCGATGAAGACGCCCAGGAAGATCTCGACCAGGTGGATGTTCAGCATGGCGCCGGTCAGGTGCTCGACCTGGGCAACGCTGTTGGCCTGCTCGAACGCCGCACGGGCGGCTGCCAGGGTGGCATCCAGGTTGGAACCGACGGAGACCACCACTTCAGCAGGCGCGGAGGGGTGCAGATCGATGAAGCTGTTGAAGCCCACCAGCACCGCCGCCATACCCACGAAGCTGTGCAGCACGGCCACCAGTTCGGGCATCTCGGTCATCTCGACCTTGAGTGCCAGACGCACGCCGATGGCACCGCCGATCACCATGGCCAGGATGATCCAGTGAACACCACTGGTCTCCGGGTTGAATACGGTGGCGAGCAGGGCGATAGCCATACCCGCGATACCGAACAAGTTGCCATGCTTGGCCGTTTCTTGCTTCGACAGTCCCGCGAGACTGAGGATGAAGAGCACGGCGGCAACGATATAGGATGCTGTTACCAGTCCTTGAGACACGTTAAACCCCCTTAATCCTTACGGAACATCTTCAGCATGCGCTGAGTGACGGTGAAGCCGCCGAAGATGTTGATACTGGCAATCAGCACGGCGATGAACGCCAATGCGGTGACCAGGGTCGACCCTTGCCCGATCTGCAGCAGGGCACCGACCACGATAATGCCGGAGATGGCATTGGTGACCGACATCAGCGGCGTATGCAGGGCGTGCGATACGTTCCACACCACGTAATAACCGACCACACAGGCCAGGATGAATACGGTGAAGTGGGAGAGGAAGGCTGCCGGGGCAACGGAGGCGATCCAGCCGAAGGCGGCGATGCCGAGAGCACCGAACACGAACTTCTTGTTGGAGGGCTTGGCCTCTTCTTTCTTGGCGGCCGGTTTGGCGGCGGCCGGTTTCTGCGGGGCAGCAGAGACGGAGATGGCGGGCGGCGGGAAGGTCACTTCACCGGCCTGGATCACCGTCATGTTGCGCTGAACCACGTCTTCGAAGTCGATGGCAACGTTGCCGTCCTTCTCCTTGCACATCAGCTTCATCAGGTTGACCAGGTTGGTACCGTAGAGCTGAGAGGATTGGGCAGGCAGACGACCCGGCAGATCGGTGTAACCGATCACCTTGACGCCGTTGTCGGTGACATGCAGATCACCCGGCACTGTGTATTCACAGTTACCGCCAGCCTGAGCGGCCATGTCCACGATGACGGAACCCGGCTTCATGCTGTCGACCATCTCTTTGGTGATCAGCTTGGGAGCCGGCTTGCCCGGGATCAGGGCGGTGGTGATGATGATGTCCACCTCTTTGGCCTGCTGGGCGAACAGCTCCATCTCGGCCTTGATGAACTCATCGGACATGACTTTGGCGTAACCATCGCTGGATGCACCGTCTTCGCCACCGAAGTCCAGCTTGAGGAATTCCCCACCCATGGATTCGATCTGCTCGGCCACTTCCAGACGGGTATCGAACGCACGCACGATGGCACCGAGGGAACCGGCAGTACCGATGGCAGCCAGACCGGCCACACCGGCACCGATCACCAGTACCTTGGCAGGCGGCACTTTACCGGCTGCGGTGATTTGACCGGTGAAGAAGCGACCGAACTGGTGCGCAGCTTCAACCACGGCGCGATAGCCACCGATGTTGGCCATGGAGGAGAGGGCATCGAGGGACTGGGCACGGGAGATCCGCGGCACCATATCCATCGCCATCACATTGATGTTGCGCTCGGACAGCTTCTTGACCAGCTCAGGGTTCTGGGCAGGCCAGATGAAGCTCACCAGAGTGGCGCCATCTTTAATTTGTGCGATCTCGGCATCGGTCGGCGCATTGACCTTGAAGATAAGGTCGGCTTGCCAGACATTCGGCACCACGCTGGCACCGGCAGCCTCGAAGGCGGCATCATCGAAGCTGGCCGACAGGCCTGCGCCGGTCTCGATGGCGACCTCGAAGCCGAGCTTTTTCAGCTGCTCGACGGTAGCCGGGGTCGCTGCGACCCGGGTCTCACCGGCGAGACTCTCTCTCGGTATTCCAATCTGCATGACTATTCCCTGATGGTTAATAAACAATCGCTGCCCAGTGTCTCACTTCTGACGAAACAAGACATGACCAAAGTGCAGGTCCAGGGCTCTTTGTTATGAAAATCAGTAGGCTTTACCTCAACCTCCTGTCATGGTCAGGCCCCCGCTTTTCAGGCGCGAAGGTGATTAGTATCAAATTTTGGAGTTTTATTACAACCGCAGTCCCGACGGCACTCGTACAGAATTCAGCCCATCCCTGGCTACGATTAAAAAAAACAAACCAAATTAGAGGCTTATACCAGTAAAAACGGCTGAAAAAAGTGATCCAACCAGTCAAAAAAAATGTTTTACCGGCCCTCTATCTTAGCGTTTTTTGTTCTTACGAAATCCGCTTTCGTCTCACTTCTCGCAGCGAAACGCCGAAAAGTAACATTTTCCCAACAAAAGCGGGGCCGCTCAGCCGCCAGATGGCGGGAGAGGGCCCCGGCAATTCAATCGTTTCGCCCGTTTGGCACCGATTGGCGGCCCTTACCAGGCCGCTTCATAAATATGCTGGCTCTGCACCAGATCGATGTCGCCGTGCTCGCCCAGACGGGTCATGCCGTGCTCACCCAGCTTGCCGATCAGGGTGTCGATACCCAGATCTTTCAGACCGTAGTCGCGCAGTCGGGTCTTGACCCCCATCCGCTCGAAGAAGTCGCGGGTCGCGGCGATGGCATCGTCGATGCGCTCCGCTTCGCTGCCGCTGTTCAGACCCCACACCCGCTCTGCGTATTGCAGCAGCTTGGCATGTTTCTGTTTGCGCTTGGCCTGCAGCAGGGCAGGCAGCACCACCGCCAGAGTCTGGGCGTGGTCGAGGCCGTGCAGGGCAGTCAGCTCGTGACCCAGCATGTGGGTGGCCCAGTCCTGTGGTACACCGGCACCGATCAGGCCGTTCAACGCCATGGTGGCGCTCCACATGATGTTGGCGCGTACCTCGTAGTTCTGCGGCTCGGCCAGCGCCTTGGGGCCCTCTTCGATCAGGGTCAGCAGCAAGCCTTCAGCGAAGCGATCCTGCACCTTGGCGTTGACCGGATAGGTGAGGTACTGCTCCACGATGTGGACGAAAGCATCCACCACCCCGTTCGCCACCTGACGCTCGGGCAGGGTGTAGGTGAGCACCGGATCCAGCACGGCGAAGCGCGGCATCACGAACGGCGAGAAGAAGTGCACCTTGTCGCCACTGCTGCGACGGGTGATGACGGCACCCATGTTCATTTCGGAACCGGTCGCCGGCAGGGTCAGCACGGAACCGAGCGGGATGGCGGAGCGCACTTCGCTGCCGACGGTTTCGAGAATGTGCCAGAGATCCTTGGCCGGATCGTAGTGCGCGGCAGCGGCGATAAACTTGGTGCCATCGAGCACGGAACCACCGCCAACGGCGAGCAGGAAGTCGACCCGCTCGGCACGGGCCAGCTCCACGGCCCCCATCAGGGTCTCGTAGGCCGGATTCGGCTCGATGCCGCCAAATTCAAACAGAGTCATGCCAGCCAGCTCGTTGCGGATCTGCTCCAACAAGCCGCTGCGTACCACGCTGCCGCCACCATAGGTGATCATGACGCGGGCGTCGCTCGGAAGCTGCTCGCGCAACTGGGCGATCTGCCCTTGGCCGAACAGGATTTTGGTCGGGGTATGGAGAGTAAAGTTGTTCATCGACATTGCCTTCTTCTGATAGTCAGGGCGGCCAGGCCGCGAAATCGTGATTGCATTTTTCTCCAGAACCACTCTACCATCAAGACAACATCCTGCTTTATTCTTGCCTATTTCTACAAAGCAGCGAAAACCGGAACTATCGAATCAAAGAGCGCCATGCAAAACCGTTACAGCGACCTCGCAACCAGATTGACCCGCCACGTCACCGCACCCGGCATCACCCCATCACCGGTGAAACAGGTCAACCTCATCTATACCACCGAGCACCATGGCCGCACCCCGGTGCTCTACCAACCGCGGATGATCGTAATCCTGCAGGGGCACAAGGTGGGTTATCTGGCGGATCAGGTGTTTCGCTACGACCCCAACCACTATCTGCTGATGACCCTGCCGCTCCCCTGCGAGTGCGAGTGCTTCGCCTCCCCCGAGCAGCCGCTTATCGGTTTTACCATCGAGATCGATCTGGTAACCCTGCAAGAGCTGCTGCTGGAGCTGGGCGATGCCCTGCCCGCCCCCGCACCACAAAAGAGCGGCGTCCACTCGGTCCCCCTGTCGGAAACCATGTTTTGCGCCGCCGAGCGACTGATCGAGCTGATGGACAACCCGCTGCACGCCAGGGTGCTGGGACCGCAGACGGTGCGGGAAATGCTGTTCCACGCTCTCACCGAAGGGGGCGGCCCGGCGCTGCAGGCGCTCGCCAATCGCCACAACCATGTGGGCCAGATCGCCCGGGTGCTGCGTATGATAGAGTCCCGTTATGCCGACAACCTCACCATGGAGGAGCTGGCGCGGGAGGTGAACATGAGCGTCTCCGCCTTTCACCACCACTTCAAGGCGGTCACCGCTACCTCGCCGCTGCAGTACATCAAGTCGTTTCGCCTGCACAAGGCGCGGATGATGATGCTGCACGACGGCATCAAGGCGGGCACCGCGGCGGCCAGAGTCGGTTACGAGAGCAACTCCCAGTTCAGTCGGGAGTACAAGCGCTTCTTCGGCAGCACGCCGACGGATCAGGCCTCCCGCTTCCGGGATGGCCAGCTGCGCATCATCGAGGGATAACAAGAGAGGGATTACTTATGCGTTCACTGCTTTGCCTGTTCACCGCTTTGCTGCTGACGGCCTGTACCGGGATTGCCGACGGCATTCGCCCCGTTACCGGCTTCCAGCTCGATCGTTATCTCGGTACCTGGTACGAAATCGCCCGCCTCGACCACAGCTTCGAGCGGGGGCTGGAGCAGGTGAGCGCCACCTACAGCCTGCGGGACGATGGTGGCGTCAAGGTGCTCAACCGCGGCAAGCAGAGCGATGGCAGCTGGCGCGAAGCCGAGGGCAAGGCCTACTTCATCGATAGTCCTGACGAGGCGCGGCTCAAGGTGAGCTTCTTCGGCCCCTTCTACGGCGGCTACAACGTCATCGACCTCGATCCCGATTACCAGCTCTCGCTGGTGACCAGCTACAACCACGACTATCTCTGGATCCTCTCCCGCTCACCCAACCCGCCCAAGGCAAAGGTGGATGCGCTGGTCGCCAAGGCGAAGTCGCTGGGCTTTGCCACCGACCAGCTTATCTGGGTCAAGCAGAACCCTTAAGCCAGTCGTGAAATGACAAAGGGCAGCCCGCGGGCTGCCCTTTTTCATGGAGAGTAGGCGGAGGATCAGAGCCGGAAGCGGCCGATCTCCTGCTCCAGCCGCTCGGTCAGCGACTTGAGTTCGGCCGCCTGCGCCGCCTCGTTGCCCGCCTGCTCGGCAAGCTCTTGCGAGACGTGGCGGATATTTTCGGTATTGCGGCTGATCTCACCGGTCACCGAAGTCTGCTCCTCGGCCGCCGCGGCGATCTGGGTCGCCATGTCGCTGATGGAGCCGATCGCCTCGTTGATCCGGGCAAGGCTCTGGTTGGCCGCTTCCGCATCCTCGACGCTGGTACCCGCCAGCTGACGGCTGGTCTCCATGCCACCCACGGCGCGGCGGGTGGTCTGCTGCAGGGTTTCGATCATCTGCTGGATCTCGTCGGTGGAGTCGTGGGTACGGCGTGACAGCACCCGCACCTCGTCCGCCACTACCGCAAAACCGCGGCCCTGCTCACCGGCCCGGGCCGCCTCGATGGCGGCGTTGAGCGCCAGCAGGTTGGTCTGCTCGGCGATGCCGCTGATGGTCGCCAGAATGCCGCTGATCTTCTGGGCATGGCTGTCCAGCTCGTTGATGATCTGGCTGGCATCGGCCACTTCGTCCGCCAGACCGGTAATGCTGCGCTGACTCTGGCCAACCTGGGATTGGCCGGCGACCGCCAGTGCGACCGCATCGGTGGCGGTGGTGGCGGCAAACTCGGCGTTGCCGGCGATCTCCTGGGTAGCGGAAGCCATCTCGGTCACCGCGGTCGCCACCATCACGATCTCATCCTGCTGCTGGCGTACCCGCTGACTGCGGGCCTGCGCCCCGGCCGCCTGGGCACGGGACTGTGCCGCCAGCTCGACGGTCACATCCCGCAACCGGCTGACGATGCCGTGCAGCCGCGCCACGAACTGGTTGAAGTTCTGGGCCAGCTGACCCACCTCGTCCTTGCTGTGAGTGTTGATGTGAACGGTGAGATCCCCCTCGCCGTGGGCAATGTCGTGCAGGGCGTGCGCGACCCGACCGAGATCGGCGAACAGGTATTTGAAGGTGGCGGTGAGCAGGGCGCTGAATACCAGCATCAGCACCAGGGTCAGCCCCACCAGCTCCCACAGCAGGCTGCTGAGCGGCGCTTCCAGCACATCGCGATACATCACCATGGCCAGCAGCCAGTCGGTGCCCGGCACCGGTTGTACCGCCAGCAGCACATCCCGCCCGTCGAGGGTGGCGGCGTGCAGCTCGCTGTTTTCGCGGCCCCACTGCTGGAAGGTGGCGGCCGAGAGTCCCGGCGCCAGCTCGGCGATGGGCTTGAGTGCCAGATCCTTCTGCGGATGGCCGACGATGAGGCCGCTGCTGTCGAGCAGCATGGCATAGCCTTCACCCTGCACCTTCATCGCCAGTACTTCGTCGATCAGCTTGTCGAGCGCCAGGTTGGCCCCCACGGCACCGACCAGCTCCCCCTGATGGCGCACCGGCTCGGAGAGAGTAACCACCAGCTTCTGCATGGTGACGCTGACATAGGGGGCGGTGACGATCAGCTGACCCGCCTTCACCGCATCCTGATACCAGGGGCGCTCGCGCGGGTCATAGTTGCCGGTGTTGAGGGAGGGATCCTGCCGGGTCATCACCCCCTGCGCGGAGCCAAAATAGGTGAGCCCGAAGCCGCCGGAGGTATAGGCCTGCTTCAGGTGCGGCACCAGCTCGGCTTGGGGGTTGTCGCTGATCAGGTTGACCAGCGCATGGACGGTGTTCTTGCGATCCGCCATCCAGTCGCCGATCGCCACCGAGTAAGCGTGACCATAGTTGACCGCCTCGCTCTGAATGGCGCTCATGGTGCGGGATTTGAGGGTGTGAAAGGCAACGATGCCGAGCAGTGATGCCATCAGCAGCACCACGCCAAGACTGGTGGCCAGCAGCTTGCCGCGCAGAGAGAGGGTCATGACGACGAATCCTTGTTGTTGTGTCAGGCAGGGAAAACCCTGATGTATCAAAGGCTATCGGCCGCAATATGAACAGACTTTAGTGAATCTGTATATTTTCCCATCTATCAACAACAGAACGCGCTATTCGTGTGAACCAGATCGCTATTCCATGCTACTGACTCTTGTAACAACAAAGCAGCAGGCCGCCCGAAGGCGGCCTGTCACTTACCCCTGATATGCACCGGCGGAGTAGGTCAGCTCATAGCTATGGCTGTAGATCTCGACGATATTGCCGAAGGGATCTTCCATGTAAACCATGCGGTAGGGTTTCTCGCCCGGGTAGTACTCGCGCACCGGCATCCGCTGCTTGCCGCCCGCCGCGACGATACGCGCCGCCAGCCCCTCGACATCCGGATCCTGCACGCTGAAGTGGAACACCCCGGTCTTCCAGAATTCGAAGTTGTTCTCACGGCGCTCGCTGTTGGGGAACTCGAACAGCTCGATACCGATCTTGTCGCCGGTGGAGAGATGAGCGATGCGGAAGGAGCCCCAGCCCGGGCCAAACACGTCGTTGCACATCACGCCGATGGCGGAGTCATCCTCGGTGATGGTGGTCGCCGGCATGATGAGATACCAGCCCATCACCTTGGTATAGAACTCGACTGCCTTGTCGAGGTCAGTCACCGTGATGCCGATGTGGGAGAAGTTGCGCGGGTAAGTCATAAGTCACCTTGAAATTGTGTGTGGGAAACAGGTGACATGATAGGAAGAGGCGCCATAATGAAAAATAAGGTCAAACTAATGGAAGTCATAAATTAAATTTATGGTTAATCCACTCTGGCTCCACACCCTGGTGGTGGTGCATGAAACCGGCAGCTTTACCCGTGCCGCCGAGCGGCTGGATCTCACCCAGGCCGCCGTCAGTCAGCATATCTCGCGTCTCGAGGCCGAATTCGGCCCCCTGCTGCTGCGCAAGCCCCGTCAGCTGGAGCTCACTCCGCGCGGGCTGGTGCTGCTCGACTTCGCCCGCCAGCAGGCACAGGCCGCCGAACAGCTGCGAGCGCGCCTCTCTGACGATGACCCTCACCGCGGCGCCATCACCCTCACCACCCCCGGCAGCATCGGTCTGCTGCTCTATCCCCTGCTGCTCGACCAGCAACAGGAGCACCCCGGACTCACCATCCAGCACCGTTTCGCCCCCACCCCCGACATAGTGCAGGCGGTACTGGCGGGGCGCAGCGATCTGGGACTGGTGGATCAACCGCCGGAGCACCCCAGCATCGCCGCCGAGCCCTTCGCCCGCGAACCCCTCTGTCTGGTGGTGCCCAACGACGGCGAGGAGCAGAGCTGGCAGCACCTCTGTCAGCTCGGCTTTATCGACCATCCGGATGGCCGCAGCATGGCACAACGCCTGTTGGGACGACGCTACCCCGGCCAGCGCGTTGACGAGATCCCGCTGCGCGGCTTTACCAACCAGATCGGCCTGATCCTGGAGCCGGTCGCCCGCGGCCTCGGCTTTACCGTGCTGCCCCGCTTCGCCGTCACCGCCTTTGCCCAGCAGGAGAAGATCCGGGTGATCCAGAGCAGCATTGAAGTGATCGACACCCTCTGGCTGATCTACCGCGCCGAGTGGCCGCTCCCCGCCCGCCACCAGCGGCTGGTCACCGTCCTGAAACAGCGGGTTGCTGCACATTGAACGCTCTTGCGGCAGACATCGAGATCAATGTGGCCACAGTCACCGAGGGCTAGCGGCAAGAAGGAGAAGAGAAAGGAGAGAGGGATAAATTGGCGAACGCCGGAAATGCGAAAGGCCAGCTCAATGAGCTGGCCTTTCTGAAAATGGCAGGGGCGGCAGGACTCGAACCCGCAACCATCGGTTTTGGAGACCGCTGTTCTACCAATTGGAACTACGCCCCTGCAACAAACGAGGCGTAGTATACAAAGTGGAGATCAAAGGTAAAGGCTTTTTTTACGCTTTCGATGCGATTGCACAAATCCCGAACAAGTCGCGGTTGTTTGTGCAGCAAAGCGGGATAACTTGCTGTATTTGCAGCCCTGCCGGGGTAGGAATGGGACATAAATGGGGGTAGGGTGAAATCAGGTACCGGGAGGCCACTTATGCTCAATTACCAACTGCTCCAACAACTGGCGCCCCTCAACTTCAGGGATGAACGCAAGACAGAGTCCCTGCCCGCCTATCTTGAACGGGTCGCGCCGCTGGTGCCCTTTATTCCTGAAAATGTGCTCTCCCAGTGGATTTACCGCCATTGGCGCGGTTTTGAGTCCAACTGGAGCTTTATCGATCTCGCCAGCCATCAGTTCACCTGTGAAAGCTGGCCCACCGCGCAATTGGTGGATCAGGTGGACTCCCGCCATATGGAGGTAATCGAGCGCTGGGGCGAGATGCTGCGCAGCAACCGCTATGTGCGTCGCTCCTGGCTCGGCGAGAAGATGCTGAGCGAAGGCACCTGGCCCGAACCTGTCATCGTGCTGGTGCCGGAAGAGGGTTCCAGCTACCCGAACGGTCATCCCCTGCCCCGCCCCTACTGCCTGCTGGAAGGACACCACAGACTCGGTTATTTGCGCGCCATGGTCCGCGATGGGGAATCGCTGCAAGAGACGCACAAGGTGTGGATTTGTCGTCATGTTTCCGCCACTTAAACGTTTTTCATGCTGAAATTGGCATCGGAAATAAAATTTTGACAATTAAAAAAGCGGCCCTATAATCTGTCCGGTTTTGAAAAAGGTCGGGACGAAACGATGCAGTTTTTGATTCAGAAAACAGCCTTGCAGACGGGTGGTGCGCACCAGAGCGGCCCCGTTGTTTCCGGTTCCCACCCCAAAGATCCCCAGTTATTTTTAAAAAAAGCCCCTGTTTCAGGGGCTTTTTTTTGTGCCCGAAAAACCTCCAATGATGTCAAAGGGAATGCAGACGATGACCAATCCACTCTATAAGAAACATGTCATCTCCATTTCGGACCTGACCCGGTCAGAAATGGAACTGGTAGTCTCAACCGCACAACGGTTGAAGGCTGAACCTGACACCAGCCTGTTGAAAGACAAGCTGGTTGCCAGCTGCTTCTTCGAAGCCTCCACCCGCACCCGCCTCTCGTTCGAGACCGCGGTACAGCGACTTGGCGGCAACATCATCGGCTTCGCCGACGGTGGCAACACCAGCGCCAAGAAGGGCGAGACGCTGGCTGACTCCATCAAGATCATCGGCTCCTACTCGGATGCGGTGGTGATGCGCCACCCGAAAGAGGGTGCGGCCCGTCTGGCCTCCGAGTTCTCCCGCGTGCCGGTCATCAACGGCGGCGACGGCTCCAACCAGCATCCGAGCCAGACCCTGCTCGACCTGTTCACCATCCATGAGACCCAGGGCCGTCTGGACAACCTCAACGTTGCCTTCGTCGGTGACCTGAAATATGGCCGCACCGTGCACTCGCTGGCCCAGGCCCTCAGCCTGTTCAACTGCCGCTTCTTCTTCATCTCCCCGGAAGCGCTGGCGATGCCGGACTACATCTGCGAAGAGCTGGAAGAGAAGGGCATCCAGTTCAGCGTCCACCAGACCATGGAAGAGGTGATGCCGGAGCTGGACATTCTCTACATGACCCGCGTCCAGAAAGAGCGCTTCGACGAGACCGAATACAAGCACATGGCCGCCAAGTTCATTCTGGAGCTGGCGACTCTGGAAGGGGCCAAGCCCACCATGAAGATCCTGCATCCCCTGCCCCGCGTCGACGAGATCGATGTGGCGGTCGACAAGACTCCCCACGCTTGCTACTTCCAGCAGGCGGAGAACGGGGTCTATGCACGCCAGGCGCTGCTGGCACTGGTACTGAACGAAACTGTCTGAGCTTAGGGGAATATCATGTCTGACAAGAACCAACTGCAAGTCGAAGCCATCCGTCACGGCTCCGTCATCGATCACATCCCCGCTGGCCAGGGCATCAAGATCCTCAAGCTGTTCCAGCTGGTTGAAACCCTGGAGCGGATCACCGTCGGCTTCAACCTGAAATCCGGCGCGCTGGGCAAGAAGGATCTCATCAAGATTGAGAACACCCGCCTGACCGAGCAACAGGCCAACCAGCTGGCGCTGTTCGCCCCGAAAGCGACCGTCAACATCATCGAAGACTTCAATGTGGTGAAGAAGCACCAGCTGGAGCTGCCGGAGTTCATCGCCGGGGTGTTCCACTGCCCCAACTCCAACTGCATCTCCCACAACGAGCCGGTAGACAGCTACTTCCGGGTGCGCGAAGTGAAAGGCGTGGTACGGATGAAGTGCAAATATTGCGAGAAGTCCTTCACTCAGGACATCGTCAGCGAGCGTTACTGATATCTGATTGGGCCCCGCTGGGCCCATTTTTGAACCCTGTCACATCACCGAATTTCCAGTCAGCTATAATTTGCCATCGCAAGATGGTAATGCCCGCTCATTCCCTGCATATAGATGGATTATCAGTGTTTTTGGCTGATAACTGACTGCTATGGCAGATATCGCGCGCTTACCTCCGGTCATCATCAAAGGAATTCGCCGTGGTCAAAACCCTCAGTCGTCCCGTTGCCCAAGAGCCCGATCTGGCCCAGCTGGATGCCTGTCGCCAGATCATCGGTCAGCACTGCTACAGCACCCAGGAAGAGATCCGCCGCGAACTGTCAGAGCGCGGCTTTGCTGACATCAGCCAGTCCACCATCTCCCGCCTGCTGCGCCGCCTCGGCGTTGCCAAGGCACAGAATGCCAACGGCAAGAAGGTCTACACCCTGGTCGACGAGCAGCTGGAGCCCGCCGGTAGCACCCGCTCGATCCACGACATGGTGCGCGAAGTGGTACACAACCAGCAGATGGTGCTGATCCACACCACTCCGGGAGCCGCCACCGTGGTGGCTCGCCTGCTGGATCGCAACGCCAATCCCGAAATCATGGGCGCCGTCGCGGGCAATGACGTGGTACTGGTCGCGCCACGCCATATCAGCCGCACCCGACAGGCCCATGCCGCCGTGGTGCGCACGCTGGCGCAGGCCCGCTAAGCCATTTCACCTAAATACATCGAGGCGACCCGTGGGTCGCCTTTTTGTTGCCTGCTACTTTGTATCCATCACTTCTTGCGCCCATAAAAAACGGGAGCCCGCAGGCTCCCGTTTCATCTTGCTTGTTATCCCTCAGGAGAGCACGGCGCCCAGACTCAGGCAGACCACGATCAGCACGGTCAGGATACCGAGCAACGGAGCCACCCACTTCAGCCAGCGCACATAAGGCACCTTGGCGATGGCCAGGCCGCCCATGACCACGGCGGAGGTCGGGGTCACCAGGTTCACCAGACCGGAGGCTGACTGGTAAGCAGTCACCACCAGATCGCGGCCCACGTTGGCGAAGTCGGCCAGCGGCGCCATGATCGGCATGGTCAGTACGGCCAGACCGGAGGAGGACGGCACCAGGAAGGAGAGCACCACTTCCAGCACGAACATCACGTTGATAAAGACGATAGTGGAGAGGCCGGTCACGATCCCTTCTGCACTGTGCAAAATGGTGTGAGTGATCATGCCGTTATCCATCACCACCACGATACCGCGGGCGATACCGATGATCAGCGCCACCCCCAGCAGGTCACGGGCACCGTCGATAAAGTTGGAGGTCAGCTCCTCCTCGCTCATGCGGGAGATAAGACCAACGATGATGGCGGCAGCCAGGAACACGCCGGAGATCTGCGCCATCCACCAGCCCAGCACGGCCACACCGTAGATCATCACGGCGAAGGCAGCGACGAAGATACCCAGCACGATTTTACGGGTCAGGGTGAACTCCAGCATCTGGTCACTCTTGTTGCCAAGGAAGTGGGCACGGTTCTCTTCCCACTTGTCAGCCACCAGAGATTTGCTCGGATCGCTGCGCACCATCTTGGCGTAACGCATGACGTAGGCAACGCAGAGCAGCCAACCGGCGACCAGCATGGCGACGCGCAGCCAGATACCGTCGGTGAAGGAGATACCGGCCGCGTTGGCCGCAATAACGGTCGCAAACGGGTTGATGGTGGAACCGAGAGTACCGATACCGGCACCCAGCAATACGGTTGCAGCAGCCACCACAGGGTCGAAGCGTGCGGCCATCATCACTGGCACCAGCAAGGTGTAGAACGGCAGCGACTCTTCGGCCATGCCGTAGATGGTGCCGCCTGCGGCGAACAGCGCCATCAGGATCGGGATCATCCACTCTTCACGGCCACGCAGACGGTCGGTCACACGTTCGATACCGGCATCGATGGCACCTGTCTTGGTCACTATGCCAAGAAAACCACCGATGATCAGGATAAAGAGGGAGACGTCGATGGCGCCTGCCTCATAGGTGTCGTGGTTATAGAGGCCATCGATAGGTGCCAGCAGCACGTCGACGATCCCCTGGGGATTCCCCTCCACCAGTTTGTAGGTACCCGCCACCGGCACTTCTTTGCCGAGGGCTTCGTTCATGGTCATCTCATATTTGCCGGCCGGCACTATCCAGCTCAGGGCGGCCACCAGGGCGATCAGCACAAACAGTATCGTGTAGGCTGACGGGAACTTGAATTTGGTCATGGTCCAGCTTCCTTCTGTGGGTGTGGTATCCATGCAGGCTGCGGGTTGTAGGGTTAGAGGTATTATGCCGCTGTCACATGGTCGAAAAGCCGGGGGTCGCCCCCCGGCACCACTACTGCGACCTTAGTCGCCCAGCGTAGCAACCATCACTGCCTTGATGGTGTGCATCCGGTTTTCGGCCTCGTCGAACACGATGCTGTGCTCGGATTCGAACACGTCCTCGGTCACTTCCAGGCCTTTCATGCCATATTTGTCAGCCACTTCCTTGCCCATGGTGGTCTCGTCGTTGTGGAACGCCGGCAGGCAGTGCATGAACTTCACATCCGGGTTCTTGGTGGCGTTGATGACATCCATGTTGACCTGATACGGGGTCATCAGTTTGACGCGCTGATCCCATGCTTCTTTCGCTTCACCCATGGATACCCAGACGTCGGTGTAGAGGAAGTCCGCACCCAGCACACCCTCTTTCACATCTTCGGTCAGGGTGATGCGTGCGCCGGTCTCTTCGGCGATCAGGCGGCACTTGGCAACCAGCTCCTCTTCCGGCCAGAAGGCTTTCGGCGCGACCAGACGGATGTCCATGCCCATTTTGGCGGCGCCGACCATCAGGGAGTTACCCATGTTGTTGCGGGCATCACCCAGGTAGGCGAACTTGATTTGATCCAGACGCTTGCCCTTGCCGTGCTCCAGCATGGTCATGAAGTCGGCCAGGATCTGGGTCGGGTGGAATTCGTTGGTCAGGCCGTTCCAGACCGGGACTCCGGCGTAGGCGCCCAGCTCTTCCACGATCTCCTGACCGTAGCCGCGGTATTCGATACCGTCATACATGCGACCCAGTACCCGGGCGGTGTCCTTCATGGACTCCTTGTGACCGATTTGGGAACCGCTTGGGCCAAGGTAGGAGACCTGAGCGCCCTGGTCGAAGGCCGCCACTTCAAATGCACAACGGGTACGGGTGGAGGTCTTCTCGAAAATCAGGGCGATGTTCTTGCCGACCAGATGCTTGCGCTCGTAGCCACCGTATTTGGCTTTCTTCAGGTCAATGGCCAGGTCGATCATGTATTGGATTTCGCGCGGGGTGAAGTCCAGCAGTTTCAGGAAGTTACGGTTACGCAGATTAAAAGCCATGATGAGTTCTCTCTATATATGTTTCAGACCAGTTCGGGCAGTAGTGTTGACTACGCATTCTCAGTACAGATATCGGTAATTACGCATGTACGGTGCGGGTGGCGACGATATTGGTGCCGGCTTCACCCTTGAGGATGGCGAGGCCATCTTCCAGCGAGCCGATGCCAACCATGCCGCCGGTCGCTTTGACAAATTCACAGGAGGCTTCGACTTTCGGTCCCATGGAACCTGCATCGAACTTGACCCCGGCCAGCTCGTCCGGGCTGGTGACTCGCAGCGGACGCTGGGTCGGTTTGCCCCAATCCAGATAGACGGCATCAGCATCGGTCAGGATCAGCAGGGCGTCGGCCTTGATCTGCTTGGCCAGATAGGCGGCAGACATGTCCTTGTCGATCACCGCTTCGATACCAGTCAGGCTCTGGCCATCCCAAGTCACAGGGATGCCGCCACCACCGGTACAGATGATGAGGTGGCCCTGGGCAATCAGGGTTTCGATGGCGTCGCCTTCGACGATGCGCTGGGGCAGCGGGGATGGCACTACGCGGCGGAAGAACTTGCCGTCAGCCTTGACCACCCAGTGCTTCTCTTCTGCCAGGGTGCGGGCTTCAGCCTCTTCGTAGACGGGGCCGATAAATTTGGTCGGGTTGGCGAATGCCGGATCCTTGGGATCGACCTGCACCTGAGTCAGCAGCGCGGTGACGTTGCGGCTCGGCATCAGGTTTTTCAGCTCCTGGATCAGCATGTAGCCGATCATGCCCTGGGACTCGGCACCCAGCACATCCAGCGGATAGGGGGATACCTTGGTGTAGGCGCTGTTCTGCAGGGCCAGCAGGCCGACTTGCGGGCCGTTGCCATGCACCAGCACCACGTTGTACTCCTGAGCGATCAGGGCGATGGTCTTGGCGGCAGTTGCAATATTCTTGCGCTGGATATCCGCTTCCAGTGGCTCACCACGACGGAGCAGAGCATTGCCACCCAGAGCGACGACGACAGTTGGTTTTTTCATAGTGGTTAATCTCGAGTTTGGTTCTGTGTGGCGCCAGCTTCTGCCGGCGCCACGCCGTCTCATCAGATGCTGTCGCGTTCCATCGGGCAGCTCATGCAGCGGGCTCCGCCGCGGCCACGGCCCAGTTCATCACCCGGGATGGAGAGAACTGTGATGCCGGCCTTGTCGTATTTCTCGTTGGTGTAGGTATTGCGCTCGTAACCCACCACCACGCCGGGACGTACGGTCAGTACGTTGTTGGCGTCGTTCCACTGCTCACGTTCGGCTTCGAAGCTGTCACCGCCAGTGGTGATGATCTTCAGCTGATCCACGCCCAGTGCTTTCTCGATAGCGGTGACGAAGTAACCCTCTTCCTTGATGTTCATGCCGGTCGCGCCGCCCGGAGTCAGGCTCCAGCACTGCACGTCCTTGCGGATCACTTCCGGATAGACGGAGAAGGTGTCGATATCCATGTGGGTCATGACGGTATCCAGGTGCATGCAGCTGCGGTGTTTCGGCAGCTCCATGGCGATGACCTGTTTAGCCTGACCGTGTTTGAACAGGCTGCGAGCCAGGTGCTCGACACCTTGCGGGGTGGTGCGCTCGGACATGCCGATCAGCACGGCACCGCGGCCGATAACCAGTACGTCGCCACCTTCGATAGTGGAGTTGTCGTAGTCACGCTCCTCGTCACCGAAGTACTTGATGAAGTCCTGGCCGGCAAACATCGGGTGCCAGCGGTAGATGGCCTTCACATGGTTGGTTTCGCGGCGACGAGCCGGCTTGGCCATCGGGTTGATGGAGACGCCGCCATAAACCCAGCAGGAGGTGTCACGGGTAAAGAGGTGGTTGGGCAGCGGCTCAATGATGAAATCGGTCGGAGCGTGCATGCCCACTACCATGTTGACACCGCTGTAGGGCATCTCGGAGTAAGTCAGGCCGCCGGAGAGAATGCGGGCCAGTTCGCGGTGCGGCATGTCAGCCAGGAAGCAGCGCACGTCGTTGGCAAAAGAAGAGCCGAGGCGATAGTCGGAGACCTGATGTTGCAACAGCCAGGTTTTGGCTTCCGGCACATCCAGGGTTTCGGCCAGCAGATTGGTCAGCAGGAAAACTTCGACATTCTGATCGCGCAGTACCTGAGCGAATTTGTCGTGCTCCTGACCGGCGCGTTCAACAGACAGGACGTCATCGAACAGCAGATCCTGGCAGTTGGAAGGAGTCAGACGCTTCAGACTGAGGTTGGGGCGGTGCAACATGACACGGCGCAATTGGCCAACTTCAGAACCTACATAAAATTTGCTCATGATTATATTCCGTCTAGCAGTGGTCCCTGCGAGTGATTGAATAGATTCCTTCTATTCATGCTCGTGGCTAAGGCGGGATATTCTTTATGTAGGGTAATCGGCTTATGTTCTATCCTGCCCTTGCCTTTCGAGACCGAGGTTAGCCCTGCGAATCACGACAAACTTAGACATTGATCACATTCACTCAGAACTGAATATATTCACCGTCCAATCTATGACCCCGGTAGCAAATTGCGCATTTTCCACACAAAGCTCACCGAATAACCATGCAAAACCACCCCGCTATATTTCAGGTTGATTCATTTTTTATTCATGCCAGTTCACTGGGACGATTAAATGCAAATAACAAAAACCGTTAAAAATCATTACAATAAGAAAGATCACAAATATAATTTGAATATTACTCCCTAGGTATTGAATACATCGCCGTGACGGGAGGAATGCGGGAGAAATAAATACTCACATCGACCACATTCACTGCATAAATCTTTTCTTGTTCCAGATCATGGCATTGATGCCAACCCCATCAGGCCAGGCCTCATCAGTCACCACCTCTTTGTGCGGTTCAACTTAATATGCACAAAGTCCGCATCAAGGTGGGCAGCCATCCTCGTCGGTCACCACAACGCCTTTTGATACTTTTTTCATTAATTGAATTTATTCGTCTCACCTTGCACTGGCGCCAACCTCGACTTAACTCAGAAAGTGATCCAGATCACACAGGAATGGCACTACCAAGGAGTTGTTATGAAGATGAAACCCATGCTGTTGCTCGCGACTTTGCTGCTCTCTGCGCTCCCCACCCTCAGCCAGGCTGAAGGAGCCCCTGCCATGCCCATGGTGGTATGCCATGTCGACAAGGCCCCCCAGATGTTGGTACCTGACTATGTCTGCCGCTGGCAGGGAGGCAGCGTTCATTACTAGTCGAAACAACGAGAGGAGCATCACTCCTCTCGCCTTGTGATGAGGCAGGCCCCTCCTATACTGAAATCAGCGGTTTTCTCATGGATAGGGGAACGTCATGATCTTGTTGGTCGGTGGAGAGAAGGGGGGGAGTGGCAAGAGCTGCCTGGCACAAAATCTGGCGGTCTACCTCAGATCCCAATTTCAGGGGGAGGTGTTACTGGTCGACTGCGACCCGCAGCGCACCACCTCTGACTGGATTCAGGAGCGCAATGACAACCCGGAGCTGCCACAAATCAACTGCGTACAGCTCTATGGCAATATTCGCAACGACCTGCTCAGCCTGAAAAACCGCTACGACTACGTCATCGTCGATTGCGGCGGGCAAGACAACCGGGCGCTGCGCTCCACCATGGCTGTCGCCACCCACGCCCTTATCCCCTTGCGCCCGAAACGCCGCGACCTCAAGACCCTGCCCCACATGGAAGATCTCATCACCACCTGCAAGATGGTCAACCCGACCCTCAATGCAGCCGTAGTGCTGACCCAGTGCCCCGCCCTGCCCAATCAGGTAAAACGCATTCTCGAAGCGAAAGAGGTTTGCTCCTCGTTCGGTGTCGACGTCCTGAACGCCATCACCTATGGCCGCAACGTCTATGACGACAGCGAAGAGAAGGGACTGTCGGTGATGGAGATCGAGCCGGATGGCAAATCCGCCGAAGAGATCCGGGCCATCGCCAAAGAGTTCCTGCAAGTGGGGGTGTGAAATGGGTCTGGCCGATCTGAAGAAAAAGCACCAGTTGCATCACCAGAAGAAGTTCACCGTCGACGAATTTATCGAAGATGCGGAGTTCTACGCCAAGGGCAAACCCAAGGTGGTCAGCCTCGAACTGGGCCTGCACCGTGACGAGGCGTTGTCGGCGCTGGCCTTTATCGAGAGTGGCGAGCACCTGAAACCCAGCTACAAAAAAGCCACCTTCTCCATGAGCACGGTGGCCATCGACGAGCTGGGTAACCTGACCCAGCAAGACGGCATGAACAAGTCCCTGTTGCTGCGCCTTTTTACCCACTACTTCTCTTCGCTCACCCCGGAAGAGCGCCAGACCATCTATGAGCGGCTCAACCAGCGCTCATAATTTCTCCATTCAACCGCTCTTTGTGTGCCTCGCCAACTCACCCCGAATGACCATCATCAGACTGCAACATCTGTTTCTGAAGCAACCAAAACGCGCTGTAAGAGATCTGCCATTCCATATGTAAGCCAACAGCCGAAAAGATCCCCGAAATAATCGGAAGATAAGATCTTAAAATATGAAGACGATTAACTTAACAAGCTGTTTATAAATGAAAAAATTGAAACTCATCACTTTCGAAATAGCTAATAACAAAAACGTTTTCCAATCTGGCGTTGTAGCCGGTTAGAAAATCCTTATAGTTACTCATGCACGGACGCAATTAAGTCGGTCAGGAAGACGGGCTGCCAGGGTTGGGCAAATGGACTCACCACAGGATGTGGTAAAGGACACCTCCCAGGACGGAGAAAGTGCGACGGGACAGGATGACTCGTCAGGCCAAGATGGCTAAAGGACACCCCAAAGGATTGGGAAGGGGAAACCTAAAGGAAGAGGTAAACAGTCAGGGATTGCAGGGAGCAACTTCGTTCAAGGATCTGAGCGATACGACTACCGGGGGCGACGCAAGTCGCCCCCATCTTTTTATCTGCATTTCACCGTCCCCTTGCTTGGCTCTCAATTGCTTGCCTCAGCGCAGAGACTTCTTACCAGAACCTTCCCGACCCGCTGCTTAAGCAAAAATACATATGAAAGGGGCGCCACGATGGCGCCCTTTTCTGTTTTCTAATCGGCAAACAAGCTTATATCACGCGAGAGAACTGCTGCTGACGCGCCTTGTTGCGCAGGTACACGTCGAAGCACATGCAGATATTGCGGATCAGCAGCTGCCCCGTGGAGGAGACCTCCAGACCATCCTCCGTCATACGCACCAATCCATCGTTGATGAAGGTCTGCAGCAGCTTGAGATCGTCGGCAAAATATTCTCTGAAATTGAGACCATGCGCCTGCTCGACAGACGCAAAGTTCAGACGGAAATCACAGATAAGCCGCTTGATCACCTCACGGCGGATCAGGTCATCCTGATTGAGCGAGCAGCCTTTCCACTGGGCATGACCCAGCTCTGCAACCTGTGCGTAATACGCCTTGAGCTCTTTCTGGTTCTGGGAATAGGCATCACCGATCATGCTGATGGAGGAAACCCCCAGCCCCAGCAGATCACAATCTCCCTGGGTGGTATAGCCCTGGAAGTTGCGGTGCAGCTTACCCTCGCGCTGCGCGACCGCCAGCTCGTCATCGGGTTTGGCAAAATGGTCCATACCGATGAACTGATAACCCTGGCCAGTGAGGAAGGCAATGGTGTCCTGCAGCATGGCCAGCTTCTCCTGCGGAGCAGGCATGTCGTCTTCTTTCAGCTTGCGCTGGGCGGCAAAGCGACTCGGCAGATGGGCATAGTTGAAGATGGAGAGGCGCGCCGGATCCGTCTTGAGCACCTCTTCCAGCGTATGGTGGAAACTGGCACGCTCCTGATACGGCAGGCCATAGATAAGGTCGAGGTTGGTCGAGCGGAAGCCTAGTTCACGGGCCCGTTCCAACATGGCTTTAATAAAGTCGTTGTCCTGCTCGCGGTTGACCGCAACCTGCACATCCTTGTTGAAGTCCTGCACCCCAAGGCTGATGCGGTTGAAGCCGACGTCTCGCAGCACATCCAGCATGGTAATGGCAATCTCGCGCGGATCGACCTCGATGCTGAACTCCCCCTCTTCGGCGAAATGGAAGTGCTCACGCAGCATGGCCATCAGACGGCGCGTTTGCGCTTCATCCAGATAGGTGGGTGTACCGCCACCCCAGTGCAGCTGGGTGACCAGACGGTGCTTGAAGAGCGGGGCTTGCGCCTTGATCTCCCGCTCCAGGTAGTCGAGATACTCGTCAGCCTTGTGCTGATGGCGGGTAATGACCTTGTTGCAGCCGCAGTAGTAGCAGAGCTTGTGACAGAAAGGGATGTGCACGTAGAGCGACAGATTGCGCTCGGGATACTGGCCGGCAGCGCGGACAAAATCCGGATAGCCGAAGCTCTCGTTGAACTCCAGCGCAGTGGGATAAGAGGTGTATCGCGGGCCACTGTAGTTATATTTTTCGATCAGGGCCTGATCCCACACAATCTGTTCTGCTTGCACGCTCGCTTCCTCTCTTGTTGTTATTGTTGGCTCACCGACCTAACTGAAAATCCTTCAGCTGGGCCACATCCTTGAGGATCTGGGCCTCCAGCTCGGCCTCGTAGCCGCTGCGTTCGAGATCCATCTTCATCACTTCATTGCGCTTGAGGGCACGTCTGGCCTCATGAGTCGGCATATCTTTCACCTTCTCATACAGCCCGTACAGACCCGGGAACTCGGCAACGAATGCTCGCCCCCCCTTGATCTGCAACGCATCCAGCAGATTGGTCAGCCGAATAGCGCCTTCGGAGTAATCACACTGCCCCTCCTGCACCGCATGAGCAATGACCCGCACGCTCTCCAGAATTCGTTCATTGCGAGCGGTGATCGCCTGCCACTGCATCGCTTGCTGTCGTCTCAGCCTGGCCAGCAGCATGCCTGCATAGATGGCCAATCCTGACAAAATCAGGCCGCCCAACAGGGCGGCCAGCATCCATCCACTCATCACTTTTTCTTCGGCTCAGGCTTGGGTTCCGGCTTGAAATCGACCTGGTTGAAACGGTCCCACAACTCCTCTTCGGAGGCCGGTTTCTGCTCGTCGAACTCGGCGTCATCGCCATCATCAAACGGCAGCTCATCATCTTCATCATCGTCGTTGTCGATGATGCCCAGCTCATCCATCAGCTCCTGATAACGGTCGACACGCTGATCAACCCAGGCCTGCTCGACCGCTTCCAGGGTTTCGCCGGCATCAAGACGATCCAGCAGATCATTCAAGCGGTCATCGTTTTCGATGGAAGCCAGCTCCTGCTCGGGCGTCATCACCAGCTTCTTCTCTTTCACCGCCTTGGGTGCTGCCGGCTTCTTCTGTTTGTCATCCACCACCAGAACTACCGGCTTGCGGGAACCGATACGCGGATCTTTGGACTGGCTGTTGCCAGACTTGTTCTTCGGCTGTTCAACTTGCTGACGAGAACCAGCCTTCAGGCCCTTGCGCTTGGCAGCCCGTTTACGCTCACGGCCTTCCTGAGCACTGACATCAGATTCTTTGCGCTTGCCAGTAGGCTTGCGAGTGGGTTGTTTGGCAGACATGAATGGCTAACTCCGAAAAAAAAACTGGTTTGACCCGTACCCGGGATGATCTCACCCGGTGGGATACGATGCGAGGAACAGTAAGGCTGGAACAAGAGCAGGATCCCGCACCAATCAGGCCCAATCAGGCCACTGAACACCGCAGGATCGGTATCCTCTGGGCATGTTGCAGGTATTTTGACACAGAATGGCTGATCGGGTTAATGACCCAAAAGAAAAAAGGCAGCCGAAGCTGCCTTGATATGTTCATGCGTGCGCCATCCTGAATGGCAAAACAATCTGTTTCGTCCTCTCCGTGACAACTTGTCGCCGCATCATATCGTTGTGTGGTCATCCTGACCTTATATTGGTCGTTCCTGAATGTGCGTGTGCCTGTTTGACCCGTCTCGACCGCATCCTGCCATCGTGCCGGGGAGTCTGCATCCCGCAACCCCATCCCGCTCCGGAGATGGTCACCATCCTGATCCTTCAATCCTTTGCCAGCTCATCCGAGCCCATGGCATCCCGCCACGCTAGCCATCCTCTGCTCACAACACCCTGTCGTGAAACCGCCACCCAATCCGTGGGTGAATCCATTAAGCCTACTGTACCAACTCTATAAAGCGGCTCAATCCACTCAAAACATTCTCAACATGTCGAAAAATATCAATATTTATATAATTCATTGATAAATAATGATTATTTAATATTTTATGCAATTTTATGAGCCTTGGCCTGCCTTGAGAATGGGAGATCTCTTACAGAACGGGGGGATTAAACCGAGAATTATCTGAAAGCCATAAAACAACGGGGAGCCCAAGCTCCCCGTTTCAACTCAAATCGACCGTATCGACTATATCAGTGCAGACCCGCCACATATTTGGAGAGGGCTTCGATATCCTGATCAGTCAGTTTCTTGGCAACATCCCGCATCATGCCATTCGGATCGTTGTCACGCGTGCCGGCACGGAATGCGGTGAGCTGAGCCTTGATATAGGCAGGATGCTGGCCGGACAGGTTGGGATACTTCGCCTGTTCGACACCCGAGCCACGGGGACCATGGCAAGCCGTACAAGCTGCCAGACCGCGACTCATGTCACCACCCATATAGAGTGCCTTGCCGGCTTCGACCACGTCGTCAGGGACTGCGATAGGGGTAACCTTCAGGCTGGAGAAATAAGCCGCCAGGTCATCCATGTCCTGTTCCGACAAAGGTAACGCCATCGGCCCCATCACTGGCGCAACCCGGCCAATTTGACCAGAAGCGGCAGCCTTCAGTTCAACTAACTGCTTTTTGATATATGATGCGTGCTGACCAGCAATTTTGGGGTACATATCAACCAGGCTGTTTCCGTCCGGTCCATGACAAGCCGCACAAACGGCAGCCTTGGTCTGTCCCGCAGCGGCATCGCCCTTGGCTTGTGCCATCCCCGTTACGCCAACCATCAGAGCAAGAGTAATGACTAGGTTCTTCATGGCGTTCCAACTTTTCGTTATTAGGCTTCCAGATCCCATGCCGCTGAAGGCATGTTAAAATAAACGCGTTTAAGCGACGCTATTTTACACCATTTTACAAAAAAGTAACTCTATAACCCTCTATCTCCATGGGGAATTTACGTTGGATACACAAACTCTGAATTTCAATAAGGTGCATTTTGTGACCAGCGCACCCGACATCCGTCACCTGCCAAATGATGGGGGTGTCGAGATCGCGTTTGCCGGCCGTTCCAACGCCGGTAAGTCATCTGCATTGAACACATTAACCAAACACAAGAACCTGGCGCGCACCAGTAAGACACCTGGTCGTACCCAGCTGATCAACCTGTTTGAGCTGGAACCGGGCAAGCGTCTGGTCGACTTGCCGGGTTATGGTTATGCGCAAGTTCCGCTGGAAATGAAGCTCAAGTGGCAAAAGTCACTGGCAGAGTATCTGCAGCGCCGTGAGTCATTGAAAGGTCTGGTGATCCTGATGGACATCCGCCACCCGCTCAAAGATACCGACATGAACATGCTGGAGTGGAGCTCGCACCGTCAGTTGCCCGTCATG
The DNA here is from genome assembly GCF_041402345.1 of Aeromonas sp. S11(2024). NCBI lineage: Bacteria > Pseudomonadati > Pseudomonadota > Gammaproteobacteria > Aeromonadales > Aeromonadaceae > Aeromonas > Aeromonas sp. S11(2024). Next base: position 83,387 of record NZ_JBGLRC010000007.1, on the reverse strand, counting down.
CTGCTGCTGACCAAGGCTGACAAACTGAGCCCCGGCCCGCGCAACAACCAGGTGATCAAGGTGCGCCAGGCCGTTGCCAACCTTGGTTCCCAGATCCAGGTCGAAGCGTTCTCCTCCCTCACCAATATCGGTGTGGAGAAGCTGGCGCAAACCCTGACCGAATGGTACGTCAGTGGTGACGATACCGACCTGCTGGACGCTGATGAACAGCAACCTGCCGAGGAGTAATCTACTCCTCGCTCTCCTTGCAATTGGCGGAGCACTCCTCCGCTGATTGAAAGGGTTTCAGATTGCCGCTTTCACCTGCCTCACGACAAATACCCCGCATTCGCCTCCCCTGCTATATCCAATACTGCTTACAGTTCATATAGATAGGCAGTTAATTCACAAAAATAATTAACTTAAGTAGGCGTTGATAACGTTTTCAAATTCGTTCTTTCAAAACGAACAAGAATTACAAAATGAGACAAAAATGAAATTTAATTACAAGCCTTAACCGAAAGGGATAAAAATGAGGCCGGACGACAGTGATGCCATCCAGCCTGAAATAATAAGTTCAAAAAATTGGGAAGAAGCTGAATCTTGAGTACCAGACGACAGGTATTCCTCAAGAAGCAGCCTCATTCTATCAAATGTATCGCCAATTTAAAGCATTTACTCTAAATGATGCGCATAAAAAAACACCCCGACGAGAACCTCATCGGGGCAGCTATTCAGCCACATTCAATTACGTGAAATAAAAGGTCTGAAAGATAGAACATCTTACCTCTGTACCCTACGCAGACAACTGTACAGCAAAGCAGCAGAAAGTGAAAGTAATTTATGTAATTTAGTTTCACAACTTACAGGTTAAGAAAAAACCTTTTACTTTCATGCAGATAAAAAAATCCCCAGTACGAATACCGGGGAGTTATAAAGGTGACTAGCTAGCACTTCCTCAACTATCTAGTTAGTCAGCGCCATTTCAAAGTAGTTCCGCTACAAAACAAAAAAACTTTGAAAAATCAGAGGTAGATAGCGCCATCCTCAGCAAACTCTTGTTCTTCAATGAGTTTTTCAGCCATATCTTCAATATCAAAACGTACACTTTCGAAGGCTCTGACGATGTCATCCTCTCTCGTCAGCGCCAGACCTGTCATTCTCTCCAGTCGCCGCTGGCTGATGTAACAATCTATCAGTGCCCCCATCTGCTGGGCAGGAAAACGCACCCGCTGTTCGTCAACCTGCCACTCCATCAAATCAGGAAACAGAATACCCTGGTTCATATCACCCCCAAGTTACGCTTCAACTCTCTCAATACCTGTTTAGTCCCGGGACGAATTCCGCGCCACACGGTAAACGCTTCGGCGGCCTGTTCCACCAGCATGCCGAGTCCATCCATGGTTTGACGGGCCCCATGCTGTTTGGCCCAACTGATAAACGCCGTATCCGAGGCGCCATACATCATGTCGTAGATGGCAATATCAGTGTGGATCAGGGCAGGGGCCAACGGCGGCAGCTCTCCTTGCAGGCTGGCGGAGGTAGAGTTGATGACGAGATCGAATGGCCCTGCCAACTGCTCATAGGTCTGGGCAGTCACAGGCCCCAGATCGTGGAATTCGGCAGCCAACTGTTGCGCTTTTGTGTGGGTACGGTTGGCGATCACCAGTTCGCTCGGCAACTCAGCCAGCAGCGGCGCCAATGCACCGCGAGCAGCGCCACCGGCACCCAGCAGCAGGATCCGGCTATCCGCCAGCGTCACACCATGGGACTTGAGATCGGCGACCAATCCAGCGCCATCGGTATTATCCCCCAGCAACACGCCATCATCGGTCAGCTTGATGGTATTGACCGCGCCCGCCCGCTTGGCCCTCGGGCTCAAGCGATCGACCAAAGTGAATGCTTGCTCCTTGAACGGCACAGTGATGTTGCAGCCCTTGCCCCCTTGGTCAAAGAAGGTGCACAGGGCTTGGGCAAACTCGTCGACGGCGGGTTCAGCCAGCCCATACTCCAGCTCTTGCTGGGTTTGTCTGGCAAACAGGGTGTGAATGAAGGGGGACTTGCTGTGGCGCACCGGGTGGCCAAAAACCAGATAACGATCCATCAAAGAGTTCCATCAGAGGGCAATATTCCGATTTAACGGGTTTTCGCACTCGGGAACAAGCCGAATATCGGCCAGCAAAAAGGGGCCATCAAGGCCCCTCGGGTCACAGCCACTCTCGCGGCGTGAGATAGTCGGTGTAGAGCAAGGCTTCAGGAGTGCCCGCTTCCGGCTGCCAGTCATACTCCCAACGTGCCAGCGGTGGCATCGACATCAGGATCGACTCGGTACGCCCGCCAGTCTGCAACCCGAACAGGGTGCCCCGGTCATACACCAGATTGAACTCCACATAACGGCCGCGACGATAGAGCTGGAACTCCCGCTCCCGCTCGCCATAGGGCAGCGCCTTGCGTCGTTCGATGATCGGCAGGTAAGCATCAAGATATCCCCGACCTACCGCCTGCATAAAGGCAAAGCAGTCGGCAAAAGGCCAGCGATTAAGATCGTCGAAGAAGAGACCGCCCACCCCTCGCGTCTCGTTGCGGTGTTTGAGGAAGAAGTAACGATCGCACCAGGATTTGAACTCGGGGTAGATCTCATCACCAAAGGGCCGGCAGAGATCACGGGAGACCTGATGCCAGTGCTGCACATCTTCGGCAAACGGGTAGAAGGGCGTCAAATCGAAACCACCGCCAAACCACCAAATGGGCTCTTCACCCTCTTTCTCGGCAATGAAGAAACGGACGTTGGCGTGGCTGGTAGGCACATAGGGGTTGTGCGGATGGATCACCAGCGACACGCCCATCGCCTCAAACTTGCGACCGGCCAACTCGGGCCGATGGGCTGTAGCAGAGGCAGGCATGGCATCGCCATAGACATGGGAGAAGTTGACGCCCCCCTGCTCGATCACCGCGCCGTGGCGCAGCACACGGGTGCGACCACCGCCACCGCCTTCACGGCTCCAGGCATCTTCCACAAAGTGTCCACTGCCATCGGCCTGCTCCAGACCACGGCAGATCTCGTCCTGCAACTGCAACAGGAAGGCCTTGACCTGGGCCACATCCGGTTTGCTCATCTTGTCTCCAGTCAGGCAGGATCGTGAACGCCCTGTCCATTTTTATAGTTAAATCAATCTGGTGAGCTCACCGCTCAGCGGATTGATAGCAAATCATGACGTATCCGCCTGCTCAGGAGGGGCGAATAATGGCGCCGGTTCGGGCGTCCTTGATCTCGGATGGGTTAGCTTGACCACCCACTTCACCGGGCAGGATATAGGCTAACTTGCTTGCCAGCCGCTCACCGATATCGGCCACCCGACGGGCAGGCTCCTCACCGGTCAGGTTGGCGCTGGTAGAGACCAGCGGCTTGCCAAAGGCGCGACACAACGCCTGAACCTGAGGATGAGCCGTCACGCGTACCGCGAGGGTCTCGAACTGCCCGGTCAGCCAGGCTGGCGTCGTTGCACGGGCAGGCATGATCCAGGTAAAGGGGCCGGGCCAGCTGGCTTCAACCCGAGCCAGTTGTTCACCGCTAAGTTGGCTCAGATCGATGTAATCCTGCAATTGCTCTACGTCCGCAGCAATCAGGATCAACCCCTTCTCCACCGGACGCTGTTTGATGGCCAGCAGTCGCTGCACCGCCACTTCGGAGTCGGGATCACATCCCAGACCAAACACGGCCTCGGTCGCATAAGCAATCACCCCTTCCTGCTGGAGGGCGGCAACCGCCTGTTCAAATTCATTTGGCATAGGAAAAATGCGGCAGCCAAGCTGCCGCCTCGTCACTTAGTAGCAAGTTGAATCCGTATGGCGGCGACCATGGCAAAATGACGTTTTGCTGTAGCACAGGAAAAATACGACACATCCGGAGCGCCACCCGTTCACTTACTTGAGTTGAGCCTGCAGGGCGGCATCCTTGGCCATCACCTCTTCGGCATTCTTCTGGCGTTCGGCCCGAACCTTGGCCGCCAGTTCATCATCGGCTACTGCCAGCATCTGGGCTGCCAGATAACCTGCGTTCTTGGCACCGGCTTTGCCGATCGCCACGGTCGCTACCGGTACACCACCCGGCATCTGCACGGTGGAGAGCAGCGCATCCAGCCCCTTGAGCGGGCCACCATCGATGGGCACCCCGATCACGGGACGAGTCGTGATGCCGGCTACGGCACCCGCCAGATGCGCCGCCAGACCGGCAGCACAGATAAAGACCTTGCAGCCACGGGCCTCGGCATCGGTCACATACTGATGGGTCGCAGCCGGCGTGCGGTGCGCGGAGGTGACTTTGACTTCCACTGCGATATCAAATGACTTGAGCACCTCGAGGGTAGTCTGCATCACGGGGAAATCAGAATCAGAGCCCATCAATACGGCAACAAAGGGTTTATTCATGGTGGGAATTTCCTTACTCCAAGTGGGGGGGTGAAGCTCACCGAAAACGTTTCAATCCGGTTGCGGCGGCGGGATTATACCTGCTCACTTTGGTGGCCGCATTTCTTTTGCGGACAGACCCAACGCAGCGTTCCCCTCACTTTTTTTTCCACCATGATGCCCCAGCCACACGCGGGACAAGGCATGGGGATCGGCTTGTCGTTCACCACATATTTGCAATGGGGATAGCCATCACAGGAGTAAAACTGCTTGCCGTAGCGGGAGGTGCGGCTCACCAGATGACCTTTGCCGCACTCGGGGCAGAGGATCTGGGTATCATCGCTCTCCTGCAGGGACTCAATGTGTTGGCAGGCCGGATACTGGGTGCAGCCGACAAACAAGCCGTAACGCCCCTTCTTGATCGCCAGCGGCTCTCCGCAATCGGGACAAGCAGAGCCTTCGAGCACCTTTTCGATGTCGCGGCCGGATGGCGTCAGGGAGCGTATGTAATCACAGGCAGGATAGGCAGAACAGCCGAGAAAGGGGCCATGTTTGCCCTGGCGGATCACCAGCTCGGCCCCGCACTGCGGGCACGGCTCGCGCTCGAAGGCATGTTCGTGGGCTGAAAAGAGGTGATGATCGATTTTTGACATGGGCCGCGCCTTGAAATCCAGATGGCCTGAATTCTACCAGCGCGGCACCGGACTGTCAGTGAATGACGCCGTCTGACTCATCAAACACCAGCTCTTCCATCTGCTGGTAGGCATTTTCACTGCCCGGTACGTTGAACAGCACCATCATGACGACCCACTTCAGGTCATCCAGCTCGATATCCGGCTTGTCCAGCTCGAGCAGGCGCTCGATACAGATCTCGCGGGTTTCGGCATTCAGCACCTGGGCCTGTTCCAGAAAGAGCAGGAAGCCGCGGCACTCGGTGCTGAGGCGTGCCAGCTCTTGCGGAGCATAGATACGCATCGAGCCTTGCGCGCTGGCGGTAACATAGACCTCCCGCTCGCTATCGTGCAGATTGGCCAGCCGCTCCAGCCAGTCGAGCGCCTTGTCGATCTCTTCTTTATCGAAACCGGCCCGGCTCAACTCGTCGGTGAGCTCATCCTGCTCGACCATCACATCTGCATCGCTGTGGATGTAGGTCTCGAAAAGGTACATCAATACATCAAACATGATTCGCCCTCCTCGCTCTGACGTATCCACCGGCTACCGCCATCACTGCACCGGCCAGCTCCAGCTCTACCAACCTGCCCAATACCACTTCGACAGGAAGCTGGGCCCGCTCGGCAACGGTATCCACGCTCGTGGTCTCATAATCTACGTTATCCAACAAATCGGCATAAGGCAATTCGCTATTATGCGGTTGCTCAGATGGTATGACCGAGGAATGTGGCCGTGCGACCCACTCTGGCAGCTCTTCCACTATATCGGCCGCACTCAGCACAAGTTTGGCCCCCTGCTGAATTAATCTGTTGCACCCTATCGCCTGGGCGTTTTGCGGGGCGCCGGGCACTGCAAACACTTCGCGCCCCTGTTCAAGCGCATAACGGGCGGTGATCAGCGAACCGCTCTGCTCGGTCGCCTCCACCACCAGAGTTCCCAGCGACAGACCACTGATAATACGGTTGCGACGAGGAAAATGTTCAGCCAGCGGTCCTTTATCCGGCGCCAGCTCGGAGATAAGCAAACCACCGCTCTCCAGAATCTGGCCTGCCAGCCCCTGATGGCGTTTGGGGTAGAGGCAATCCAGCCCGGAACCCAATACGGCAAGGGTGATACCGCCACCAGCCAGCGCTTGCTGATGGCAAACACCATCGATACCAAGCGCAAGGCCCGAGGTGATCGCTAACCCGCATCCAACCAGCTCGCTACAAAGGCGGGAGGCATTATCTTTGCCTGCATAGGTAGGATGGCGTGTCCCCACCATTGCCAGCTGGGGTAGCGACAGCGCAGCAAGATCGCCACGACAGTAGAGCAACAGGGGTGCCGCAGGAATTTCCCGCAACAAGGGTGGATAAATCGGGTGATCTTGCGGAATAAGGTGATTGTCAGGCAAAGCGGCCCAAGCCAGGCTCTGCTCAACCACAGGCGAGGGCCAGCGCAGTTGTTTGATCTGCTCTGACGACAACCCCATACCATGCAGCTGCGCTTCATCGCTCTGGAACAGGGTATCAGTACTTCCCCCGGCCCGTTCCAGCAGACGTGCAGCGGTCACCGGACCAATACCGGTGACCGTATCGAGAGTTAGCCAGAGCGCCAGACGCGCGTCGGGATAATTCACGTCAGAAGTGAGTGACCTGATAACCCGCACTCACCATGTCGTTACTCTGCATGATGAGACCATAACTCACCTTGTCATACACCTTGAACAACATGACACGGGCAATCGCTTCAGAGGGCAGTGGTGCCTTCTTGTTGCTGCTGTAAAACACCCGGTTAAAAACCGACGAGAGCTCCTTGTACTGCACATCGCCATTCTTGGTCACCAGAGCAGCACCGGGCCGTCTGACATCCAGTACATCCCCGGCGACCAGTTGATCGCGGCCACCCCGGTTGATCAGCACCACATCAAACTTGCCACCGCCCCGGGTCTTGTTCGGCAAATCGATGATATAGCCCGGCGTGATGGCAGGTGCCGCTTTCGGTGTGAAGACGGCGGGCATGTTTTCCTGAACGGGCAGCGGCATCACCTTGTCGCCCTGCAGCACTTCGCGCTGGTTATGAGTCAGCATCACCTCGGTCCGATCGCCATCAAGACGCGCCACGGCCCGCACCACACCGGCAAAGATCGCCTCCTGGCCCAGCAGTTCACCGGTTTCGCGATCCTTGTAGACCACTCCGGGGTGATAAATGCCATAGACCTGCCCCGGTGTCAGGGAGCCCTGCACATAGAGGGTGTCCCCCTCCAGCATGCCGATATGTTTCTGATCCGACCCCAGCAGATAGGGCAAGGTTTTCTGCTGCTGGCTGTCAGCCAGAATATGGTCGGTTTGCAGGAAGGGGCCGATCTCGCTGATAGGCAGGGTCGGAATGGGGTTGGCTTTGTTCTCGTAACGGGTTTTCGGGCCGAGACGGATAACTTGCTTGCCACCCTGCATCGCCTTGCCGAGCCGGGGTTCACCATTGACCCAGCTCAGATGCAGTACATCACCGGGGTAGATCCAGTGAGGATTGGCAATCTGCGGATTGATGTTCCAGAGACGGGGCCAGAGCCAGGGTTCGGAAAGATACTTGCCGGAGATATCCCACAGGGTGTCGCCTTTTTGCACTACATAACTTTCGGGGTAACCCGCTTTCAGCCTGAGCTGATCGGCCAATGCTGCCTGACTCACGGTCACCAGCAGGCAGGCGAGGATGGTTTGCTTCAGATACATAACACTCCCTGTTACTTCTGTACGCAAAGTGTTGCTGTTTTTTGTCGGCGTAAATGACTAGAATTACGCCAATATTGACTGCATTTATACGAAACTAAAGAAAAAACTATGGCCATTCTAGATGTATTGCGTTTTCCCGATGAGCGCCTGCGCACCGTTGCAGCCCCTGTCGAGACCTTTACACCCGAGTTACAACAGATTGTAGATGATATGTTCGAAACCATGTACGCGGAGGAAGGCATTGGCCTAGCCGCGACTCAGGTCGACATTCACCAGCGCATCATAGTGATCGATGTCTCTGAAAACCGTGAAGATCCTCTGGTATTGATCAATCCGGAGGTCATCGAGCAGTGCGGCAGCACCGGCATTGAAGAGGGTTGCCTCTCCGTGCCCGGCAGCCGTGCTCTGGTGCCTCGCGCCGAACAGATCAAAATCCGCGCCCTGGATCGCAACGGCAAGCCGTTCGAGCTGGAAGCCGACGATCTGCTCGCCATCTGCATCCAGCATGAGATGGATCATCTGGTCGGCAAGCTGTTTGTGGATTACTTGTCCCCGCTCAAGCGCCAGCGCATTCGCCAGAAGCTGGAAAAGATGGCCCGTGAAGATCGCAAAGTCCTCTGAGGATCTGCCCCATTGAATAAGCTGAAACTGATTTTTGCCGGTACTCCCGACTTCGCCGCCCGTCACCTGGCGGCGTTGTTGTCTTCCGACCACGAGGTCGTTGCCGTTTATACCCAGCCTGACAAGCCTGCTGGCCGTGGCCAGAAGCTCACCGCCAGCCCGGTCAAAGAGCTGGCACTGGCCCACAACCTGCCGGTTTACCAACCTGCCTCTCTGCGCAAGGAAGAGGCGCAGGCCGAGCTTGCTGCACTGGGTGCCGACCTGATGGTGGTGGTGGCCTATGGCCTGATCCTGCCCAAGGTGGTACTCGATACCCCGCGGCTGGGCTGCATCAACGTCCATGGCTCCCTGCTGCCCCGCTGGCGCGGTGCCGCACCGATCCAGCGCTCTATCTGGGCGGGCGATGCCGAAACCGGCGTCACCATCATGCAGATGGATGTGGGACTGGATACCGGCGCCATGATCCGCAAGGTTAGCTGCCCCATCGCCGCCGATGAGACCTCCGCCAGCCTCTATGACAAGCTGGCCGAGCTGGGTCCACAGGCGCTGGTCGACACCATCAATGCCATGGCCGCCGGTGAAACCGCTGCCGAGGCACAAGATGATGCGCAGGCAAACTACGCCGAGAAGCTCTCCAAGGAAGAGGCCCGTATCGACTGGTCGATGGAGGCTGTTGCCATCGAACGCTGCATCCGCTCGTTCAACCCCTGGCCCATCAGCTGGTTTGAAGTGGCTGACCAGACCGTCAAGGTGTGGCAAGCCGCAGTGGTGGATAGCGACCACGGCCAACCCGCCGGCACCCTGCTCAAGGCCGACAAGCAGGGGATCGATATCGCCACCGGCAAAGGGGTACTGCGCCTGCTGACCCTGCAACCGCCCGGCAAGAAAGCGATGTCCGTTTCGGATCTGCTCAACTCTCGCCGCGACTGGTTTGAACCCGGCACGCAATTGAATTGAACTGGATTGAATTGACACAAGCGGGGCCCAGGCCCCGACTTGCGCATCTAAGGTAACTCTATGAAAACACGTGCACAGGCCGCTCTCGTTATTCAACAGGTGCTGGATCAGGGTCAATCCCTCTCCGCTGTTCTGCCTGCTGCCCAGGAGAAGGTTGCACCTCGCGATCGCGCTCTCCTGCAAGAACTCTGCTACGGCACCCTGCGCTGGCTGCCCCGCCTCGATGCGGCAGTCAACGAGATGATGGACAAGCCACTCAAGAACAAGAGCCGCATTTTCCACTACCTGATCCTGGTCGGTCTCTATCAGCTCATCTACACCCGCATTCCGGCTCACGCCGCGGTGGCCGAGACCGTCAACGCCGTCAAACTGCTCAAGGGCACCTCCCTGCGTGGCCTCATCAACGGCGTGCTGCGCAACTTCCAGCGCAGCGCCGAAGTCATTCTGCTGCGCATCGACCGTGTTCCCAGCATTCGCCTCGGTCATCCGGAGTGGCTCACCAAGCGCCTGCGTCAGGCCTATCACGATGAGTGGGAATTCATCATGGAGGCGAACAACCAGCGTCCCCCCATGTGGATCCGCAACAATAGCCAGCGCCAGAGCCGCGATACCATGCTGGCTCGCATGGCCGAAGCCGGCATCAATGCCGTGGCCGGTGAAGAGGGCGAGGATTGCATCCTGCTGGAGCGTCCCTGCGATGTGACCAAGCTGCCCGGCTTCGAGGTCGGTGACTGCTCGGTACAGGATGGTGCAGCACAACAGGCCGCGGCACTGCTCGACCCGCAACCGGGCGAGTGGGTGCTGGATGCCTGCGCCGCCCCCGGCGGCAAGACCGCCCACCTGCTGGAGCGTCAGCCCAAGCTGGCCGGAGTGGTCGCCGTTGATGCCGACGAGAACCGCCTCAAGCGGGTGCAGGAGAACCTGGATCGCATCGGCCTGACCGCCAAAGTGATCCATGGCGATGCCGCGGCGCCGGAACAGTGGTGGCCGGAGGGCCAGTTCGACCGCATCCTGCTGGATGCCCCCTGCTCCGCCACTGGCGTCATCCGCCGCCACCCAGACATCAAGTGGTTGCGCCGTGATCAGGACATCCGCGAGCTGGCCGAGCTGCAGCGCCGTATTCTGAACGCCCTCTGGGGCAAGCTGAAGAGCGGCGGCACCCTGCTCTACGCTACCTGCTCCGTCCTGCCGGAAGAGAACCGCGACCAGATCCGCGCCTTCCTTGCCGCGACCAAAGATGCCAAATTGGTACCGTTGCACGAACAGGACACTCCGGATTGCCCTGGTCGCCAGTTCCTGCCAGGTGAAGCCGAGATGGATGGCTTCTACTACGCCAAACTGGTCAAGCTCTGAGCCGGGCATGACAAACCTCATTCGGGAGAGCTGCCAGATCCATTCTGGCGCCCCCCTTTACAGCATCAACGTGAGTAGACGTTCCCTATGAAAATCATCATTTTGGGAGCCGGCCAGGTCGGCGGCACTCTGGCCGAGAACCTGGCCGGAGAGAACAACGACATCACCATCGTCGATACCGACAGCGAGCGCCTGCGCGAACTGCAGGACAAGTTTGACCTGCGGGTGGTCAACGGCCATGGCGCTCACCCCAAGGTGCTGCGCGAAGCGGGGGCTCAGGATGCCGACATGCTGGTCGCCGTCACCAACAGTGACGAGACCAACATGATCGCCTGTCAGGTCGCCTACTCCCTGTTCAACACCCCGAACAAGGTGGCGCGGATCCGTTCGCCCGCCTATCTGACCGAGCGGGATCGCCTGTTCCTGCCGGAATCGGTGCCGGTGGATCACCTGATCGCGCCGGAGCAGCTGGTGACCGACTATGTGCGTCGCCTGATCGAATACCCGGGCGCCCTGCAAGTGGTTGATTTTGCAGGTGGCCGCGTTGGTCTGGTGGCGGTCAAGGCCTACTACGGTGGCCCGCTGGTGGGCAACGCCCTCTCCACCCTGCGTGAGCACATGCCCAACATCGAAACTCGGGTAGCGGCCATCTTCCGTCAGGGCCGCCCGATCCGTCCGCAAGGCACCACCATCATCGAAGCGGATGACGAGGTCTTCTTCGTCGCCGCCGCGGGCCATATCCGTGCCGTGATGTCTGAACTTCAGCGCCTCGAGAGCCCCTACCGACGCATCATGATCGTCGGTGGCGGCAACATCGGCGCGGGCCTTGCCCGCCAGCTGGAGAAGCGCTACAGCGTCAAGCTCATCGAGCGCAATCAGAAGCGGGCGGAGCAGCTCTCCGAACTGCTGGAGAACACCATCGTCTTCTGCGGCGATGCGGCGGATCAGGAGCTGCTGGCCGAGGAGCACATCGACCAGATCGACGTCTTCATCGCCGTGACCAACGAGGATGAGGCCAACATCATGTCGGCGCTGCTCGCCAAGAAGATGGGCGCCAAGAAGACCATGGTGCTGATCCAGCGCGGCGCCTACGTCGATCTGGTGCAGGGTGGCTCCATCGATATCGCCATCTCGCCCCAGCAGGCCACCATCTCGGCCCTGCTGACACACGTGCGTCGGGCCGATATCGCCAACGTCTACAGCCTGCGCCGCGGCGCGGCCGAGGCGATCGAGGCGATTGCCCACGGCGATGAGAACACCTCCAAGGTGGTCGGCAAGACGGTGGGCGAGCTCAAGCTGCCGCCGGGCACCACCATCGGTGCCGTGGTGCGCGGGGATGAGGTACTGATCGCCCACGATCGCACCAAAATCCAGCAGGATGACCACGTGGTCATGTTCCTGGTGGACAAGAAGTACATCCCGGAAGTGGAGCGGCTATTCCAGCCAAGCCCCTTCTTCCTGTAACGTCTTCATGCGCACAGGCTGTCAAACCAGACCCGGCTCAGCTCCCCCAAGGGGATGGTCCGGGTCTTTTGTTAATCAACGACCAGGTTATCGAACATGATCAAGCTGCGTCCCATTATCTTCACCCTCGGGCTGGTGCTCTCCAAGCTGGCGCTCTTCATGTGGCTGCCCACCTTGCTGGCACTGCTCACCGGGTCAGAGGGATTTGTCGAGTTTCTCAAGTCCGTGCTGATCACCCACGGCGCCGCCCTGCTCTGCCTCCACTATGGTCGCAAGGCGGAGTTTCATCTGGGGGTGCGGGAGATGTTCCTGCTCACCACCTCGGTCTGGGTGGTAGCCTGCGCCTTCGGCGCCCTGCCTTTTGTTTTCATCACCCACATCAACTTCACCGACGCCTACTTCGAGACCATGTCGGGGGTGACCACCACGGGCTCTACCGTGCTCTCCGGCCTCGACAACATGGCTCACAGCATCCTGTTGTGGCGCTCCATCCTGCAGTGGCTGGGCGGAGTCGGCTTTATCGTGATGGCGGTAGCCGTGCTGCCCTACCTCAACGTCGGCGGTATGAAGCTGTTCCAGACCGAGAGCTCGGACTGGTCGGACAAAAGCGCCCCGCGTGCCAAGACGGTCGCCAACAACATCGTCGTGGTCTATCTGGTGCTCTCCATGCTCTGCTTCATGGCCTACTGGGCCAGCGGCATGAACATGTTCGAGGCGATCAACCACGCCATGACCACTCTCAGTACCGGCGGCTACTCCACCTCCGATCAATCCATGTCCCACTTCTCCAACTCGGCACACTGGATTGGCACCCTGTTCATGTTCCTCGGCGGCCTGCCCTTCCTGCTCTATGTGCAGAGCCTCAACCACAGGGACAACAGCCTGTTCAAGGATGCCCAGGTGCGCGGCTTCTTCTGGCTGGTGGTCTGGGTCACCGTCATAATGACCTTCTATCTGTGGGAGAGAGATCTGTTCAGCTTCTGGGATGCCCTGCGTATCAGCTGCTTCAACATCGTCTCGGTGCTCACCACCACCGGCTACGGCCTTGGTGACTTTGGCACCTGGGGGCCGCTCGCCAGCATCGTCTTCATCGTGCTGCTGGCGCTGGGAGCCTGCTCTGGCTCCACTGCGGGTGGTCTGAAGATCTTCCGGGTGCAGGTGGCGTTTGCCCTGTTCAGAAAGCAGATGCGCCAGCTGATGCACCCCTCCGCCGTGTTCCCGCAGAAGTACAACGGCCGGACAGTCAATGACGCCATCATCCGCTCGATGATCTCATTCGTGCTGGCCTACTTCGCCATCATTCTGGTGATAGCCGCACTGTTGGGCGCCATCGGGCTTGACCCCCTGACGGCTATCTCCAGCTCCATCACCGCTGTCGCCAACGTCGGCCCGGGCATGGGCCCGGTGGTCGGTCCCAGCACCAACTTTGCCAGCCTGCCGGAATCGGCCAAATGGCTTTTGTCATTCGGCATGCTGCTGGGACGACTGGAGATCCTGACGGTCGCCGTGCTCTTCTTCCCCTCCTTCTGGCGCCAGTAACCCCTTACTGCAAGCCAGCAAAAAGCCGCAGCGTTCATCCGCTGCGGCTTTTTTATCTCACCCATCCCAACGACTTTCGTTCGCCGCTTATCAGACCACTCATCATCCATTGCTAATGGCCTGAACGAGCTCATCAGGATGGCCAGAGCGGATCACAAGCATAAAAAAACGGACCCAAACCAGAGGTTTGGGTCCGTTTATCAGTGAACCGTCAGCGGCCGCGAGGGCTGCCGATACTCAGCACATGGCATTAACCACGGCCAGAGCGCTTACGATCCAGCTCGGTCAGCAATTTCTTGCGGATACGGATGTTCTTCGGAGTCACTTCTACCAGTTCGTCGTTATCGATGAACTCGAGAGCCTGTTCCAGAGTCATGCGGATCGGCGGAGTCAGCACTTGAGCTTCGTCGGTACCGGAGGCACGCATGTTGGTCAGCTGTTTGCCTTTCAGGCAGTTAACAGTCAGGTCGTTGGAACGGGAGTGGATACCGATCACCTGGCCTTCGTACACTTCGGTCGCGTGACCGATGAACAGACGACCACGGTCTTGCAGACCGAACAGGGCGTAAGTCAGTGCTTTACCGGTAGCGTTGGAGATCAGCACGCCATTCTGACGCTCGCCGATGCTGCCACCCTTGTGCGGACCGTAGTGGTCGAAGGTGTGGTACAGCAGACCGGTACCTGAGGTCATGGTCATGAACTCGGTCTGGAAACCGATCAGGCCACGGCTCGGGATCATGAAGTCCAGACGGACACGACCCTTGCCATCCGGAGTCATGTTGGTCATTTCGCCCTTACGCAGACCCAGTTGCTCCATCACGGAACCCTGGTGCGCTTCTTCAACGTCCACAGTTACGGTTTCGAACGGTTCTTGCAGAACGCCATCAACGGTACGCAGGATTACTTCCGGACGGGACACAGCCAGTTCGTAACCTTCGCGACGCATGTTTTCGATCAGGATGGATAGGTGCAGTTCACCACGACCGGATACACGGAACTTGTCCGGATCATCAGTCTCTTCCACGCGCAGGGCCACGTTGTGGACCAGCTCCTGGTTCAGACGCTCCAGAATGTTACGGGAGGTCACGAACTTGCCCTCTTTACCGGCGAACGGTGAGGTGTTGACCTGGAAGGTCATGTTCACGGTCGGCTCGTCAACGGAGAGCGGCGGCAGGGCTTCAACGGCACCGTTGTCACAGATGGTGTCGGAGATTTTCAGCTCGCCCAGACCGGTGATAGCGATGATGTCACCCGCTTGCGCGTCGGTAACTTCAGTACGGGACAGACCCAGGTAACCCAGCACCTGACCGACTTTACCGTTACGGGTCTTGCCGTCAGCACCAACGATGGTGACTTGCTGGTTGGTCTTGACGCGACCACGAGTGATACGGCCGATACCGATAACGCCCACGTAGGAGTTGTAGTCCAGCTGGGAGATCTGCATCTGGAAACCACCTTCGGCATCAGCCTTCGGCGCTTCAACGTTGTCAACGATAGCCTGGAACAGCGGCTCCATGTTCTCGGACTCGACGTCCTGATCCATGGTGGCCCAACCGTTCAGTGCAGAGGCGTAAACAACTTTGAAATCCAGCTGTTCGTCAGTCGCGCCCAGGTTGTCGAACAGGTCGAATACCTGATCCATTACCCAGTCAGGACGAGCACCCGGACGGTCAACCTTGTTGATGACCACGATCGGCTTCAGACCCTGAGCGAACGCTTTCTGGGTCACGAAACGGGTTTGCGGCATCGGGCCGTCTACGGCGTCAACCAGCAGCAGCACGGAGTCAACCATGGACAGTACGCGCTCTACTTCACCACCGAAGTCGGCGTGACCCGGGGTATCAACGATGTTGATGCGGTAGTCATTCCAGCGGATCGCAGTGTTCTTGGCGAGAATGGTGATGCCACGTTCCCGTTCCAGATCATTGGAGTCCATGATCCGTTCCTGGCCTTCCGTGGAGCGGTCCAGGGTGCCGGACTGCTGCAGCAGCTTATCAACCAGAGTCGTTTTGCCGTGGTCAACGTGCGCAATAATCGCAATATTGCGTAAATTCTCTAACATTCTCGCCTCAATCACCGGGTAAAATTGGGCGCTAATTGTACTCTTGCCTTTGTGATCTGCCTAGCAGAATTGCAGTACATTCGCGCATAACAACAGATCTGGATCATAGACCTCTCTGACAAACCCTGCTTAGATGGGCGGTGACCGTATTTCGCGCACCATTACAGTGCACCAAAACGATCCACCATCGCACTAAATTGATGCAACGCGAGTCGAGATCGCCTGGTTTTGGGGAGCCTCTTCAGCGAGATTGCCCTGAAATCAAGCTGTCACAAACTTGGCACGATACTGGCTTATGTGAATACGACGACGCATTCACCCAGAGAGTTTTAACACCGGAGGTTACTTAGCATGTCAGCCCAGAACGTTTTGGCCCTGATCCAGGAACACGAAGTCAAGTTTGTTGATCTGCGCTTTACCGACACCAAGGGTAAAGAGCAGCATGTATCCATCCCTGCTCACCAGGTTGATGAAGATTTCTTCGAAGACGGCAAGATGTTCGATGGTTCCTCCATCGGCGGCTGGAAGGGCATCAACGAATCCGACATGGTACTGATGCCGGACGCAGCCTCCGCCAAGCTGGACCCGTTCACCGAAGAGACCACCCTGAACATCGTTTGTGACGTGCTGGAGCCTGCCACCATGCAGGGCTATGACCGCGATCCGCGCTCCATCGCCAAACGTGCAGAAGATTTCCTGAAGTCCAGCGGCATTGCTGACACCGTGCTGTTCGGGCCGGAGCCGGAATTCTTCATGTTCGACAACATTACTTTCTCCAACACCATGGGCCACAGCTTCGTGAAAATCGAATCTGAAGAAGCCGCATGGAACTCCGGCACTGCCTATGAGCATGGCAACAAGGGTCACCGTCCGTTCGTGAAAGGCGGTTACTTCCCGGTTGCACCGGTCGACTCCTCCCAGGATATCCGCGCCGCCATGTGTCTGGTGCTGGAAGAGATGGGCCAGGTCGTTGAAGCTCACCACCACGAAGTGGCTACTGCCGGTCAGAACGAAATCGCTACCCGCTTCAACACTCTTACGCTGAAAGCTGACGAAGTGCAGGTACTGAAGTACGTGATCCACAACGTGGCCCACGCCTACAATAAGACCGTGACCTTCATGCCGAAACCCATGTTCGGTGACAACGGCTCCGGCATGCACTGCCACCAGTCCCTGGCCAAGAACGGCGTCAACCTGTTCGCTGGTGACCTGTACGGCGGTCTGTCCGAGATGGCTCTGCACTACATCGGCGGTATCATCAAGCACGCCAAGGCCATCAACGCCTTCGCCAACCCGACCACCAACTCCTACAAGCGTCTGGTTCCGGGTTATGAAGCACCGGTCATGCTGGCTTACTCTGCCCGCAACCGCTCTGCCTCCATCCGTATCCCGGTGGTACCGAGCCCGAAAGCCCGTCGTATCGAAGTGCGCTTCCCGGATCCGGCTGCCAACCCGTACCTGGCCTTCGCAGCCCAGCTGATGGCCGGTCTGGACGGTATCATCAACAAGATCCATCCGGGCGATGCCATGGACAAGAACTTGTACGACCTGCCGCCGGAAGAAGCCGCAGAAGTGCCGACCGTTGCCGGTTCTCTGGACGAAGCCCTGGCCGCTCTGGATGCTGACCGCGAGTTCCTGACCCGTGGCGGCGTGTTCAGCGATGACTTCATCAACTCCTATCTGGAACTGAAACAGCAGGATGTTGACCGTGTGCGCATGACCCCGCACCCGCTGGAGTTCGAACTGTACTACTCCGTCTAAGTCTCAGCAGACTGGCCGTTTAAATCAGGTCAGCTTGCTTAATCGTGACAAAACCCGCCATCTGGCGGGTTTTTTCTCTGATAGGATTAAGCAAAATACCGTCAAGGAGAGATGGATGAACAACAAGCATGGCATAGGGGTGCTCAGCCTCCTGTTGCTGACCTCGTTCGGTACGGATGCGGCCAAGGTCTACTCCTGGGTCGATGGCAATGGCATCACCCACTACTCGGATGCGCCACCACCCGGCAAAAACGCCAAAGAGGTCGATCTGCGGGTCGCCCCGCTGCTGGGCAGCAGCGCGCCCAGATCGGTGCAGGTGGATAACTTCAACAGCCTGACCGGCGCCGATGCCAAGAAAGAGAAAGAGGCGGCCAAGCTGACCATCGAACTGCTCTCCCCGGAACAGGGCAGCACCCTGCGCGACAACACAGGCAACATCGTCTTTCAGGGCACCATCAGCCCCAAACCTCCGACCCAGTATGATGTGCGCCTGACCCTGGATGGCAAAGCCGCCCCCATCGTCAGCAACAGCCTCTCTGTCCGCGTCGAAAACGTCGATCGCGGCGCCCACGAGGCTCAGCTCGAGCTGCTCGCTAAAGACGGTACGATCCTTGCTAAATCCAGTGCAGTCACCTTTTACCTGCATAGAGCGAGCGTGACGCCGGCTCCCAAACCCACCCCCAAAGCCGACTAGGGGTGATATAGCGCACCGATGCGGGTAAACTCTATGCACCATATCGGTGCATAACAGGTGTGTAGCACCGTTTTAGGGAGAAACCTGTGCCAACCCGCTCGGACAACGCCAAAACACTCTTGGATAATTTGCTGACCGCCGTGATCCTGATGGATGAGCGGCTCTGCATCCAGTTCGTCAACCCGGCGGCTGAACAGCTGCTCTCCCTCAGTGAACGCAGGCTGATCGGCATCGAACTGCCCCATCTGCTGGAACATATCTCCCTCGATTTGCAGCGGCTCAAGCAGTGCCTCGCGTCAGGGCAAGGCTTTACCGATAGCGAAGTGACTCTGGTGGTAGAGGGAGAACCGCGACTGGTGGAGCTGAGCGCCACCCCGATGGCCGACCACGAACAGCGTCTGCTGGTGGTGGAGCTGCGCAAGATCGACCAGCAGAAGAAGATCAGCCAGGAGCAGCAGCAACATGCCCAGCAGCTGGCGGCCAAGGAGCTGGTGCGCGGGCTGGCCCACGAAATCAAGAATCCCCTCGGCGGCCTGCGCGGCGCAGCCCAGCTGCTGCAAAAAGAGCTGCCGGATCCGGCGCTGCGCGAATATACCGGCATCATCATCGAACAGGCCGATCGGCTGCGGGTACTGGTCGATCGGCTGCTCGGCCCCCAGCGCCCCGGCCGTCACCAGATGCACAATGTCCATTCGGTGCTGGAGCAGGTACGCCGACTGGTGGAGCTCGAACTCCCTCCCTCTGTTCGCATCGAACGGGATTACGATCCCAGCATCCCCGAATTCGAGATGGAGCCGGATCAGCTGCAGCAGGCGTTTCTCAACATAGTGCGCAACGCCGCCGAAGCACTGGGGGAGCAGACCGGGCTTATCCGTATCAAGACCCGCACCGCGTTCCAGATCACCATCCACGGCCAGCGTTACCGGCTGGCGGCGGAGATCAAGATCATCGACAACGGCCCCGGTATTCCGGACGCCATTCGCGACACCCTGTTCTACCCGATGATCACCGGCAAGGAGGGGGGAACCGGGCTCGGCCTCTCCATCGCCCAGAACCTGATCGACCAGCACAAGGGGCGAATTGACTGCATCAGCTGGCCGGGTCACACCGAATTCACCATTTTTCTACCGCTTCGCAAGTAAGGGAACCCCATGACCGCCAAAGTGTGGATCGTCGATGACGACAGTTCTATCCGCTGGGTGCTGGAGCGCACTCTCGGCAGCGAAGGCTTCAACTGCGAGAGCTTTGCCGATGGCGAAGCCCTGCTGCACGCCCTTGAGCTGCGCTCGCCCGATGTCATCCTCTCCGATATCCGGATGCCCGGCATCGACGGCCTGAGCCTGCTGGAGCAGATCCATCGCCGTCAGGCCGATCTGCCCATCATCATCATGACCGCCCACTCGGATCTCGACAGCGCGGTCAACGCCTACCAGCGCGGCGCCTTCGAGTACCTGCCCAAACCGTTCGACATCGACGAAGCGGTTACCCTGGTGCGCCGCGCCGAGAATTACCTCAAGGAGCAGCGCACCAAGCGCAAGTCTCGTCAGCAAGAGACCACCGCCACTCCCGAGATCATCGGTGAAGCACCGGCGATGCAGGAGGTGTTCCGCGCCATCGGTCGCCTGTCACGCTCCAGCATCTCGGTGCTGATCAACGGTCAGAGCGGTACCGGCAAGGAGCTGGTCGCCCATGCGCTGCACAAGCACAGCCCGCGCGCCCACAAGAACTTCATCGCCCTCAACATGGCAGCCATCCCCAAAGATCTCATCGAATCCGAGCTGTTCGGTCACGAGAAGGGGGCTTTCACCGGCGCCAACAACATCCGCCATGGCCGCTTCGAACAGGCCGACGGCGGCACCCTGTTTCTCGACGAGATCGGCGACATGCCGCTGGATGTGCAGACCCGGCTGCTGCGGGTATTGGCCGATGGCCAGTTCTACCGGGTAGGCGGCCACCAGCCGGTGCAGGTGGATGTACGGATCATCGCCGCCACCCACCAAAATCTGGAGAAGCGGGTCGCCGATGGCGAGTTTCGGGAAGACCTGTTCCACCGCCTCAACGTCATTCGCATCCACATCCCCGCCCTCAAGGAGCGCCGTGAGGACATCCCCCAACTGGCCCGCCACTTCCTGCTGCGCGCCGCCAAGGAGCTGAACGTCGAGGCCAAGAGCCTGCACCCTGACACCCAGACCTATATCAGCCGCCTGCCCTGGCCGGGCAACGTGCGCCAGCTGGAGAACGTCTGCCGCTGGCTCACCGTGATGGCCTCGGGGCAAGAAGTGCTGGTCGGCGACCTGCCTGCCGAGCTGCTCACCCCCATCACCCACAACGCCGAACCGGGCCAACCGGCGTTGCCCGGTTGCTGGCAGCAACAGTTGCAAGAGTGGGTGGCCAGCAAGTTGGCGCTGGGAGAGACAGACATCCTGGCCGATGCCATGCCCCAGTTCGAACGGATCATGCTGGAGACGGCGCTGGAACACACCCACGGCCACAAGCAGGAGGCGGCGCGCCTGCTCGGTTGGGGCCGCAACACCCTGACCCGCAAGCTGAAGGAACTCGATCTCTCCTGAGTCCCGGGGAAAAACGATTCCCATCACGCCCTGACAAATCACCGCCTGCCAGAACCCCGTTTAACCATAAACGGGGTATCTTTTTTGAAAGCCCCGCCTAGAATGGCAGGCTTTCAAACCTGACTCGACGAGGGCGCCCCCATGATTGACAGATCTCTCCCCCTGACCGACCTGCACCGCCATCTGGACGGCAACATCCGCCCGCAAACCATCCTCGAGCTGGGTCGCCAACACAATATCCAGCTGCCCGCCTTCGAACTGGAAGCGCTGCGCCCCCACGTACAGATCGTCGAAAACGAGCCAAGTCTGGTTGCTTTCCTGAAAAAGCTGGATTGGGGAGTGGCCGTGCTGGCCGACTACGACGCCTGCCGCCGGGTCGCCTACGAGAACGTGGAAGATCTGCTGCGCGCAGGTATCGACTATGCCGAGCTGCGCTTCAGCCCGGCCTATATGGCCATGGCCCACAAGCTGCACCCGCAGGGCGTGGTGGAAGCCATTATCGACGGCGTGGCCGCGGGCAGCCGTGACTTCGGCATCAAGACCAACCTGATCGGCATCATGAGCCGCACCTTCGGCACCGAGCAGTGCAATCAGGAGCTGGCCGCCTGTCTGGCCCACCGCGACAAGCTGGTCGCCATCGATCTGGCCGGTGACGAGCTGGGCTTCCCGGGGGAACTCTTTGTCGACCACTTCCGCAAGGTGCGCGATGCAGGCATGCGCGTCACCGTACACGCCGGTGAGGCGGCTGGTCCCGAGAGCATGTGGCAGGCCATTCGCGAGCTGGGTGCCGAGCGTATCGGTCACGGCGTCAAAGCGATTCAGGATCCGGCCCTGATGGCCTATCTAGCCGAGCACCGCATTGGCATCGAATCCTGCCTCACCTCCAACGTCCAGACCACCACGGTGGCAAGCCTGACCGAACACCCGATCCGCCAGTTCCTGGCTGCCGGTGTACTGGCCTGCCTCAACACCGACGACCCGGCAGTAGAGGGCATCGACCTGCCCCACGAATATGAGGTGGCCGCTCCGGCCGCTGGCATGACCGCGAGCGAAATCCGCAGCGCCCAGCAGAACGGCCTGACCCTGGCCTTCCTGAGCGATAGCGAGAAAGCCGAACTGAGCGCCCGCGCAGCCAGCCGCTGATCCACACCGGCACTACAAATAAAAACGGCCCACTTCGGTGGGCCGTTTGCTTTGCTGATTTCAGATGATGGGTAAGCACTGGGCAAGCAGGCAGATAGCAAAAGGCCCAAACCGGGTTTGGGCCTTGGCTGATGACGGTGCAGGTAAAAACTACTCCTGCTCCTTGTCACGCTCCAGCGCCCGCTCCACCAGCGGCTCTGGCAGGCTCTTGGTCACCTCCACCCCCAGCTCGCGGAAACGCTCGACCTGGGCAATCAGGTTGCCACGGCCGTTGACCAGCCGTCCCATTGCCTTGTCGTAGCTCTCCTGCGCCTTGTGCAGGCTGCCGCCCATCTGCTGCATCTCCTCGACAAACAGCCGCAGCTTTTCGTAGAGACGACCGGCCCGCTCGGCAATCTGGCGGGCATTCTGGTTCTGCCGCTCGTAACGCCACAGGTTCTCGATGGTGCGCAGCGCCACCATCAGGTTGGTGGGGCTCACCAACAGGATATTGTTGTCGAGACCGTAACGCACCAGCGAGGGATCGGCCTCCATCGCGGTGAGGAAGGCGGGCTCCACCGCCACGAACATCAGCACATAGTCGAGGGTGCGCACTCCGGGCAGCTGCTGGTAATCCTTGCGGCCCAGCTCGCGGATATGGTTGCGCACCGAGGCGACGTGCTCTTTCAGCGCCACCGCCTTCTCCAGCTCGTCATCGGCGTTGTACCAGCGCTCGTAGGCGGTCAGCGACACCTTGGCGTCGATGATGATGTCTTTCTCTTGCGGCAGGTGGACGATGACATCGGGCTGGTAGCGCTTGCCCTTCTCCACTTCGATATTGACCTGGGTGTGGTACTCGTGACCCTCGCGCAAGCCGCATTCGCTGAGGATCCGTGCCAGCACCACTTCCCCCCAGTTGCCCTGCTGCTTGCTGTCGCCCTTGAGGGCGCGAGTCAGCGCCGCCGCCTCTTCGGTCATGCGGGCATTGAGCTCGGCAAGGCGCTCCAGCTCGAACTTGAGGCTGTGGCGCTGAGCCGTCTCTTGGGCGTGGGTCTCCCCCACCTGACGACGAAAGCCCTCGAGCTGCTCTTTGAGCGGGGTGAGCAGCAGATCGAGGCTATTCTGGTTCAATTCGCGGAAGTTGCCGGAGTTTTGCTCGAAGATCCGGTTGGCGAGATTCTCGAACTGCTGGCTGAGGCGCTGCTCCGCCTCCTGTTGCAGTTGCAGCTTCTCGGCGGCGGCCAGCCGTTCACTGCGCAGGGTCGCTTCCGCATCCTTGAGGCGGGCGGTGAGCTTGATAAGCAGGGTCTGCTGCTGATCCAGCTTCTGCTGCCCCTGCATCCGCTCATCCTGCAACTCGTCGAAGCGATCCTGCAGCGCCTGATAACGCTCCTGCGCCAGCAGCAGCTCCTGAGCTTGCGCCGTGGCAGCCCGCCGCCCGATCAGCCAGCCAAGCCCGAGAGCCAGTGCGGCGGCGGGCAGCAAAATCCCCCAGAGTCCGGGGTCAATCATTTGCGGCTCCGCTGACGCAGGAAGAGTTCGAGATAGCGGTTAACCAGGATCCAGAGCACCACGTAGATGAGGTAGGCGGCCAGCACCACCCACTTGTGGGTGTTGACGCCGGTATCGAGCTCGGCGAACTCGATACCCTTGATGCGGCAGTAGGCCCACATCAGCAGGGGAAAGACATAGAGCAGGGACGCACGCCAGAGAAATAGCCACATATGTTTTCATTCAACCACGTAAAAAGACCCGCCTAGCTTACACAAGGGCAACTGCGCTTGCGATCCTGACGGCCGCTATTCTCTGGCCTGCTTCCCGAAACTTCGATAAAATTAACCCCTAATAGGTATCAGGGGCGAGCATGACTCACTATTTCCTCCGTTGGCTGACACAAGGTTGGCAAGCTTCCCGCAAGCCCGCCGTGGTTTGCCATGAAGCGCGCCCGCCATGGGCCATCGAGGAGTCCCAGTACCTCTCCCTCTGCACCCGCTGTGGCGAGTGTTTCAAGGCCTGCCCGCGTGGTCTGCTCAAACCGGCCACCCAGGAGGAGTACGAGGGGAGTCCCATCGCCGGTACCCCGGTACTCGATCTCGCCTGCGGCCAGTGCAGCTACTGTGGCAGCTGCGCCAGAGCCTGTCCCACCGGCGCCCTCGACCTGCAACTGGGCCGTCAGGTGCAGACCCGGGTGCAGATTGAAGAGAGCTGTCAGGCTCGGCAGGGCTTCTACTGCCTGCTCTGTGAAGATGCCTGCCCACAACAAGCGATCAAGGCCACAGCCGACGGCATCAACGTCAATATGGATGCCTGCAATGGCTGCGGTGCCTGTGGCCTCGCCTGCCTGCACGGCGCCATCACCCTGATCCGCCAGCCAGGCAGTCGCTAAAAACCACCCGCGTACAAAAGCAAAAGGGGCCATCAGGCCCCTTTCACATCTTGTTCGATATCCGCGTCCCGTCAGGCCATGGTCACAATAGTCTCTTGCTCGATACCCAGCAGGTGGCAGAGACGGTTGGGATCGCGCACCGCATCGGCCAGAGTGAACTCACCCAGCACTTCGAGGAAGGCGTTCATGGCGCGGCGCAGAATGCCCTGAATGCGGCAACCACCGGAGAGACGGCAGTTCTCGCGCTTGCAGTCGACCGGACAGAGCACATGCTCCATGTCCATCACCACATCCCGCAGGTTGATAGAGACTGCAGAGCGACCGAGGCGGATGCCACCGTGCTTGCCGCGTACCGTCTCGATGTACCCCTTGATGCCAAGCTGGTGCACAATTTTGACCACGTGGTTGCGAGAGATGCCGAAGGTATCGGCCACTTCGGTAATGGTCGACAGACGATCCCCCGGCTGAACCGCCAGGAAGGTCAGGGTACGCAGGGCGTAGTCGGTAAATCGTGTCAGTTGCATGGTCGCACTTGCCTCTTACTACAAGCCAGGAATCAGGACGACAACATTGAGCTAAGAGGCAGGAGACAACCGGTTTGCCTCTGTTTACCCATTGGTTCGCCAGAGGGGGGCCTGTCTCTTAATCTGAGTTGCGGAGTGACAGGTTAAGAGCAGCACAACCGGGTGTCGATGAAGATGCACATAAATCGACACTTTCTTTGATTGATCGCAAACTTGCCGGGTTAGCTCGGCGTTTACCCGCTTTATGGCGGGTAAATCTCCCGAATAGTCCCCTTCACCAAGCCCCTTCGACCAGCAGCCATATGGCCCGCAAACCGCCCCTCAATCGACCGTCAAAGAGGTGGTTCAGTGGGGTTGTTTCAACCAGTTTTTCAGCGCGACCGAGGGGATGGAACTCTCGGATGCGACGGCAAACGCCCCCCAGTCCACCGCACACTGCAAGGCATCCTTGATCGCCATGCCCCGCGCCAGCCCGTGGATCAATCCGCCAGCGAAAGCATCCCCTGCCCCCGTGGTATCAACCACTGAAACCGGCCGGGCGGCGACCCTGATCTGCTCCTCGCCATGGATGGCCACTGCGCCCGCCTTGCCTTCGGTCAACACTAACCATTCGAGCTGATCCCCCGCCAGCTGGCGGGCATGTTGCCAGGGGTCGCTCACCTCGCCGAGATCGGAGCTGGAGGCCACCAGCACATGACAGGGGCGGCGCGCTTGGCCGCCCTTGGGATACTGGGCCACCACGAAGCTCTTGCCGAGCATCTGGCGCATGTAGCTGATGATGGCGGTGCCGGGATAGTTCACATAGAGGCAGTCGATCCCCTCCAGCGGCAGATCGCCGGGCAGGTCGGGACGCCGCGGGCGGCGCAGTATGGTGCGCTCGCCGGTGGAGTCCACCAGGATCAGCAACTCGCCGGTCTCGCCGCCAAAGCGCTCCACATGGCTGCAATCCAGCCCGTAACCGGCCGCCTGCTCCAGCAGCCAGTCGCCGGTCTCGTCCAGCCCGATGCGGGAGGCAATGGTCACCTCGTGACCTGCCCATACCAGCCCTATGCCGGTATTGGCGGCGCCACCGCCGAGCCTGCGCCCCTGATCCACATATTGCAGCCGGGCCCCCGCCACCAGCGGTTCGGAGAGGGAGAGCACATGATCACAGTTGAGATTGGCAAGCAGCAGAATGCGGGACATAGAGACCTCGGACGATGGATATAGCCCAAAAGAGACAGGCTGAACCCCGAGTAGAGCCCAGCCTGACAGAAGAGACAACTGGCAGCGATCGGGAACCCGATCGGGATCAATAGATGGGCAGCTCCACCCCGGCCAGCAGCTCGTCGATGCGCGCCTGACTCGGCTGCTGCATCACACTCTGGATCACCTCCTTGGTGAGGTGGGGCGAGAAGGAGCTGATGAAGTCATACATATAGTTTTGCAGCAGAATACTCTTGCTGAAGCAGATCTGCGCCGGGCAGGGCTTGAACAGATGCTCCAGATTGATGGAGACCAGCCCGGGGCTGTCGGTGTCGTTGGCTACCAGCGAGGAGATGATGCCGATGCCAAAACCCAGCTCCACGTAACGCTTGATCACTCCAGCATCCATTACCGTCATGTAGTAACTCGGGGTCAGCCCCGCCGCCTGAAACACCTCGTCCTGCACCTGACGACCGGTGGCGCCGCTCTCGTAACTTAGGATCGGGTAGTGGCAGAGCTGCTCCAGGGTCGGCTTCTTCACCTTGGCCAGCGGGTGATCCTGCGGCACCACCAGCGAGAGGGTCCAGAGGTAGGCGGGCAGCGCGATCAGCTCCTTGTCGAAGCCAATCTCGTGGGCAACGATGGAGAAATCGGAGTAACCCTTGCTGATCTGCTCCTTACTCGCCGACATCACCGGATGGAGGTGGAACGAGATCTTGGGATACTTCTTGGTGAAGTAGGTGACCGACTTGGGCAGCAGATAGCGGGCGATGGTGTGGGTGGTGTGAATATTGAGGGTGCCCACGGTCGGATCCAGATACTCGCGGGAGATCGCCTTAATCTTGCTCTCGATATTGAGCATCGCCTCGGCACACTTGATGATCTCCTCCCCCACCGGCGTAATGCGGTGCAAATGCTTGCCACGGCGCTCGAAGATCCGCACCCCCAGCTCGCTCTCCAGCAGGCCAATCTGTTTGCTGACCCCCGGCTGACTGGTGAAGAGCGCATCGGAAGCCACGGACACATTGAGGTTGTGGTCCCGGATCGCGATCAAATACTTCAATTGCTGTAGTTTCAAGGCGTCACACTCTCACACTGGTTTGGCTCAGACAGCTTTGGCTCAGGCCGGGACGGCAATCAAGCCAGACAAACAGGCCGCCACATGGGCGGCCAGTGTACCATCCGATCCCGACATCTCAGCGCTTGATCCTTCATTTTGCTACAAAATCTAGCATCCGAAGGGGTGGCTGACAAACCGGGTTCAGGCCGCGCCAGCCCGCAGCGGCAGGATCCCCAGAAACTGCAACAGCCACTGCATCATGGTCGCCGAATCCACCTCCCCCTCCAGCGAGGAGAGGCTGCTCTGATAACGCTCATCGGGTAGCAGGCCGCGGCGTCGCTCGATCAGCGCCCGGTTATACTCCACCGAGAACTCCGGATGTCCCTGAATGGCCACTATGTTGTTCCCCTGCAGGAACATGAAGTTGGGACAAAAATCGTTGCCCGCCAGCCGGGTTGCTCCGGGGGGCAGCAGCGCCACCTGATCCTGATGACTGGCCAGAATGCGGATCTGATCCCGCGCTGGCGCCATCCAGGGCTCATCTGCCAGCATGGGATGCACCGACACTCCCAGCCCCCATCCCTTGGTGGACTTCACCACCTCGCCACCGAGCGCTTGGGCGATCACCTGATGACCGAAGCAGACACCGGCCAGCTTGACGTCGGCATCGTGCGCCTGACGGATCCACGCCCGCAGTGCCTGAATCCAGGGGATATCGCTGTAAGCATCGTGGCGCGAGCCGGTGATGAGCCAGGCATCGCACTCATGCAGATCCTCCGGCAGCTCCCCATCGAGAGCCGACCAGACCCGAAATTCCAGTTCGGGGGCCAGGGCCGCAAAGCCCCTGATAAACATCTCGGAGTAAACGGGGCCAAAACGATCCGCCAGATCGGGATCGAGCCGGTCACAATCGAGAATTCCCAATCGCATCTGTTGTTCCTTTACAGAGTTCGCCCCCGCCAATCAACGACCGGCGGGGGCAAGAGGTTAGGCCATGAGCACGTGCCAGCACGTCACTTCATGGTCGGCATGGAGAACTCGGCACCACTGCGCAGGCTCTGGGGCCAGCGCGCCGTCACCGTCTTCATCCGGGTATAGAAGCGAACCCCGTCCGGCCCGTGCATGTTGAGCGGCCCGAAAATAGAGCGCTTCCAGCCGCCAAAGCTGTGAAACGCCATCGGCACCGGAATGGGAACGTTCACCCCTACCATACCGACCTGCACCCGCGCCGTGAAGTCCCGCGCGGTGTCGCCGTCGCAGGTAAAGATGGCGGTGCCGTTGCCGTACTCGTGCTCGTTGATGAGGCGCAGCGCCGTCTCGTAATCCGGCACCCGCACGATGGAAAGCACAGGGCCGAAGATCTCCTCGCGGTAGATGCGCATCTCCGGCGTCACCTCGTCAAACAGGCAGCCTCCGATAAAGTAACCCTCATCGTGGCTCAGCGTGCGACCATCGACCCGTAGCACAGCCCCCTCGGTCACCCCCTGATCCACGTAGCCGCGCACCTTGGCCAGATGCTCCTTGCTGATGAGCGGCCCCATTTCGTTCTCCGGGCTCTGGCCCAGACCGGGGCCCACCCGCAGCTGTTCCACCAGCGGCGTCAGTTTGGCTACCAGCGCATCGGCGGTCTCGTCCCCCACCACCACGGCCACCGAAATGGCCATGCAGCGCTCGCCCGCTGCCCCATAAGCAGCCCCCATCAGGGCAGAGACAGCCTGATCGAGGTCCGCATCCGGCATCACCACCATGTGGTTCTTGGCACCGCCCAGCGCCTGCACTCGCTTGCCGTGGGCCGAGGCGGTGGCATAGATGTACTGGGCGATTGGGGTGGAACCGACAAACGACACGGCTCCGACCCGCGGGTCGGTCAGCAGCACATCCACCACCTCCTTGTCACCGTTCACCACGTTGAGCACGCCGTCAGGCAGACCGGCCTCCTTGAGCAGCTCGGCCATCCGCAGCGAGAGAGAGGGATCCTTCTCGGAGGGTTTGAGAATAAAGGTATTGCCGCAGGCGATGGCGACCGGGAACATCCAGAGCGGCACCATGGCCGGGAAGTTGAACGGGGTGATACCGGCGCAAACCCCCACCGGCTGCATCATGGAGTAGCTGTCTACCCCGCGACCGACGTTGAGGGAGTGCTCCCCCTTGAGCAGATGGGGAATGCCGCAGGCAAACTCCACCACCTCCAGCCCGCGGGTCAACTCACCCTGCGCATCGGAGAAGACCTTGCCGTGTTCGCGACTGATGAGCTGGGCAAGCTCGTCCCTGTGCTGCTCCATCAACTCCTTGAAGCGGAAAAAGACCCGGGCCCGCACCAGCGGCGGGGTTTGCGACCAGTCGGCAAAGGCGCGTTCGGCGATGGCGATCGCCTCCTGACACTCGGCGGCGCTGGAAAGCCCGACACTCCCCTGCTGCTTGCCGCAGGCGGGATTGAAGATGGCCCCCTGGCGCTCGCTGCGACTCTCCTGCGGCTGGCCGTTGATGAAGTTGCTGACCCTGTATGTCATGTATCCTCCGTGATAACTGATGCAGTAAATGCGCTGAGCAAATCAACGCAAGGCCCCGCCAGTGCGGGGCCATCAAATGGGTTAAGGTTGTGCCTGCAGGGCATCCTGCAGCAGGGTGAAGAGATCGTCGATCTGGCTGCGCTCGATGATGAGGGGCGGCGACAGGGCGATGATGTCGCCGGTCACCCGGATCAATGCCCCCTTCTCGAAACAGCGGACAAATACCTCATAGGCGCGCTTGCCCGGTGCATCCGGCATGGATTCCAGCTCGATACCCGCCACCAGCCCGTAGTTGCGCACATCCTTCACATGCTTGCAGCCCTTCAGCGAATGGGCCGCCTCCTCCCAGTAGCCAGCCAGATCGGCGGCGCGGCTGAGCAGGTTCTCGTTGCGATAGATCTCGAGGGTCGCCAGACCCGCAGCAGCAGCCACCGGATGGCCGGAGTAGGTGTAGCCGTGGAACAGCTCGATGGCCCCCTTGCCTGCCGCCATCATGTCGTCATAAATGTGCTTCTGCACCAGCACCGCCCCCATGGGGATGGCGCCGTTGGTGAGCCCCTTGGCGCAGGTGATCATGTCGGGGATGACATCGAACTCCTGTGCCGCAAAGGGAGAGCCAAGGCGACCGAAACCGGTGATCACCTCGTCAAAAATCAGCAGGATGCCGTGCTTGGTGCAGATCTCCCGCAGCCGCTTGAGGTAGCCTTTGGGCGGCATCAGCACGCCGGTACTGCCGGCGATGGGCTCGACGATCACCGCTGCGATATTGCTGGCATCGTGCAGAAAGACGATCTTCTCCAGCTCGTCGGCCAGCGCCACATCCTCCTCGGGCAGCCCTTGGGTGAAGGCATTCTTGGCGATATTGAGGGTATGGGGCAGATGATCCACCCCGGTCAGCAGGGAGCCGAACCACTTGCGGTTACCGGGAATGCCCCCCACCGAGATGCCGCCAAAGCCGACCCCGTGATAGCCACGCTCGCGGCCAATCAGCCGGGTGCGGGTGCCCTGACCGCGAGCCCGCTGCCAGGCCAGCGCGATTTTGAGCGCGGTATCGACCGACTCTGATCCGGAGTTGGTGTAGAAGACATGGCCAAAGCCCTTGGGAGCGATCTCCACCAGCCGGTTGGCCAGCTCAAACGGCAGGGGGTGGCCCATCTGGAAAGTGGGGGCAAAATCGAGATGGGAAATCTGCTGGGAGACCGCCTCGGCAATCTCGTGCCGACCATGGCCCGCGTTGCAACACCAGAGTCCGGCTGTGCCATCCAGTATCTTGCGGCCATCCTCTGAGTGATAATACATCCCCTCTGCCGACTTCAGGATGCGCGGCGCCGCCTTGAACTGCTGGTTGGCGGTGAACGGCATCCAGAACGCGGACATGTCGGAGGGCGTATTGATGTCGCTGATCGGTTTCATGGTCACCTCATCCTTAAGGTGTTTAGCAACTGTCGGCCAATGCCTATTAAATTAAACACCTAAATCCATAAAAAAGGGCCCGTTATCGCCCTGTCTGGTGCCACCCCTAGCTAGACGCATCAGCAGGGTGGTATAAGATATTTAACACAATTTTAATAATAGTAAACAGTCAAGGAGTGTCTATAGATGGATATCGGTCACCGCCTCAAGGCGGTTCGCACCAAGGCAGCCCTCTCCCAGCGCGAGCTGGCCAAGCGCTCCGGTGTGACCAACGGATTTATCTCCCAGATCGAGAAAAATCAGGTGAGCCCCTCTGTCGCCTCCCTGCGCAAGGTGCTGGAAGGCATCCCCATGTCGCTGGCCAGCTTCTTCACCGAAGAGACCGAAATGGGCACCGAAGTGATCTTCCGCGCCGCCGATATGCCAGATCTCGGCACGCATCCCATCAGCTACCGGCTGGTCGGGCACAGCCGCGCCAACCGCGCCATCGGCATGTTGCAGGAGGTGCTGCCACCGGGCGCCGACACCGGTGACGACATGCTGAGCCACGAAGGTGAAGAGTGCGGCATCGTCATCAAGGGCGAAGTTGAAGTGACCGTGGGCGAGCAGATCTACCTGCTGGGCGCCGGGGATGGCTACTACTTCGACAGCCGCACCCCCCACCGTTTTCGCAATAGTGGCGAGCAGGAGTGCGTGCTGATCTCGGCCAACACTCCCGCCAGTTTCTGACATTCAGAGGTGCATCGGCAGGGGGGCAATGTTTAATGAATTGTTACAAGGTGGATTTACAAGCGGCAGGATGTTTAGCATATTGATACGCGGAAACTGACTTTTGCCGGTTCAAGGAGTGAACATGAGTGACCTGACCCTGGCCCAGTGGCAACACAAGGCCGCCCATCTGACCCTGCCCTCGCAAGCCTTTATCAACGGCAGCTATCGGGATGCCGTCAATGGCGCCACCTTCGATTGCATCAACCCGGCCAACGGCAAGCTGCTGACCAAGGTAGCAGCCTGCGATGGCGCCGATGCCGAACTGGCGGTACAGGCTGCGCGTGACGCCTTCAACGACAAGCGTTGGAGCGGCCTGCCACCGAAACAGCGCAAGCAGATCATGCAGCGCTTCGCCGAACTGATGCGTCTCAACAAGGTGGAGCTGGCGCTGCTGGAGTCGCTGGATATGGGCAAACCCATCGGCGATGCCATGGGCTATGACGCCCCCGCCGCCGCCAACTGTATCGCCTGGAACGCCGAAGCGATCGACAAGATCTACGATCAGGTCGCCCCGGTGGAGGAGTCCGCCCTGGCGCTGGTGACCCGCGAAGCGCTCGGGGTGGTCGCCGCCATAGTGCCCTGGAACTTCCCGCTGGTGATGGCCTGCTGGAAGCTGGGCCCGGCGCTCGCTACCGGCAACTCGGTCATTCTCAAGCCTTCCGAGAAATCCCCCCTGACCGCCCTGCGTATCGCCGGTCTGGCCAAGGAGGCGGGTATTCCGGACGGCGTGTTCAATGTGCTGCCGGGCTTTGGCCATACCGTGGGTGAGGCGCTGGCCATGCATATGGATGTGGATTGCATCACCTTCACTGGCTCCACCAAGATCGGCAAACATCTGGTGCAGTGCTCCGGCAAGTCCAACCTCAAGCGCGCCTTTATGGAGTGCGGCGGCAAGAGCCCCAACATAATACTGGCCGACGCACCGGATCTGGACGCTGCGGCCAAGAGCGCCGCTGGCGCCATCTTCTACAACCAGGGCGAGGTGTGCACCGCCGCCTCTCGGCTGCTGGTGCAAAACAGCATCAAGCCGCAATTTATGGAGCGACTGCTGGCCCATGCCCGCGAGTGGATCTCGAGCAACCCGCTCGACCCTGCGACCCGTATCGGCGCCATGGTGGATCACATCCAGATGGAGCAGGTGCTGCGCTATATCGAGATTGGCAAGCAGGAGGGGGCCAAGCTGCTGCTGGGCGGCAACCGCACCAATATGGAGAGTGGCGGCTTCTATATCGAACCCACCATCTTTGACGACGTGACTCCGCAGATGCGCATCTTCCGCGAGGAAATCTTCGGCCCAGTGCTGGCGGTGACCGGTTTCGATACGCTGGAAGAGGCTATCGCGCTCGGCAACGATACCGACTACGGCCTGGCGGCGGCGATCTGGACGGCGGATCTCAACAAGGCGGTGAAAGGCTCCCGCGCCCTGCGCGCTGGCACCGTGTTCGTCAACAACTGGGACGGTGGTGACATGACCATGCCGTTTGGCGGCTTCAAACAGTCCGGTAACGGTCGCGACAAGTCACTTCATGCGCTGGAGAAGTACACCGAGCTGAAAAGCACCTGGATTCAGCTGGAATAACACGACAAAGCAGCAGTATCGGATCAAAAAGGGGGAGAAATCCCCCTTTTGCATTTTTGGCCTTCCATCACCGGGCTCAATCCTTATAATGATAAAAAAGCCAACATGTTAAATATAAAGACAAAAATGCTATTTTTTCTGGGAAGCGTACTTTTTCTGGTGATCGGTTTGCCCCTGCTGTTCTTCGTGCTGGGGCACGGCGAGGCCTACGTGACCTGGGGCCCCTGGATCTCCGCCATCGCCCTGATGTTGTGGCTGTTGATGGACGTCGACAAGATCCGCCGCGGTAAAGGCTGACCGGCCAGCCACCCTCCTCCTATCCCTCAAACTTTGTTTATTCGCTTCTTTCCCCGCAAAAGGATCGCTACACTGATTTTTTGCGATGTTTTCCCGCATCCAACGCTTCAGTAAAGGTCATCCGCATGCCGCAACAGATCCAGCGTCAGGGCGTCATCTACGCCCTGTGCGCCTATACCCTTTGGGGCATAGCCCCCATCTATTTCAAGACCATCTCTGCCGTTCCGGCCGCCGAAATCCTGACCCACCGGATGATCTGGTCCTGCGTGCTGCTGATGGTACTCACCCTGGCAGGGCGCCAGTGGCACAAGGTGCAGGCGGTGCTGCGCCAGCCAAAAGTGTTGCTCACCCTGGCGTTTACCTCGGTCACAGTCGGCGGCAACTGGCTGCTGTTTATCTGGGCCATCAACAACGGTCACATGCTAGATGCCAGCCTCGGCTACTACATCAACCCGCTGTTCAACGTACTGTTGGGAATGGTGTTTCTGAGCGAGAAGCTGCGCCGCCTGCAGTGGTGGGCGGTGGCGCTGGCCTTTGCCGGCGTGGCCATCCAGCTTATCGCCTTTGGCTCCTTGCCCTGGATTGCGCTGGTGCTGGCGTCGAGTTTCGCCATCTATGGACTGGTGCGCAAAAAACTGGCCCTCGATGCTCTCACCGGTCTGCTGATCGAAACCATGATCATGCTGCCGCCAGCAGCCATCTATCTGTGGGGCTTTGCCGACAGCCCCACCAGCCATCTCACCCAGAACGACTGGCACCTCAACCTGCTGCTGATCGCCGCAGGCGCCGTCACCACGGCCCCCCTGCTCTGCTTCACCGCCGCCGCGACTCGGCTCAAGCTCTCCACCCTGGGCTTCTTCCAGTACATAGGCCCCAGCCTGATGTTTATCCTCGCAGTCACCCTCTATGGGGAAGCGCTGGCGATGGACAAACTGCTCACCTTTGCCTGCATCTGGAGCGCGCTGGTGCTGTTCAGTCTGGATGGGCTGCGCAGCGGCAAAGCCGCGCCAAGCCGGGCCTGACACCGCCTCACCACCAGCGACCCCGGCTCATAGGCCGGGGTTCTTTTTCGTGCCACCAGCGGCCTTCTGACTGCGACCTCCCCTTCTCCAGAGCCGACTCGCCATCAACAGACCACACCCGAGTCTCACTATCCCGCCAGAGAGCTATGCTATCCATGAACGGAGCCGAATGGAGGCAACATGCTCAAGCACATTCACGACAGATCCCTGCTTTTTGGTCAGGTTCTGGGGATCATGGTCATTATCACGCTGATCTCCATCAGCTTTTTCGGGCTTTATTCGGTCCGGAGCGCAGCCGATCAGATGGGACAGGGGAAGGATGTGGTAGCCGATATTCTGCCGCCGCCTCTCTACCTCATCGAATCCCAGTTGCAGGTCTACACCCTGCTCCATGCCAAACCGGAGGAGCGGGAGGCCCTGCTGCAAACCCTCACTCGACTGCAGCAAGAGTTCGAGAGCCGTAACCGCTTCTGGCAAGAGAGCAACCTGAACGAGCCCCTCAGGGAGCTGCTGCTGGGGGAGCAAAAAGTACAGGGAGAGCTGTTCTGGCAGTTGCTCAACGACAAGTTTGTCCCCGCCATCAAGGTGGGGGATCTGGCGCAGGCGGGCGCGCTTGCAGCACGCCTGCACACCCTCTATAACGCCCACCGGCTAGGGGTGGACGCCACCGTCATCCACGGCAACGAGTATGCCGCCGAGCAGATGGCCCATCTCGCCAACACAACCCGACTCTGCTATGGACTGCTGTTGTGCGCTGCTGGGGGCAGGGCTTATCTTCTGGCTGGGACGCCCCACCCAACAGCGACTGCTGGCCGCTGGCAAGGCCACCGCCGCCATCGCCGAAGGGGAGTTGAACCGCCCCATGCCGGAGCCGGGGCTTGATGCCATCGGCGAGTTGATCCGCCAGATCGGGGCCATGCGTGACCAGCTGGCAACCTTGGTGGAGTCCCTGCAGCGCAGCGCCAGTACGCTGGATGATCGCGCCACCAGCCTGACCGCCATGGCACAACGGCACACCGATGACAGTCAGGCACAGGTCGGGGCGGCCCACCATATCGAACAGGCCATCGAACAGCTCACCCACTCCATTGAACAGGCGGGTAACCAGCTGCATCAGGTAGGGGAGCAAACCCTGCAGTCAGCAGAGCGGGCACAAGAGGCGACGATCGCCATCCACACTGTGGAACAGGTGATCGGGGAACAAGTCACGGGAGTGAAGCAGGTCTCCCAGACCATTTCGGATCTGGCTGGCCTCTCGCAGCAGATTGCCGGGCTGGCAGGCGCCATTCACGATATTGCGGAGCAGACCAATTTGCTGGCGCTGAACGCCGCCATTGAAGCGGCGCGGGCAGGTGAACAAGGGCGCGGTTTTGCCGTGGTAGCCGATGAAGTGCGCTCGCTGGCGACCCGCACCGGCAGCGCCACCACCGAGATCAACACCATCATCGGCAAGATCCAGGATGTCAGCCTGCGCGCCGCCAGCGAGATGGATACCGAGCTGGCCCGGGTCGAACAGGCGGTCACTCACACGATGACAGCGCGCCAGAGCGTCGCCCGGATCGCGCAGAGCTGCGAGGAGATCAATCAGCGCATCGCTCAGGTCGATCAGTTGATGAGCGATGAGACCCGGCTGGTGCAGGGGATCCACCATCAGGTCGGGGAGATGTCGCGGTTGGCGGCCGAGGCCAACCAGAGCGCCAGTCAGGCCGCCGAAGAGGCGACCATGGTCGCCCAGCACGCCCGCATCCTGACCAGGCAGACTCACCACTTCCATCTCGACACCACCCGCCATTGATCCCCGGCGCTGACGGGAGTCAGCGCTCCCCTTTGTTCTCTGCACAGGTTAAATGGGTAGCATTAGACTCCATGAGGGAATAGGATCCGCCCCTCTGAAAACCAACTGCAAGGATCAACTGACATGACTCGAAAATGGTCGCTCCCCATCGTGGTAATCGCGGGGGGAGCGTTACTCTGGCTTGGCAACACCTTTGGTATGAAATGGGCTCTTATGGCCCTGATCGGATTCGGCTTCGGCTTCACCCTCTCCTTCAGTCGCTTCGGCATTGTATTCGGTTGGCGCGAAATGCTGACCAAACGCAACAGCTACTACGTGCGGGTTCACCTGCTCACCATCGCCATCGAAATTCTGCTGTTCACCACCTTCTTCTCCTTTAGCCACGCCCTGTTTGGCGATGCCATGGTGGGTAACGTGATGGCTATCGGCATTCCCTTCATCGTCGGTGCCTTCCTGTTCGGCATCGGCATGCAGCTGGCAGGCGTCTGCGCCACCGGCACTCTTTACTGCTGCGGCGAGGGACAACCCCGCTTCTGGCTGGTGCTGATCTGCTACGGCATCGGCACCCTCATCAGCAACCAGTTCCGCCCCGAACTGGAGGCTACCTTCTCCAGCCATGTGGTATTGGCCCGGGATCTGACCGGCAATATCTGGAGCGGCATGCTGCTCAATCTGGCGCTGGTCGCCGCGCTGTTCCTGCTGTTTCGCAACAGCGAACTCAAGCGCACCGGCGAGCTCAAGCCCCTCTTCAGCGGCGGCAACCTGTTCTGGCGCGATGGCCGCTTCACCGTGCTGACCGGCGGCATCATCATCGCCCTGCTCAACTCGTCCGTGGTCGCTCTGCACGGCTCGGCCTGGACCATCACCGGCGCCGTCTATGACATGGCGCTGCGCGGTGCCTCCCTGTTTGGCCTGTTCGAGGGGAACCCGAAACTGGCCCAGCCGCTCTTTATCAACCCCATGGTCGGCATGTTCTGGCTCGGTATTCTGGGGGCCATGCTGGCGCGCTGTTTGAGCGGTGGCGGCACCTTCGCCCCGATGCGGACCGGCAACAGTCTGGCCTCCATCATCGGCGGCCTGTTGATGGGGATGGGAGCCATGTACGCCGCCTGCAACCTCGGCGGCTTCTTCGACGGCACCGCCTCTGGCAGCCTGCACGGCTGGGTCTGGATGCTGATGGCCCTGGCGGGCAGCCTCATCGGCATTCGCCTGCGCCCGCTGTTCGGGCTCTGAGGCACGACATCGTAAACACCCCATAAGAAACGGGAGGCCAAGCCTCCCGTTTTTACATTTATTGCTCCCGTCGCTCTGCTTATTGGACAGGCTGGGAGACCCCTTCCAGATGGATTTCCACCCGGCGATCCGGTGCCAGACAGGCGATCAGCTCCTGCTTGGAGCGGCTGGCACAGCTGTTGCCAGTGACCGGATTGGCCTTGCCACGCCCCTCGACCCGTACCTTGTCGGCATACAAGCCTTTGGATACCAGATAGCTGGCCACACTCTGGGCCCGCTTCTCGGAGAGGGCCAGGTTGTAGTTGTCGGAGCCGATGCGGTCGGTATAACCGATGACAGTTGCGACACCATCTTTCGGATTGGCCGCCACAATCTGGCTGAACAGGGCATCGAGCGCCTGATTGGCAGACAGTTTCAGGGTCGCTTTGTTGAACTCGAACAGCACATCGGAACTTAGACTGAAGGTTTTGGGCTCAACCACGGCTACAGGTGCCGGTTCGGCTGCCGGAGCGGGCGCCGGTGCAGCGACCTCGCCACCTTGCTGACCGAAGCGATAGAGCATCCCGAACGAAATCAGGCCGTTATCCATCTCGATACCGGAGCGATCGAGAGACGCATCTCCCAGCGGCGTGGTGTACTGGTACTCCAGACGGGCGGCCCAGTCACGATCGATGGCGTATTCGGCACCCAGCGCACCAACAAATGCGGCGCCATGCTTCTTGCCAGTCTCGCTGACATTGGCGAAGCTGATCTCGCTATCCGTCCAGGCATAAGCACCGCCCAGTCGGCCATAAAGATCGAGCACATTCGTTGCCGGGAAGCTGATCTTCATGGTGGCCTGAATCATCTGGCCTTTGGCTTCGGTATTGAGGGTATCGCTACCAGTCCCCGCCTTGCTCTCATATTTACCTAGCCAGTCATAACCCAGCTCGAAGCCCAGATTGGTGTTGAGCTGGTAACCGGCGAACAGGCCCAGTCCCAGATCATCCGTGTTCTCGCTGGTATTGCCCAAAGATTGGGCATTTGTCTCGACATACTGGTTGTGGTCAACGCCATAGTAATTGGACCAACCGGCCTTGCCACCGACATACCAGGTATTGTCCTGAGCGGCGGCCTGCACGGCTCCGGCCGCCAGCAAACCACTGACCAATACGGCAAGCATGGATTTATTCATATTTTCGCCTCTGCAATAAGTCGTTATGGGCGCCTGAGTGCGCACTTTCCCTGTGTGAAGCCGTCAGGCGGCCTCTCCGCTATTCAGGGTATCCCATCCGAACGCAGCCTCAAATGACCAAGCCATCAGGAGTGTGAGCTTGCCAGCAATATCCGGCGTAAAGATCACCTGTGTACCTATTCACACTGTTTTGCCAGTTAAACCATGACGTTGCGTCGTACGGAGTGGACCTATCCACACGCAGCAATAGAAAAGGGAGGCATAACGCCTCCCTCCCGACGAGTTGTTGCAGCCCCCTTGCTCAACTGGCCAGGAACAGCCGGTAGGCGGGGTCGTCGCTCACCTCTTTCCAGCCGTAGCCAATCTCGCGCAGGTAGTCGTGGAAGGCGGCCACGTCCTCGTCCGGCAGCTCGAAGGCGCAGAGCACCCGGCCGTAGTCGGCACCGTGGTTGCGGTAATGGAACAGGCTGATGTTCCAGCGACAGCCCAAGGTCTCGAGGAAGCGCATCAGGGCACCCGGCTGCTCCGGAAACTTGAAGCTGTAGAGACGTTCACCAAGGGGCCGGGCCGGGCGGCCGCCAATCATATAGCGCACATGATTCTTGGCCAGCTCGCTCTCGGTCATGTTGACCACCGGATAGCCGTTGCCGCCGAGCTGATCGATGATCTGGCCCAGCTCTTCATCACCGCCGGTGAGGCGCACCGAGACGAACAGCGACGCTTGCTCCGCGTCCGCATAGCGATAGTTGAACTCGGTCACCATGCGGGGCCCGAGCTGACGGCAGAAGTCGAGGAAGGCCCCCTTGCGCTCGGGAATGGTCACCGCCA
Source organism: Aeromonas sp. S11(2024) (assembly GCF_041402345.1). Taxonomy (NCBI): domain Bacteria; kingdom Pseudomonadati; phylum Pseudomonadota; class Gammaproteobacteria; order Aeromonadales; family Aeromonadaceae; genus Aeromonas; species Aeromonas sp. S11(2024). The sequence goes on along the minus strand of NZ_JBGLRC010000007.1, from coordinate 43,698 downwards.
GCATGCCCTCGCGCTTCTCGCCGATCTCGCAGCGCTCCGACACGTAGCGCAGGCTGTGGAAGTTGACGTTGGCGCCGGACAAAATAGCCGCCATCCGCCCCCCTTTCACCTGCTCCCGCTCGCTGTAGGCCTTGAGGCCCGCCAACGACAGGGCGCCCGACGGCTCGGCAATGGCGCGGCAGTCATCGAAGATATCTTTCAGCGCGGCGCAGATCTGGTCGTTGGAGACGGTCACCACCTCGTCCAGATACTGATTGCAGAGGCGGAAGGTCTCTTCGCCGATGCGCTTGACCGCCACCCCGTCAGCAAACAGCGAAACCCGCTCCAGATTGACCGGCTCGCCAGCTGCCATGGCCGCCTTGAGGCAGGCAGACCCTTCAGCCTCCACCCCGATCACCTTCACATCAGGCAGCAGTTGTTTGATATAGACCGCCACCCCTGCGGCCAGACCGCCGCCGCCCACCGGCACGAAGACATGGGTGAGGTGAATGTCCTGATCCAGCAGCTCCTTGCCGATGGTGCCCTGCCCGGCGATCACCTCGACGTCGTCAAACGGCGGGATCAGGGTGTAACCCTCCAGCTCGGCGAGGCGGCGGCTCTCGGCATAGGCCTCGTCGAAGCTGTTGCCAAACAGCATGACGTTACCGCCCTGACGGCGCACCGCATCGATCTTGATGTCCGGCGTGGTCTTGGGCATCACGATGATCGCCTTGATGCCAAGCTTGGCGGCCGACAGGGCGACCCCCTGGGCGTGGTTGCCGGCGGAGGCGGCGATAACGCCGCGCGCCTTCTGCTCCTCGGTCAGAGTGGCGATCTTGTGGTAGGCGCCGCGCAGCTTGAAGGAGTGGACCGGTTGCAGATCCTCCCGCTTCAGGCTGACATGATTGCCGAGCCGCTCGGAGAGTTTCTTCAGGGTTTGCAAAGGGGTCACCCGCGCCGCCTCATAGACGGGGGAGAGCAACACCTTGCGTAGATAATCCGCCGCAGAGACCATGATTTATTCCCCCAGCATCGAGCGATCGCGAACCGCGCCTTTATCGGCGCTGGTGGCGAACATGGCATAGGCGCGCAGGGCAAAGGAGACCTGACGCTGACGATCGAGCGGCTTCCAGCCCCGAGCCTCTACGGCGATACGGCGGGCGGCCAGCACGCTGTCGGCCACCTCTAGCACCATGCTGCGGGCCGGGATGTTGATGCTGATGATGTCGCCATCCTCCACCAAACCTATGGTGCCGCCAGAGGCTGCTTCCGGCGAGACGTGGCCGATAGAGAGGCCCGAGGTACCGCCGGAGAAGCGACCATCGGTGATCAGGGCGCACGCCTTGCCCAATCCCATGGATTTCAGATAGGTGGTGGGGTAGAGCATCTCCTGCATGCCGGGGCCCCCTTTCGGCCCTTCGTAACGGATCACCACTACTTCGCCTGCTTTCACGGTACCGTCGAGGATGCCGCTCACCGCGCTCTCCTGACTCTCGAACACCCGTGCCGGGCCACGGAAGGTGAGGTTCTCCTCATCCACCCCGGCAGTCTTGACGATGGCGCCGTTGACCGCGAGGTTGCCGGAAAGCACTGCAAGGCCGCCCTCCTGGCTGTAAGCGTTGTCCAGCGAGCGGATGCAGCCTTCGGCGCGGTCCAGATCCAGCTCTGGCCAGCGACAATCCTGACTGAACGCCTTGGTGGTGCGGATGCCGGCCGGACCAGCTCGGTAGAAGTCCACCACCTCCTGACTCGGCTGGCGGCTGACGTCATATTCATCAAGCTGCTCGACGAGAGAGCAACCCAGCACGGTGCGGGTATCGCCGTGTACCAGACCCGCTTTTTCCAGCTGGCCCAGAATGGCGACCACGCCGCCGGCGCGGTGCACATCTTCCATATGGTACTTCTGGGTGGAGGGTGCCACCTTGCACAGTTGCGGCACCTTGCGCGACATGCGGTCGATATCGGCCATGGTGAAGTCGACCCCGGCCTCCTGCGCCGCCGCCAACAGGTGCAGCACGGTATTGGTGGAGCCGCCCATGGCGATATCGAGGGCCATGGCGTTCTCGAACGCCACCTTGGTGGCGATATTGCGCGGCAGGGCGCTCTCGTCATCCTGTTCATACCAGCGCTTGGCCAAAGTCACGATGCGCTGACCCGCCAGCTTGAACAGCTGCTCGCGATCGGCGTGGGTTGCCAGCATGGAGCCGTTGCCCGGCTGGGAGAGGCCGAGCGCCTCGGTCAGACAGTTCATGGAGTTGGCGGTAAACATGCCGGAGCAGGAGCCACAGGTGGGGCAGGCACTGCGCTCCACCTGTTCGCTCTGGGAATCCGACACCTTGGGGTCGGCGCCCTGAATCATGGCGTCCACCAGATCCAGCTTGATGATCTGGTCGGAGAGCTTGGTCTTGCCCGCTTCCATCGGGCCGCCGGAGACGAAGATCACCGGAATGTTGATGCGCAGGGCCGCCATCAGCATCCCCGGGGTGATCTTGTCGCAGTTGGAGATGCAGACCATGGCGTCGGCGCAGTGGGCGTTGACCATGTACTCCACCGAGTCGGCGATCAGCTCCCGCGACGGCAGGGAGTAGAGCATGCCGCCATGGCCCATGGCGATGCCGTCATCCACGGCGATGGTGTTGAACTCTTTGGCAACGCCGCCGGCAGCTTCAATCTCGCGCGCCACCAGCTGACCCAGATCCTTGAGGTGGACGTGGCCCGGCACGAACTGGGTGAAGGAGTTGACCACGGCGATGATGGGTTTGCCGAAATCCTGATCGGTCATTCCGGTGGCGCGCCACAGGGCGCGGGCCCCGGCCATGTTACGTCCGTGGGTGGTGGTGGCGGATCTCAACTTCGGCATTGTCTCTACTCCCTGAATGCCCATATGGGCTCGATGCGTTATGCAGTGATGATACGAGTGGATCGCAATCGATCCTGGTGAAGACTCCTCTGGGAAGCGCTCACCGGAAGCGACTCGGGGAGGCATGACGCCTCCCCTCTCTCATCAGTCGTTGACGGGCGTCAGCCAGCCCCACTTGTCCTCGGTCTGGCCGTTAAACAGGCCGAAGAAGGCGTTTTGCAGCTGCTCTGTCACCGGGCCACGGCTGCCAGCGCCCACCTTCATCCGATCGACGGAGCGCACCGGGGTCACTTCCGCCGCCGTGCCGGTCATGAAGATTTCGTCTGCGACGTACAGCGCCTCACGGGGCAGTGCCTGCTCGCGCACCTCGTAACCGAGATCGCGGGCCAGCGTCATGATGGTGTCACGGGTGATACCGGGCAGGATGGCGGCGGTAGCAGGCGGGGTGAACAGTACGCCGTTCTTCACCAGGAACAGGTTCTCCCCCGCCCCTTCGCTCAGGTAGCCGTTCACATCCAGCGCCAGCCCCTCGGCGAAGCCGTTGCGCTTGGCCTCGCGGCTGATCAGCTGGGAGGACAAATAGTTGCCGCCCGCCTTGGCACCGGTGGGAATGGTGTTGGGGGCGAGCCGGTTCCAGGAGGTGACGCAGACATCCACCCCGTTTTTCAGTCCCTCTTCCCCCAGATAGGCGCCCCACGGCAGAGCGGCGACCATCAGGTCAGCCTTGGCATCCAGCGGTGGATGCAGCCCCAGCCCCACATTGCCGACAAAGGCCAGCGGGCGCAGATAGCCGCTCTTCAGGCCGTTCTCGCGCACCACGGTGCGGCAGGCTTCATTAACTTCAGACTCGCTGTATGGGACGTCCATCCAGTAGATTTTGGCGGAGTCGAACAGGCGGCGGGTGTGCTCCTGCAGACGGAAGATGCAGGTACCCTTGGGGGTATCGTAGGCACGCACACCCTCAAACACCGAGGAGCCGTAGTGCAGGGCGTGGCTCATCACGTGCACCTGGGCATCCTGCCAGGGCACCAGTTTGCCGTTGAACCAGATGTATTGGGGGTGAGTGGCGGATTGGGAAGGCTGTGACATTGGCTTGGCTCCTTAAGCTCTGATCCGGGGTTGCTGTTCCAGTGCATCGACCCGGGAGACGTCCACCAGCTTCACCAGCTGGCTCCACAACTGCTGGATGGGACGCACCGACTCGACAGTAACCGTGATCCGCAGCTGTTGGCAATCCTGCTCCATATTCAAGGCGCATAGATTGAAGCCGCGGTGACGCACCACCCGCAGCACCCGCTCCATCACTTCCGGTCTGGGCTGGGCGTGGATATGCAGGGTGTGCTGTGCAAATGCTGGTTGTGCAAGGGTGTGCGGGTTCATGGGCGTTGCTCCATCATCTGGTGGTTGGCGACTCCCGGCGGAACCAGGGGCCAGACGTTTTCTTCCTCTGAAATAGCCACATGCAGCAGATAGGCACTCTCGCTTGCCAGCAGGCGATCGAGGGCGCCGGCTATCTGCTCCTTGCATGTGATGGTCTCGCCGGGGATGCCGAAAGCAGCAGCCAGGGCGACGAAGTCGGGGTTGTCGGAGAGGATGGTCTCGCTGTAGCGGCCGTCGAAGAACAGCTCCTGCCACTGGCGCACCATGCCGAGGCGCTGGTTATCCAGCAGCACCATCTTCACCTTGAGCTGGGCCCGGCGGATGGTGCCGAGCTCCTGCACGTTCATCATGAAGGAGCCATCACCGCTCACCAGCACCACTTCATCCTCCGGGCGCGACATCTTGGCGCCGATGGCGGCGGGCAAACCAAACCCCATGGTGCCGAGACCGGCGCTGGAGAGGTGGTTGCGCGGGCTGGTGAAGCGCATGTGCTGGGCCACCCACATCTGGTGCTGCCCCACGTCGCAGGCGACCACGCTGCTCTCCGGCAGCTGGGCAGAGAGCTGCTTGAGCAGGGCCGGAGCATAGATAGCCTGACCCGGGTGGTCGTAGCGAAATGCATATTCGCGGGCCATGGCGGCGCAGTGTTCACGCCAGGGGGCGATGTCGAGAGTCATGGCGAGGCGCGGCAGCACCTGTTTGAGATCCGCGGTGATCCCCACCTCGGCGGCACGGCGCTTGCCGAACTCGGCGGCATCCACATCGAGATGGATCACCTTCGCCTCGGGGGCGAACTCCTCCAGCTTGCCGGTTACCCTGTCGTCGAAACGGGCACCCACCACCAGCAGCAGATCGCACTGCTGCACCGCATAGTTGGCCGCCTTGGTACCGTGCATGCCGAGCATGCCGAGGTAAACGGCGCTGTCGGGGTCGAGCGCGCCAATCCCCTTGAGGGTGGTGACCGCTGGCATGCCGGTTGCGGCAGCAAAGTCGCGCAACTGCTGCTCGGCATTGGCCATGCCCACTCCGCCACCGACGTAGAGCACCGGGCGCTCGGCGGCAGCCAGCAGGGTGCGGGCCGCGGCCAGATCCGAGGGGTTGAGCACCTCCGGCTCTTCCACTGCAAACAGCGGGCTCTGGGCAGGCACCGCGGCCAGTTGCACATCCTTGGGGAGATCGATCAGCACAGGGCCGGGGCGACCTTCGGTGGCGATAGCGAAAGCCTCTGCCAACACCCGCCCCAGATCGGCGGCATCGGTCACCATGAAGGAGTGCTTGGTACAGGAGAGGGACATGCCGAGCACGTCGACCTCCTGAAACGCATCGGTGCCGATGGCTGAACAGGGCACCTGACCGCTGATGGCCACCAGCGGCACCGAATCGAGCAGCGCCTCCGCCAGACCGGTTACCAGATTGGTAGCACCGGGGCCGGAAGTAGCGATGCAGACCCCCACCTGACCGGAAGCGCGGGCATAACCGACCGCGGCCATGGCGGCACCCTGCTCGTGGCGGCAGAGCTGATGGGCCAGACCACCGTCATACAGAGCATCGTAGACCGGCATGATGGCCCCGCCCGGGTAACCAAACACCTGGGTCACACCCTGTTTCTTGAGAGCCTGTACCAAAAACTGCGCGCCGTTCATGTGGAAAATCCTGTCCTTTGGTCGAAAAAAAACCCCCGAGCTGTGAGGCTCGGGGGTCGCTTGTTTCGTTCTGTCCGGTGGTGGGTCTATCCCTTGTTCCGTGCAGCTAAACGAGCCCCGAGCGGTGAGATAATAATCACCACTAGGACCACAATAATGCTGACGAAACGGGAGGCCATGTTCATAGTTACAACCGGAAATCCTGTGAAATTGGGGCGGTTTCTACCGCGAATGGCTATTAGAACTAGCACGGTGATTTTTATTGGGCAAGCCTTTTTTTCTGTGACAACCCACTGATTTTGGCTATTCCCCAGCCGGAACTCTGGAATAAAAAACCAACAACAAGCAGTTAGTCAGAACATATATCAACTCAAGGACGGGATTTATGTCATTAGCTGTGGTTTATAGCCGTGCCAGCCTCGGGATCGCGGCCCCGCAAGTTACAGTGGAAGTTCACCTCTCCAACGGCCTGCCCGCCTTCAACATGGTCGGCCTGCCAGAAACCTCGGTGAAGGAGTCGCGAGATCGGGTCCGCAGCGCCCTGCTCAACGGTAATTTCGAGTTCCCGAGCAAACACATCACAGTCAATCTGGCCCCCGCCGACCTACCCAAGGAGGGGGGCCGTTTCGATCTGGCCATCGCCATCGGCATTCTCGCTGCTTCCAAGCAGATACCGGCAAAATACCTGCTCGATCATGAATTTTTGGGCGAATTGGCCCTGACCGGCGAGATCCGCCCCGTGCTCGGGGTGCTGCCCGCCGTGCTCGCCTGCCGGGATGCGGGGCGCACCCTGCTGGTACCGCGAGAGAACGGCCCCGAAGCCTCTCTCATTCAGGATGCCGAGGTGCGCACCGCCCACCAGTTGCTGGCCGTTACCGCCTGGCTGGCCGGTCAGTACGAACTGCCGCTGCCGGATCAACAAAGCTCGGAGAGCCTGCCCGATGTGCCGGACCTGCAGGATGTTATCGGCCAGTCTCAGGCCAAGCGGGCGCTGGAGATCGCCGCCGCCGGCAGCCACAACCTGCTGTTCATCGGCCCGCCCGGCACCGGCAAGAGCATGCTGGCGAGCCGATTGCCCGGCATTCTGCCGCCGCTCAGCGAGCAGGAGGCGCAGCAGACCGCCGCCATCCACTCCATCGGCGGCCTCACCCCGCGCGCCGGTCACTGGCACCACAGACCCTATCGCACGCCCCACCACAGTGCCTCGGCGGTGGCGCTGGTGGGCGGTGGCAGCCACCCGCGGCCCGGCGAAATTTCGCTGGCCCACAACGGGGTGCTATTTCTCGACGAGCTGCCAGAATTTGAGCGCAAGGTGCTCGACTCCCTGCGCGAGCCACTGGAGACGGGGCACATCACCATCAGCCGGGCCGCCCGTCAGGTCGATTTTCCCGCTCGCTTCCAGCTGGTGGGCGCCATGAATCCCAGCCCCTGCGGCCACTATGGCGACGGCCAGACCCGCTCCAGCCCGGATCAGATCCTGCGCTACCTCGGCAAACTCTCTGGCCCCTTTCTCGACCGCTTCGACCTGACGGTGGAGGTGCCGCTGCTGCCCAAGGGGAGCCTCACCGGCAAGGCGGAGCGAGGGGAGTCGAGCCAACAGATCCGCGCTCGGGTGCTGGCGGCACGGGAGCGCATGCTGAGCCGTAACGGCAAGCTCAACAACCTGCTGGATAGCCGTGAGATAGAGGATATTTGCCGCTTATCGGTGCAAGATGCCGAATTTTTGGAGAACGCCATCCAGAAGCTGGGGCTCAGCATCCGGGCCTGGCATCGCATCCTGCGGGTGTCACGCACCATCGCCGATCTGGCCGGGCAACCCGCCATCGGCAAGGAGCATCTTATCGAGGCGCTCGGTTATCGCGCCATGGACAGGCTGCTGTCGCGACTGCGCAGCAGCTGACAGAAGGGAAAGGGTGAGTCCAACCCCGTAAAGGCTCTGAATGGTCTCGCAGGCAATCGGCTGATATTATGGCCACAGATCTGACCACTTGATGGCCCTTTATCGACAGCAAGACGGACCCGACTCATGCCCAACAAGCTGACAGAGCGACTGCGCGGCAGCCTCTCCACCCTGCTCTATTTTTTCAACACCCTCTTCTGGTTTGTCCCCATCTTCTCGCTGGGTCTGCTCAAGCTCCTGCTCCCCCTCAAGGGGTGGCGTACCCTCTGCAACTGGCTGCTCGATGGCTGTGCCAGCTGCTGGATCGGTTTCAACAATCTGATCCAGAAAACCATCATCAAAACCCCTTTCGAGGTGGTCGGAGTGGACAAAGGGCGCCGGAATGAGTGGTATATGGTGATTGCCAACCATCAATCCTGGGTCGACATACTGGTACTGCAGCGGGTTTTTAACCAAAAAATCCCCTTCCTGAAGTTTTTCCTCAAGAAAGAGCTGATTTGGGTACCTTTTCTCGGTCTGGCATGGTGGGCGCTCGACTTCCCCTTCATGCGGCGATATTCCAGGAAATTTCTGGAAAAGCATCCCCATCTGAAGGGAAAAGATATAGAAACAACCCGTAAGGCCTGTGCCAGGTTCCGCCACATTCCAGTGAGTGTGATGAACTTCGTCGAAGGCACCCGCTTCACCGGCAGCAAGCATCAGAAGCAGGGCTCGCCCTATCGTCATCTGCTGCTCCCGAAAGCGGGGGGCATCGCCTTTACCCTGGCCGCCATGGGTGATCAGTTGCATCAACTGGTGGATGTCACCATCGCCTATCCGGACGGCATCCCCAGCTACTGGGACTTCATGTGTGGCCGGGTCGGGCAAATCAAGGTTCAGGTCCGCTATTTGCCGATCGACCGCAAGCTGGTGGGGGATTACTTCAATGACCCCGAGTTCCAACAAGAGTTTCAACAGTGGTTGAACGGGATCTGGCACGAAAAGGACCAGACCCTGAGCCAACTGCTGGCAACCAAGGCGCAGTAAACACTCATGCTATCCCTGCTTCCCGGCCCGCTGGTACTTATCATCAGCGCGGGCCTGACCATCCTTTTCACCGCCTTGTGCGCCAGTCTGATCCTGCTGGTGTCGCTGGCCAAACTGCTGCTGCCGATCCCGGCCTTTGGTCGCGCCTGCAGCCGGCTCAACAACCGCTTCATGCACCTGTGGCTGGCCTGCAATGCGCTGGTGATCCACCTCACCACCCGTATTGACTGGCAGGTGGAGGACAATACCAAGCTGCGCAAGGATGGCTGGTATCTCATCATCAGCAACCATATGAGCTGGACCGATATCGTGGTGCTCGGCCACCTGTTCCGCGACCGGCTGCCGGTGCCCAAGTTCTTTATGAAGCACGAGCTCATCTACATCCCGCTGCTGGGGCTCGCCTGCTGGGGGCTCGATATGCCCTTTATGCGTCGCTACTCACGGGAGTTTTTGCTGAAGAACCCGCACCTGCGCGGCAAGGATATCGAGACCACCCGCAATGCCTGCGAGAAGTTTCGCCATATCCCCACTACCGTCATCAATTTCGTGGAAGGGACCCGCTTCACCGAGCAGAAACGGGATGCTGCCCGCTCCCGCTATCGCCACCTGATGCCACCCAAGGCGGCAGGACTGGCCTTCACGCTGGCAGCCATGGGCGAGCAGTTTGATAGCCTGATCAACGTCACCATCCGCTATCCGGACAACGCCGAGACCCCGTTCAAGGACTTCCTGATGGGACGGGTAAAACGCATTCAGGTGCGGATTGAGGAGCTGCCGGTGAGTGAACAGCTGATAGGGGATTACTTCAACGACAAGCAGTTCAAGCGCGGTTTTCAGGAGTGGCTAAACCAGCGCTGGCAGGAGAAGGACGAGGTGCTGGAGGGGTGGCAAAGCGGTCAGGCGCCGCTGCCGGTTGCCGCCAAATCCGGGGAGGAATCCAAAGAGAGTACCGAGGCCAACTCAACCAACTGATCCTCGGAGAACACCGTAATCCCGTGGCGACGCAGCAGGGCAGTGGTCTTGCCCTCGCCAGCCACAGAAACACCTTCAAAACGGCCGTTATAGATACGGCCGCTACCACATGAGGGGCTCCCCTCTTTCAGCAAGGCGAAGCGAATACCCTGCGCCTGACAGAGCGCGAGGGCCAGCTCGGCGCCTCGATCAAACTCGGCAGTCACATCCAGTCCGCTCGCCGTCACTACACGCTCGCCCTGCCGCTCGGCAGGAGGACGCGGGGTCGGCAGACCGCCCGCCACTTCGGGGCAGAAGGCCAACGCCCGCCCCTCGGCACCCAGCTCACTCAGCCAGTCGCTGACGATCCCCTTGCTCTGACCGTCGTAACGCACCGGCTGACCCAGCAAGCAGGCACTCACCAGCACCTTGTGCACGCTGGTATCACTCATGCTTCCGCTCCATGCATCACTTGATCGAACATCACGCAGCAGGGGCTCTCCAATCGGTAGAGAATGGCGGGGCGCTGTTTGCCGGTGCGCTTGCGGCCGGTATCCACCAGAATGTCGGCACGATGGATCCGCTTGCGAAATGCCGCCGTATTCATGGGTGTTTGCAGGATGATTTCGAAGGCGCGCTGCACCTCTGAGAGGGTGAACTCGGGCCCCAGCAGTTGCAGCGGCAGGGTGCTGTAGCGGCTCTTGATCCGCAACCGCTCCAACCCCTTGGCGATGAGCTGGACATGGTCGAAGGCGAGGCTCAGCCCCGGCAGGTTGGCGAGCGGATGCCAGCAACCGTGGATCGCTTCCACTTCCGGATCCACCAGGCAGAGATAGACCAGGGTCGTGGACCAGCCGCGGGGATCCCGCTCCAGATTGCCGAGGGTGCAGACCTGCTCGCTGTAGCAGTGACCGAGCCCCCACTCCGCCAGCAGACGGCGCTGGGCGGCATCCAGATCCCGATCCCGGGTCTCATCGATGCGCAGCGCAGGCAGTTGCCAGCAGTGGGCAAAGGGGGGGCGATCGCGGGTCTCGAGCAGCAGTTCGAGCCGCTCCTCATGCAACCGCAGCACCACCATATCCAGACTCATTCTCAGCATGCCGATCGCCCTGCTCGCCTTCCATTAATGTTTGGTAGATAATATCACACGAATAGTATGTGCAGGAGCCAATCATGGGAACCGTCGCCAGCCTGGATATTGATGCGCAGAAGGGCTTTACCCCCCTCTGCCCGAACGAACTGCCCGTCGCGGGCGGTGATGATATTGTGGCTGCGCTAAACGCTCAGGCCACCCTCGCCACGCTGCGGATCGGCAGCAAGGACTCTCACCCCGCCAATGCCGACTGGGCCGTTTCTGACCCCGCCGGCATGCTGCTGCCGCTGGATCTGCCCAACGCCGACCTCACCTGGCCGGTGCACTGCGTACCGGGCAGCAAGGGCTTCGAGCTGCTCGACGGCCTGCCCGCTCCCATCGACTATGACTTCTTCGTCTGGAAGGGGGTCGAACCGGATCTCCATCCCTACGGCACCTGCTTCCACGACCTGGCCGAACGGCGCAGCACCGGACTCATCGAATTCCTGCAAGCCCGCAAGGTCGATACCGTGCTGGTCGGCGGCCTCGCCACCGACTACTGTGTCAAAACCAGCGTGCTGCAACTGCGCCGCGCCGGTTTCCGGGTAATCGTCCATCTCGATGCCTGCCGTGGCATCGCCCCCGCGACGGTTGCCAGCGCCCACACCCAGATGATCGAGGCAGGGGCCGAACTGGCCCAGAGCCTGATCGATGTACAACGCCTGCTGGACGCCTGATATGCCACCGATTCTTACCAGCCTGCTCGACACCGATGCCTGCACGTTACATATGCGGCAGGGGAGCTCCATCGTGCTCACCAGTCTGCGAGGAGCCTGATATGCCCCCAATCCTCACCAGCCTGCTCGACACCGACGCCTACAAGCTGCATATGCAGCAGGCGGTGTTCCATCGCTATCCGGATGCCGAGGTGGTGGCCGAGTTTCACAGCCGCAATGAAGAGGATCTGCTGCCCATGATGGGGCAGATCGAGGAGCAACTGCGCCTCGCCGGTTCCCTGCGACTGACCAAGCCAGAGCTCGATTTTCTGGCCGAGCGTCCCTTCTTCACCCCTGACTACCTCGACCACCTGCGCCGCAAGCCGCTCGACGCCTCCCTGCTCAAGGTGTTCGAGCAGGATGGCCGCATCAATGTGCGGGTCGAGGGCCCCTGGCAGGATGTGATCCTGTGGGAGATCCCGGTGCTCGCCATCATCAGCGAGATGCGCAACCGCTTCCGCTATCCCCAGTTCGGCGTCAGCCATGCGCTGGAGCGGCTCGATCAGAAGATCGACAAGCTGGAGCGGGAGCTGAGCCCGGAGGAAATGAGCGAGTTCAACCTCATCGACTTCGGCACCCGCCGCCGCTTCTCTCACGCGGTACAGGATGCGGTAGTGGGTCGCCTCAAGGAGCGGCTGCCGGCGTTTCGCGGCACCAGCAACTACATGCTGGCCCAGAAGTACAAGCTGCCCGCGGTCGGCACCCAGGCCCATGAGTGGTTCCAGGCGCACCAGCAGCTCGGCTTCCCGCTGGAGCACAGCCAGCGCGCTGCCCTCACCAGCTGGCTGGACGAGTTCACCGACCATCTCGGCATCGCCCTGACCGACTGCATTACCATGGATGCCTTCCTGCGGGACTTCGACTTCGAGCTGGCCAGCAGCTATCAGGGCTTGCGCCACGACTCCGGCGATCCCGTGGTGTGGGGCGAGAAGGCGATCAGCCACTATCAGCGGCTCGGCATCGATCCTACCGACAAGACCCTGGTCTTCTCCGACGGGCTCAACCTCGACAAGGCGGTGCAGCTGTTCCGCCACTTCCGTGGCCGCATCAACACCAGTTTCGGTATCGGCACCAAGCTCACCTGCGATCTGCCCGGTGTCAGCCCGATGAACATCGTCTTCAAGCTGATCGAGTGCAATGGCGGCCCGGTCGCCAAGATCTCCGACAGCCCGGGCAAGACCCTCTGCCGGGATGCAGAGTTTATCCGCAACCTCAAGCAGGCGTTCCACGTCGGGGTCTGATCTTCCCGACAACCAGAAAACAAAAAGCCCGCCGGTTCGCACCGGCGGGCTTTTTTATCGACTCAAGGGGTATCAGTCTTTCTTGGCCAGCAGGAATTGCACCAGCTTGTTGAACTGCTCTTGAGAGGTGATGGATTCAATCTTCACCATGTACTTGCCGTTCACCAGGAAAGCCGGTACACCGCGAATGTTGTAGCTCTCGGTGTTGCGATCGAACTGGGAGACCATGCCGGAGACGGCGAAGCTGTCGACGGCACCGTCGAACTCTTCAGCCGGTACGCCGTTGTCCACGAAGATCTTCTTCACATCGTCACGGCTCATCGGCGGCTGACGCTGGGTGTGGATCTTGGTGAAGATGGCCGGAGTCAGCTTGGCTTCGGCATTGAGCAGGCTGGCAACGGCATAGGCACGCTGCATCTCGGGGCCCATCTCGCGACCGAGGAAAGCAACCGGGTTCTTCTTGAGGGGAACACCCTCTGGCAACCCGGCCTTCAACTGTTCAACGATCGGTTCGAAGGTAGCGCAGTGCGGACAGTAGTAGGAGAAGAACTCCATCACTTCCGGCTGGGCACTGCCAGTCTGTTTGACCACATCGTAGTTGACGCCTTCCTTGAACTCGGGGGCGGCGTGAACCATGGGGATCATCAGCATGGCAGCAAGGAAAAATAGAACTTTTTTCATGATGTTTCCTGTTAAGGGATCACTGTGAGGCACGCCCGGCGAACCGAAGCAGTGCCAAGCCTATTGTTTCGCCATGCTGACGTCAATGGTCAGGGCCGGAGATCGAGTCCCGCTTGCCGCGCAAGATCCCTTCTATTTCACCAGTTTGGCATCAGGCTCAACGGTGGCGCCTTGAGTGCCTCCAGCTGATCGTGCAGTGTCGCTATCTGTTGACGCCAGTAGTGATCGGTATTGAACCAGGGGAAGTGACGGGGGAAGGCGGGATCTTCCCAGCGCCGCGCCAGCCACGCCATGTAGTGAACGATGCGCATCGCCCGCAGCGGCTCGATCAGCGCCAGCTCCCGCGAGTCGAACTCCATAAACTCCTCGTAGCCCGCCAGCAGGGTGTCGAGCTGGATCTGCTGCTCGTGGCGCTCGCCGCTCAGCATCATCCAGAGATCCTGAATCGCGGGGCCGGTACGGCAATCATCGAGGTCGACAAACATGGGGCCATCGCGCCAGAGGATGTTGCCCGGATGGCAGTCACCATGCAGGGAGATCTGCGCCACATCCAGGGTCATGGCGTCGCTGACATGCTTGATCAGCTCGTCCAGCACCCCGAAGAATTGCTTCGCCAGCCCGCTTGGCAGCCATTCGCCAGACGCCAGCAGCTGACGCGGTTCGTGCAGCATGCTCTCCACATCGAGCCGCACCCGATGATGAAACGGCTTGCTGGCGCCGATCTGATGAATGCGACCGAGGAAACGCCCCACCCACTCCAGTTGATCGAGATTATCCACTTCGAACTGGCGGCCACCGACGCTCTGCCAGATGGCAAAGGGGTAGCCCTCGTGCTCCAGCAGGGTCTCGCCCGCGAAGGCGAGCGGCGCGGCGACCGGGATCTCTGCCTCCGCGAGACGGGTGGCAAACTCGTGCTCCTCGAGGATCTGGGCCCGGCTCCAGCGGCCGGGACGGTAGAACTTCACCACATAGCGGCGACGATCCTCATCCTGAAACTGGTAGACCCGGTTTTCGTAGCTGTTGAGCTCGATAAGGCCGGAGTCGAGCCGCAGGCCACTGAGATCGAGCGCATCCATGATGAGGTCGGGATTGAGGTCGGAATAGTTGAAACGCATGTCATCCACTATAAGAAAGGGGCGCCGTTGCGCCCCATTCTATCACTACTGCCCGCCATTGCCGTGCTCGCTGGTGACCGGACTGGTGTCACGCCCGGCCCGCAGCCACACGCAGTTACAACCGGCTGATAAACTTGCTGCCCTGGCGCAGGTTGCCCTTGCTGTCATCGGGCGCAGCCCCCTCCCGTTTCAGCACAAACTGGATATCCAGCGCCGGCCGTTTCAGGTTGTAGGGATCGACCGCCAGGCTGACCGGCAGGGTGTAGATCTCGCCCGCCTTCAGGGTCACTTCACGGGGGCCGAACCACTGATACTCGGGCAAGCCCTCCACATCCAGCTGGTAGGTCTGGGACTGCAGGGTCTTGTTGAGGATCTTGAGGGTGTAGGTGTTCTCAATCAGCCCCTCGCTGTTTTCGCGGAACAGCTGGTTGCGATCCCGCAGGATATCGAGCCCCATCGGCATGATGGACATGGCGTTGTAGACAAATACCCCCAGCATCACCGCCATCACCAGCCCGTAACCGATCAACTTGGGCCGCGCCACATGGGTGGAGTCGTTGGCCAGCTTGTGCTCGGTGGTGTAACTGATGAGCCCTTTCGGGTAGCCCATCCGCTCCATGGTCTGGTCGCAGGCATCGACGCAGGCGCCGCAGTTGATGCATTCGTACTGCAGGCCGTCGCGGATATCGATACCGGTCGGGCAGACCTGCACGCAGAGATCGCAGTCGATACAGTCGCCCAGCCCCATCGCCTTGGGATCTGCCTTGCGGGAGCGGGCGCCACGGGTCTCGCCACGCTTGGTGTCATAGCCGACGATGAAGGTGTCCTTGTCGAACATGGCGGACTGGAAGCGGGCATAGGGGCACATGTGGATACACATGATGGCACGCATCCAGCCCGCGTTGCCGTAGGTGATGATGGTGAAGAAGATCACCCAGAACAGCACCCATCCACTGGCCTGCAGAGTGAAGAGGTCCGGCACCAGTTCAGTTACATCCTGGAAGTAGGCGACGAAGGTCAGGCCGGTTACCAGCGAGATCGCCAGCCAGGCCAGATGTTTGGCTCCCTTGCGGGCCAGCTTCTCACCGCTCCAGGGCGCCTCGTCCAGCTTGCGCCGCTTGTTGGCGGGCCCTTCCAGCTTCTCTTCAAACCAGATGAACATGAAGGTCCAGACCGTCTGCGGGCAGAGATAGCCACACCAGACCCGACCGAGGAAGGTGGTAATAAAGAAGAGTCCGAAGGCGGCGATCATGAAGAGCCAGGCGAGCAGGGTCAGATCCTGCGGCCAGATGGTGGCGCCAAAGATATGGAACTGCTGGTGACCGAGGTCGAACAGCACCGCCTGTCGCCCGTCGTAACGCAGCCAGGGCAGCAGCACGAACAGCGCCACAAAGAACCAGCCCATGGCCTTGCGCATCCGCTGCCAATACCCTTTCTGGGCCCGCACATAGATGCGGTTGCCCGGGTTGAATCTGTCGTCGCTGGCTTTGAACGTATTGGGGTTGAAGGTCCCGGTTACGCCCTTGTCGGTGACATCCTTGATATCGATTTTATCGTAGTCGGCCATTGCAAGACATCGCTCCCTTATTTGTTATGGAGCGGATTATATCTTAAACAGCATGCTAATTGTGTGGATTAGATGTATCTAATATTGGGGTTGGATCGCAATTTTCGGCAACAAAAAAGCGCATCACCCCGAGGTGATGCGCTTCCGCTAAAGATTCACTTGATTCCGCGTGCCTTGAGCAGTGCCTCTTTGAAATCGGGCACATGATCCTTGGCCAGACCGGGGATCATCGCCTGCTTGTCGGATTCCCGCATTTTGAGGTGATAGATCAGCATGTCGTCGGTCAGCTCGGACAGAGGTCCTTCAAATCCCGCTTCTTGGGCCAGTTTGGCAACAAACTGCACCAGGCTGAGATCCTGTTCCTTGATCCAGGCAGGCTGCAACAACTCCAGCAGCTCTTCGATACGATGACATTGCATAGACAACCTCTTTAATCTGTCACGTTAAATTCAGGCAACCTTACCCATCAAGGCTACTTCGATTCGATCCCGCCCATTATGCTTGGCCTGATAGAGTGCCGCATCCGCTTTTTGGATCAAATCGGCGATTTTCATGCTGTTGTCCGGTATCAGTGTCGCAACACCAAAACTACATGTGACCCGACCGGAGACCAGCGATTTCTGGTGCGGGATGGCCAGCTCCTTGAGCGCCTGCCGCACATTGTCCGCCACCTGCAATGCCCCCTGCATGCCGGTGCAGGGCAGCAGCAAGGCGAACTCTTCGCCCCCGTAACGGGCCGCCAGATCGTCCTCGCGCCGCTCCACCTCGGCCAGCAGCCCCGCCACCTGTTGCAAACAGTCATCCCCCAGCTGATGGCCGTAAAGATCGTTGAACTGCTTGAAGTAATCCACATCCACCAGCACCAGCGACAGCGGCGCCCGGGCGCGATGGCAGCGACGCCAGGCCCGCTCCAGAGAGTCGTCGAGATGGGCGCGGTTGGCGATGCCGGTCAGGCCGTCGAGGCGGGAGGTGAGACGCAAATGCTCGGAGACCGCCTTCAGTTCGGCAACCAGCTCGGCGTTGGAGAAACGGTGGTGGAGCGAGGCGATCTGATCCCGCCGCATCCGGCGCAGCAGGGTCGGCAGAAAGACAAACAGATAGCCCGCCAGCATGCAGGATACGATCCGCTCCTGCTCGTTGCCATTACCCAGCTCGAACAGCATCGCCATACCCAGCGGCAGGGCGGAACCATAGAGGGTACGGCGGCTGCCAAACAGCATGATGGCGCTGCCGGTCAGAATGAGGCTGGAGAGCATCATCATGGCGGCCCGGTAGGTATCGGGCAGCTTGTCCATGTAGAGCAGCACCCCGAGGGCCCAGATGATGGAGGTGATGGTGGCTCCGATAAAGAGCTCCCGCTCCAGCACCGGCAACGGCGTCTGGTGCAGGCGGGCTCGGCGCCAGCGCAGGTGCCAACCCCGACCCAGCAGCCACAGGAAAGTGCCTGCCAGCCAACCGAGCGCTTCGATGGCGGGTAGATAGTCGTGAAACAGCAGACTCCAGCCAAATGCCAACACGCCCAAACAGGGGAGACTGAACGATGCATGGGTATAGAGCTGGGCCATGATGGCCTGCTTAACCTGGCGTGTCACACTCTGGGTCAACTGAGTACTCCTGTACAAGAGCCGAGCAGTCTACCATTACCCCCTGACCCGCAACAATAAAGCGCCGCTTATTAAGAAGTTAATCAATCAATAACGATTTCTTCTGCGCTGGCAGGTGAGTCCTTGCTCACCCCTTCTCCAATTCGTCGAGGATCGGGCACTCGGGATTTTCATCCCCGTGGCAGCAGCAAACCAACCCTTCCAGGGAGGTAAGCATGGCCTGCAAACCGGCAATGCGGGCGCGCAGATCGACGATCTTCTCCTGCGCCAGCTTCTTCACCTGGGCGCTGGTTCTGTGTTCGTCCCGATAGAGCGCCAGCAGCTCCTGACACTCCTCCAGATTGAAGCCGGTCTCCCGCGCCCGTTTGACGAAACGCAGCTCACGCAGCGCCCCCTCGGTGTAACTGCGATAACCGTTGTCACTGCGTACCGGGGCTGTGATGAGGCCAATGCTCTCGTAATAACGGATGGTCTTGGCGGTCAGCCCCGTGGCCTTGGCAACCTTGCTGATGTTCATTTATGCCTCCTTACTGATCGGGTTGGATGCTGGCCCGTGCGCCGCCCTGGGCTGCCAGCGTTTCAATAACAGGGAATTGCTCAATACTGTGATGCTGCTCAGGGCCATGGCCGCCCCCGCTAACTCGGGGCTCAGGTAGCCCAGCGCCGCCAGCGGAATGCCGATGATGTTGAATACGAAGGCCCAGAACAGATTCTGCTGTATGGTGCGCCAGGTGGCCGCCGAGATATCGATGGCATCGGCCACCAGCCGCGGGTCGGATCGCATCAGGGTGATGGCGGCGGTCTCCATCGCCACGTCGGAGCCGGAGCCCATGGCGATGCCGACGTCCGCCGCCGCCAGCGCCGGGGCGTCGTTCACCCCGTCCCCCACCATGGCCACCAGCCCGCGGGTTTGCGCCCGCAGCGCCTCCACTTTCTCCACCTTGCCCGCTGGCAGCACGGAGTCGAAGGCCCCGTCCAGTCCCAGCTTGGCTGCAATATGGGCCACCGGCGCCGGTGCATCGCCACTCACCAGCCAGCTGGCGATGCCGCGCTGGCGCAGGGTGGCGATGGCTTCCGGGCTCTCGGGGCGCAGGGTATCGGCCAAAGCAGCGATACCAACCACAGCACCGTCGATGGCCACCCAGACCCGGGTCGCGCCATCGGCGGCTTGTTCATCCTGTTGCGGCATTTCAATCTCGAGCTGGGCCAGCAGGGAGCCATTGCCGATAGCGACCCTATGGCCCGCCACCTGACCGACAATACCAGCACCGACCCGCACCTCTACCTCATCAGGCTGAGGCAGTATCGCCTCCTTGCCGACTGCCTCGCGCATCGCCAGCGCCAGCGGGTGTTCACTCGCCTGCTGCAGGGCGGCGGCGAGGCGCAGCTGCTCGTCGTTGCCGCTCCAGCTGGCCAGCACCGGCTTGCCCTGAGTGAGCGTGCCGGTCTTGTCGAAGATAAGCGCCTTGATGGCGTGGGCCTTCTGCAGGGTATCTACATCCTTGATCAGAATGCCGTGGCGCGCCGCGACTCCGGTACCGGTGACGATGGCCGCCGGGGTCGCCAGCCCCAGCGCACAGGGGCAGGCGATCACCAATACCGCCACCGCTGCCAGCAGCGCCTGACCGAAGTCGTTGCTGATGGCGTACCACACCAGCAGGGTGAACAGGGCGATGGCCATCACCACCGGTACGAACACGGCGGAGACCTTGTCCACCAGCTGTTGCAGCGGCGCCTTGCCCATCTGGGCGCTCTCCACCAGCGCGATGATCTTGCTGAGGCTGGAGTCCTCCCCCACGGTCGTGGCTTCGATCTCCAGTACGCCGGAGCGGTTGATGGCGCCGCCCAGCACCTTGTCGCCCGTACTGCGCGGCACCGGCAGACTCTCGCCGGTGAGGATCGACTCATCCAGCTCGCTGGCGCCGCTCACGATTTTGCCGTCCACCGGCACCCGCTCACCCACCAGCACCCGCAGCCGATCGCCGCGCAGCACCTCATCGATGGCGACGCTCTGCCAGCTCTCGCCACGCCAGACGGTGGCGGTTTCCGGCCGCAGCGCCATCAGTTCGCGAATAGCGGACTGGGTGCTGCGTCTGGCTCTCGCCTCCAGCAGT
Organism: Aeromonas sp. S11(2024); assembly: GCF_041402345.1. NCBI lineage: Bacteria > Pseudomonadati > Pseudomonadota > Gammaproteobacteria > Aeromonadales > Aeromonadaceae > Aeromonas > Aeromonas sp. S11(2024). The sequence goes on along the minus strand of NZ_JBGLRC010000007.1, from coordinate 23,789 downwards.
TTTCCCAACGAAATCAGGGTAATGATGATGGCGCTCGCCTCGAAATAGAGCTTGCCGCTGGCGGCCATCCCCAGCGTCAGCAGCAGATAGAGGCTGTAGAAGTAGGCGGCGCTGGTACCGGTTGCCACCAGCACATCCATATTGGCTGCGCGGTTCTTGATGGCAAGCCAGGCGCCGCGATAGAAACGGGCCCCGATCCAGAACTGCACCGGGGTGGCGAGCAGCAGCTCGAGCCAAGCGGGCAGATGCCAGGGGAACAGTCCAGCCATGGCCAGCATCCCCACCAGCAGCGGCAAGGTGAGCAAAGCCGAGATGATGACCCGGGTCTGCGCCTGACGGGCTGTGGCGGCCTCCTGCGCTTCCCGCTCCAGCAACTGCTGGCGGCGGCCGCTGGCCGACCCCTGTGCCAGTTGGGCGCCAAAGCCAAGCGCCTCGATCTGCTCGCGCAAAGCGGCTGGCGTCTGCATCCCGGGCACCAGCACGATGCGGGCCTGTTCGATAGAGAAATTGACCTCGGCGGAGATCACGCCGGGCAGCGCCGCCAGCATCTTGTTCAGGCGGGCCGAGCAACCGGCACAAGTCATGCCGGTAATTTGGAACAAAAAGGTCTCGCTGCCGTAGTCGTAACCCTGACTCTTGATGCTGTCGAGCACCGCAGGCAGGCGATCGGGGCTGGCCAGCTCGATGGCCGCCTGCTCCAGCGCGAAGTTGACGGTGGCCGATACCCCGTCGAGTTTGTTGAGGGCGGTCGCGATGCGGCCTGCGCAGTTGGCGCAGCTCATGCTGCTCAGCGGCAACTGCAGATGAATGGGTGATTGAAGATGAGTGGTCATGTTGTTCCTCCCCGGAACCCGTCGACACCACAAAACGCCGACTGGCAAACCCTAACCTTTACTGTAAGGGCAAGCTCAAGCCACATGATCCACTTTTTGCAGATGAAAAAACGGCGCCCGTTTGCTGCCAGAGAACAAACGGGCGCCGCATTCAGCTATTGCGCGGTATGAGCGGAACTCAGATACCGTACTGGGCGCGGTAAGCCTTCATGGCCGCCAGTTGCGCTGCCAGCTCCGGCTGTTCGGCCTGCTTCTCTTCCAGATACTGGATCAAGTCGCTCATCTGGATGATGGCGATGATGTGGGCACCGTAGTCACGCTCCACTTCCTGAATGGCGGAGAGCTCGCCCTTGCCCTTCTCCTGACGGTCCAGCGCGATCAGCACGCCCGCCAGCGAGGCGCCGTTGGCCTGGATCAGATCCATGGACTCGCGGATGGCAGTGCCGGCGGTGATGACGTCGTCCACCAGCATGACGCGCCCCTTGAGCGGGCTGCCCACCAGATTGCCGCCCTCGCCGTGATCCTTGGCCTCCTTGCGGTTGAAGCACCAGGGCACATCCACATCGTGCTGCTCCACCAGCTGCACTGCAGTGGCGGAGGCGATGGGGATCCCCTTGTAGGCCGGGCCAAACAGCACATCGAACTCGATGCCGGCATCCATCAGGGCGGCGGCATAGAAGCGGCCGAGACGGGCCAGATCGCGGCCGCTGTTGAACAGACCGGCGTTGAAGAAGTAGGGGCTTTTACGACCGGATTTCAGGGTAAATTCACCGAATTTGAGGACCTGTTTCTCCAGGGCGAACTCGATAAATTGACGCTGGTAGGCTTTCATTCTGGCTCCTTGCTTGGCTTGTCGTTGTCTTGTGTGGGGGTATAAAAAAACGCGGTCAATGCCGCGTTTTTAAAATCAGGAGAGCGACTGCTTCTGCAGCGCAATGATGTCGGCGATGCCGCCCTTGGCGAGCGCCAGCATCTCCAGCAGCTCTTCATGGGTAAAGGGCTCGGCCTCCGCGGTGCCCTGCACCTCGATGATGCGACCATCTTCGGTCATCACCACGTTCATGTCGGTCTCGGCAGCGGAGTCTTCGATATACTCCAGATCGCAGATGGCTTCGCCCTGATACATGCCGACGGAGACGGCGGCGATCATCTGCTTGAGCGGGCTCTGCTTGATCATGCCCTTCTCGACCATCCAGTTCAGCGCATCCACCAGCGCCACGCAGGCACCGGTAATGGAAGCGGTGCGGGTGCCGCCATCGGCTTGCAGCACGTCACAGTCAACTGTGATGGAGTGCTCGCCCAGCGCAGTCAGGTCTACCGCCGCGCGCAGGGAGCGGGCGATCAAACGGGAGATCTCCAGAGTACGGCCACTCTGCTTGCCGGAGGCCGCTTCGCGGTTCATCCGGGAGTGGGTGGAGCGCGGCAGCATGCCGTATTCGGCAGTCACCCAGCCCTGATTCTTCCCTTTCAGGAAGCGCGGCACGCTGGTGTCGACGCTGGCGGTGCAGAGCACGCGGGTGTTGCCGAATTCCACCAGCACGGACCCTTCAGCATGCTTGGTGAAGTGGCGGGTAATGGTGACCGGACGAAGCTGCGCGGCAGTGCGATCGCTTGGACGTGACATGGGACGGACCTCTGGGCTGGCTGAATTGGCGCAGGAGTATAAGCCATCGCGGCCCAAATATCAGCCGCTAAAACCAACACTTCGGCTGACGCACCGGCCCCCGCTGGGTATAATCCCGCCACACTTCATCAAGCCCGGAACAATCAATGATTCACAGCATGACCGCCTACGCCCGCAAGGAACTCAAGGGCGACTGGGGCACAGCCGTTTGGGAAATTCGTTCGGTCAACCAGCGTTATCTGGAGACCTACATTCGCCTGCCGGAGCAACTGCGCAGCCTGGAGCCGGTTCTGCGTGAGCGTTTCCGCGCCAAGCTGCAGCGCGGCAAGGTGGAGTGCAACCTGCGCTTCGAGGCCGCCCAGGCCGCAGCCAGCCAGCTCCACATCAATGAAGAGCTGGCCAAGCTGATTATCGACAGCGCCAGCTGGGTAATGAAAGAGGCGGGCCAGGGCCAGCTCAACCCGGTCGATGTACTGCGCTGGCCGGGCGTCATGGCTGCCGCCGAGCAGGACATGGACGCGGTCGCCACCGAGCTGATGGCCGGTTTCGACCTGACCATGGAAGATTTCCTCGCCTCCCGCGCCAGCGAAGGGGCCAACCTCAAGGCGCTGATCGAACAGCGTCTGGCCGGCATTCAGGTGGAAGTGAAGAAGGTGCGCGTCCACCTGCCACAGATCATCGAGTGGCAGCGCCAGAAGCTCACCGACCGGCTGGCCGAAGCCAAGGTTGAGCTGGATCCGGCCCGCATCGAGCAGGAGATCGTGCTGCTGGCCCAGAAGATCGACGTAGCCGAAGAGCTGGATCGTCTGGAGATGCACATCAGCGAAACCAACAAGATCATGAAGAAGGGTGGCGCCTGCGGTCGTCGTCTCGACTTTATGATGCAGGAGTTCAACCGCGAATCGAACACGCTTGGATCCAAGTCCATCAACGCCGAAGTGACCCAGTCCGCCGTCGAGCTGAAGGTCCTTATCGAGCAGATGCGCGAGCAGATCCAGAACATCGAGTGATGAGTCGCTGACTATCCGGTTGTTGCCTGCAAAAGAGCCCTTGATTCCTCAAGGGCTCTTTTATTTTCCGGCCATCGCGTTTGTCGCCCGCCGCTAGTGAGTCAACGGCTGGGGAACACCCTAGCCTATGGGCATCACCAGCGCCGGTTGGTGCGGGTCGCTCAGCCGTTCGGCCAGATAGTCCACCAGCATCCGCACCTTGGGGGAGAGGTGGCGGTTGTGGGGATAGAGGGCCCAGATCCCCTCCGCCGGCGCTCGCAGTTCCGGCAGCAGCTCGATCAGCTCGCCTCGGGCCAGATGGTCGCTCACGTAGTAGTCCGGCAGCTGGATGATGCCGATCCCCTTGAGCGCCGCATCCAGCAGGGCATGGCCGCTGTTGCACTGCAACAGGCCGCGCACCCGCACGCTGTGGGGGCGGCCATCCAGGGTGAAGTGCCACTCGTCGCTGTTGCCCACCAGGCAGGTGTGGCGGGTCAGCTCGGAGAGGCTGTTGGGCATGCCGTGGCGGGCGGTGTAGGCCGGTGAGGCGCAGACATAGGGCACCCGCTGCGCCAGCTTGCGCGCCACCAGCGTCGAATCCTTGAGATGACCTAGCCGCAGCGCCAGATCGTAGCCCTCGTGCACCAGATCCAGCAGCTGGTTGGTGAGGTTGAGGGTCACCTCCAGCTGGGGGAAGCGCACCATAAAGTCATTCACCAGCGGGGCGATGCGGCTCTCGCCGTAGGAGACGGGGGCCGTAATGCGCAGGGTGCCCTGCGGCACCGCCTGATGGCGCCCCACCGCCAGCTCCGCCTCGTAGAGGTTGTCCAGCAGCTGACGGCAGTGGCGATAGTAGATCTCGCCAAGCTCGGTGAGCCGTACCTGACGGGTGGTACGCAGCAGCAGCTTGGCCTGCAGCCGATCCTCCAGCTGTGCCACCTGACGGCTGACCTGCGCAACCGACACCCCCAGCTTGCGCGCCGCCGGGGTAAAGCCCCCCTGTTCCGCCACGCTGACAAATTCACAGATCCCTTCCCAGCCGAACATTATTACCTGTGTGTAAAAGTGATTTGAGATTTGCCCTCATTATCACCAAATCGGCGGGAAACTACACTGGATGTCCGAACCCATTCTCCTCACCCTGCTCAACAATAAGGACATCCGTCATGGCACAGGTTCAAAGCATCAAGTGTAAGGCCGCCATCGCCTGGGGCCCGGGCCAGCCCCTCTCCATCGAAGAGGTCGAGGTCATGCCGCCGCAAGCGGGCGAAGTACGGGTGCGCATCGTCGCCACCGGCGTCTGCCACACCGATGCCTTCACCCTCTCCGGTGAAGATCCGGAAGGGGTCTTCCCCTGCATCCTCGGCCACGAGGGGGGCGGCATCGTCGAATCGGTCGGCGAAGGGGTCACCAGCGTCAAGGTGGGGGATCACGTGATCCCGCTCTACACCCCCGAATGCGGCGAGTGCAAATTCTGCAAATCCGGCAAGACCAACCTGTGCCAGAAGATCCGTGCCACTCAGGGTAAGGGGCTGATGCCTGACGGCACCACCCGCTTCTCGAAAGATGGTCAGCCCATCTATCACTACATGGGCACCTCCACCTTTAGCGAATACACGGTACTGCCGGAGATCTCCATCGCCAAGGTGGATCCGGCCGCCCCGCTGGAGGAGGTCTGTCTGCTCGGCTGCGGCGTCACCACCGGCATCGGTGCAGTGATGAACACCGCCAAGGTGAAAGAGGGTGAGAGCGTCGCCATCTTCGGTCTGGGTGGCATCGGCCTCTCGGCGGTGATCGGGGCTCGTCTGGCCAAGGCCGGTCGCATCATCGCCATCGACATCAACGAGAGCAAATTCGAGCTGGCCCGCAAGCTGGGCGCCACCGACTGCATCAACCCGAACGACTACGACAAACCGATTCAGGAGGTGATCGTCGAGCTGACTGACGGCGGCGTCGACTTCTCCTTCGAGTGCATCGGCAACGTCAAGGTGATGCGCGCAGCGCTGGAGTGCTGCCACAAGGGTTGGGGCGAGTCGGTCATCATCGGCGTCGCCGGAGCGGGTCAGGAGATCAGCACCCGTCCGTTCCAGCTGGTCACCGGCCGGGTCTGGCGCGGCAGCGCCTTCGGCGGGGTACGCGGTCGCAGCGAACTGCCGAGCTATGTGCAGCGCTACATGCAGGGCGAGTTCCGCCTCGATGACTTCATCACCCACACCATGCCGCTTGAGCAGATCAACGAGGCGTTCGATCTGATGCACCAAGGCAAGAGCATCCGCACCGTCATCCACTACTGAGCATGATCACCCCGCCCGCAATCGTGGGCGGGGTGCAGGAGTCCTTCGATGAATCTGGAGATTATCAGCAGCAACAAGAGCTTCGGCGGCTGGCACAAGCGCTATCGCCACCACGCCAGCGTGCTCGGCTGCGAGATGAATTTTGCCATCTATCTGCCGCCTCAGGCCCTCACCGGCCAGAAAGTGCCGGTGCTCTACTGGCTCAGTGGCCTCACCTGCACCGATGAGAACTTTATGCAGAAGGCGGGTGCCCAGCGTATCGCCGCCGAGCTTGGCATCGCCCTGGTGGCGCCGGACACCAGCCCCCGCGGCGACGGCGTGGCCGACGATCCCGGTTATGACCTCGGCATGGGCGCGGGCTTTTACGTCAATGCCAGCCAGAGCCCCTGGCAGGCGCACTACCAGATGTATGACTACGTCACCCGCGAACTGCCTGACTTGATAGAGACCCACTTCCCGGTCTCGACCCGCCGCGCCATCAGCGGCCACTCCATGGGCGGTCACGGTGCGCTGATCGCCGCGTTGCGAGAGCCGGGTCGCTACCGCTCGGTCTCGGCGTTCAGCCCGATCTGCCACCCTAGCCGCAGCCCCTGGGGCCAGAAGGCGCTCGGGGCATATCTCGGCAGCAATCCTCTGCTGTGGCAGGAGTGGGATGCCTGCCAGCTGCTGCGCCACCAGCCGGTTACACCGCTACCAACCTTGGTGGATGTGGGGCTGGATGATCCCTTCCTCGCCGAGCAGTTGCATATCGATGCGCTGGCCGAAGTGGCCGCCAGCAAGGAGTGGCCACTGGAGCTCAACCGCCACGAGGGCTATGACCACAGCTACTACTTCGTGGCGAGCCTTATCGGGGCGCACCTGCGCTTTCACGCCCGCCACCTCTGATCAAAACAGGCCCGTTGCGGGCCTGTTTCAGTTGGTGTTGTGGTGATCGGACAAGATCAGCCTTGCTGCTCGTGGTAACGGCATACCAGAGCATCAGTGGCAGCAGCCTCCGCATAATACCGGCTTGCCCTGGCCAAGGTCGGCCGATTACCCTTGAGGATTGCGATGGAGGAGGTATTCCGTGAACTACGACGTTTCGTTGTTGGAGATAAAGCTGTTTCTGATGACCACCCGGTTTGGCAGTTTTTCAGATGTGGCGCGTCGGCAGGATATGACCCCCTCGTCCGTCTCGCGCAAGATGGCGCAGTTGGAGGAGAAGGTGGGCTCCAAGCTGCTGCACCGCCATACCCGCTCCATCTCCCTCACCGAAGAGGGGGTCGCCTTTGCCAAACAGTGCGCCGAGATCCTCCAGCAGTATGAGCGGGTAATCGGCCAGATCGAGCAGCGGGCGGATACCCCGAGAGGCACCATCCGGATCAGCGCGCCGGTCGCCTTTGGCCGGCTTCACATCGCCCCCTATCTGACCGAATTGCTGGAGCGCTACCCCCTGCTCAAAGTCGAGTTGCAGCAGACGGATCACTATGTCGATCCGGCTGCCGAGTCGATCGACCTGCTGATCCGCATCGGGATCTCGCAAGACTCCTCCCTGCGAATGAAGCAGTTTGGCCAGCAGCACTACGTGATGGCGGCCAGCCCCGACTACCTCAATCGCCATGGCGAACCGGCCAGTCCGGATGAGCTGGTGCAGCACAACTGTCTGGTCTTCAAGGGGAGCAATGGCCTGCAACGCTGGTTTATCGGCCAGGAGCAGCTGCAACCCTATGAGGTGAGCGGCACCCTCTACAGCAACAATGCCGATACTCTGGTTGCCGGCGCGGTGGCGGGTGCCGGGATTGTAGTGTTCCCCACCTGGCTCATCGGCGAGGAGCTGAAAACCGGGCGGCTCAAGCCGATCATGACCCAGTTCACCGTCTCCACCAGCGTGGAGCAGCAGGTGATCAGCGCACTCTATCTGGAGACCGACCAGCTCGCTGCCAAAGTGAGGGTGGTGATCGATTTTCTGGCGGGAAAATATGGCACTCCCTGCTACTGGGATACCAGACAGGTTTAGCCAGAAAGCCTGCCGGTCAGCTTGTGCAGCGCCGGCAGCAAGACAAAGACGGCACAGGCCACGATCACGCTGTCGATGAGCAACACTGCGACTGGTGCGGCGGGGTCGAGCTGCCATCTCGCCAGCAGCGGCGCCATCCAGCGCGGGATCAGCAGCGTCAGCGGAAAGATGATGGCCAGCACGTGCAGGTATTCGCCTAGCTGTTTTTTCATAAAGCCTCTGATGTTGTGGCAGCCAAGCCAGTGGCAAGAGTGGTATCCCCTTCACCACTGGCGAGCCGGCTACAGCGTGGTGATGTCCTGGGTGCAGATAAAGTGGGCATCCGTGGCAAAGGCCTCAAACTGCCGGATCACCTGCTGCATCTGCGCACTCTGGATCTCCTGCAGAAATTGCGTCTCCGACTCGATGCGGATCACTTCGAAGTAGTCCCACGGCGACGCACTCTGCTGCCCCAGCATCTTCAGCCCCTTGAACACCTCGAACGAGGTGACGCTGTTGAGCCGGTTCACGGTGGGCAGATCGACCTCCCGTGCCCACGCCAGATAATCCGCCTCGTTCGTCCCCGGTTTCAGATTGAAAAAGACCATCAGGGTTGTTGCCTGTTCACTCATTTACTTGTTCCTGTTGTCGGTTCGCCAGATAGATGCAGAGCAGCGCCGCAGCGACGGCCATCATGGCGGCAAGGCGCCAGTAGTTGAGGGGGATGGGGGCATTGCCCAGCCAGCCCATGGTATCGATCACCAGACTCATCACCATCTGGCCCAGAATGGTGGCCACAGTGGCGATGGCGACCCCTACCCGTGGAATGGCCGCGACCATCACCACCATGTAGACAATGCCGAACAGGGCACCTGCCAGCTGCCACTTCGGTACGCTGAGCAGGGTCGCCTGATAGGGCGGCTCAAAGAAGAAGATCAGCAGGGCGGTCACCACAGTGCCCATGGTGAAGGTGAGCAGCGAACTCTGCACCACTCCAACCCGCGATCCCAACTGACCATTGATCGCCGCCTGGGCGCTGAGCGCCATGCCGGAGACGATGGCCAACACGATAATCAGCACCATCAGTTTGCTCCCAGATAGGTAAACAGCAGCGCCAGCGCGATGCAGCCAAGTGCCACCAGCCGCAGAGGACGGGTTGCCCGTTTCGGCATGCCAAACCAGCCGAAGTAGTCGATGGCAAAGCTCTTGGTTACCTGCCCCAGCAGGACGCAGATCATCGTCATCGCAACCCCCAGCATGGGGGTCGAGAGAGTGAGCGCCACCACATAGACGGGGCCGAGCAAGCCACCGATCAGCTGCCATTTCGGCACCCCATGCCACCCTGTGGATGGCCCCCGCACCGTGAAGAAACGGATCAGCCAGAGCAGTGCAGCCCCCACGCCGAAGATGCTCAGGGTAGCCCACAGATGGCCCACCTGTTCACCAAGCGGGCCCAGCAGGCCCGCTTCGAAGGAGAGGCCCATGCCGGCCATCACGATGAGTAAAACCGAAAGTGCGTTCATCGTGGATCAAACAGGGCGACGGGTGATTGACGGCTATAGGCCTTGCCCTGCGGATAGGAGACCAGCTCCAGCTGCATGCCCCATGGCGCAAGAAAATAGACCCAGGACTCCCCTGCGGTCGGCCCCTCCGTCATGCAGGTCGGCTCGCCCAGCACGGCGATCCCCTGCTCTTTCAGGTAAGCCACCGCCGCCGCCATGTCATCCACATAGAAGGCGAGATGGTGGCCACCAATATCGGCGTTGTTGGGAGCCTTGAGGTTGCGCTCGATATTGCTGGCGTACTCGAAGATCTCCAGATTGATCCCTTTGGCATTCATCACCGCAATGCGGGTGATCTCGGCGCGGGCATTCACGTTGAGGTGCTCTGCCATCCAGTTGTCGCTCGCCACAAAGGGCCCGAACTCATAGGCCAGCTCGAAATCAAAGTGGTCGCGAAAAAAGGCGATCGCCTCTGCCAGATTGGGCACGGTAAAGCCGATATGATCGGGCTTTTTCAGTCCTGGCATGGCCATCAGATATCCCCCCGCTCGTGACGCAATTTGTTGAGCGCCCCCATGGTGGTCGCTCCCTTGTTGAAGCCGGTATAGACGGATGCAAAGACGATCAGCTCTTCAAGCTCCTGCCAGGTCGCCCCCTGCTTGAGTGCCATATCGACATGAGCTGCGAAGGGGTTACCTTCACCGCTGACGTTGAGGGCCATCTGGTCGATGGCGATGGTGATGAGCGCTTTGCTCTTCTGGTCGAGCAGCGGCATGCCCCAGGCTTCGCCGGCCACGCGGACCGTCATGTCGCCCCTGGTCGGGTGAATGGATTTGAGCCCGCTGACCAGAGCCTGATCATCGAGCACGGCATTTGCAAAAGGTAATGATGTAGTCATCAGTGACGCCTCAGTAGTTGATAAGTTCGCCGTAGCGGATGAGGCGCATTATTAGGGAGCGGGATGTATTGAAAAACCGGCGGGCCGGAACATCACTTATGCAGGATTTGCACAAATGGCACAGGGAGTAGCGCCGTGTTGGAAAAAGCAAAACAGGCCCGTTGCGGGCCTGTTTCAGTTGTGGTGATCGGTTGATATCAGCTGCCCGCGCGGGTCACCCCGCCGGAGCCCATGATCTGCTGCTCCACCTTGGGATCGCCCCAGTAGGCGATGTTGCCTGAGCCGGCGATGCCGACTTTCAGCATCTCCTGCGCCCGCACCGCCACATCACCGCTGCCGGCGATATTGACCTCTACCTCCTTGCCGCGCATCTCGCTCCCGAGCACGTCGCCAGCACCGGCAATGTTCAGCTCGATGGCCTGTGCCGAACCGCTGCCCAGCTCCAGACTGCCGGTGCCTGCGATATTCCCTTCCAGCCGTTTCAGCTCCAGCTGACTGGCGACGATGTCACCGGTACCGGCCACCGACAGCACCAGATCATCCCCCTTGAAGCCGCTCAGATCGCCGTTGCCGGTCCCGGCCAATGCCAGTTCGTTCAACACCGGCAAGGTGATGGTCAGCTCCAGCGGCTCGGTAGGATCGAGCCGGTAACCCTCCTTCACCTTGATCTCCAGCTTGTCGCCGCTCTCGGTCAGCACCAGATAGGGCAGCAGGTTCTCCTGCCCCTTGATCAGGATACCGCGCGGCTCCCCCGCGACCAGATGGAGGGTGGCAGGCCCCCCCGCCAGCACCCGGGTCACCCCGTCACCGAGCCCCTGCTGGCGCTCGACCACAGCCCCCGCGCCGGTCACTCTGGTCTGATCCAGCCAGTGACAACCACTGAGCCCCGCCATCAACATGACAACCATCATCCATTTCATCGCTACTCTCCTCCTTATGTGTTGGCCATCCAGGGCCAATTGGTTTTCATGCTCTGCAAAGCGTGAGCCAAAAATTAACATAATGATTCAAAAGGAAATAACTATTTCACCCAGAACAAACCGAAGAATTAAGAGAGCCATTTAGACCATATTTTGGTGAAAATAACCATTCTCGAACGGATATGATTGTGGCTGATTGGCGGGTCGTCCTGCCGGTCACTATGCTGACAGCCCGTGGAAGTTTTTAATTGCCCTGCCGGTCTGTTGAGCCAATAGTGGTACTTCGTGCGTACCAAGCTCTCCATTGCGGTAATGTCATTACCACTGTCTTGTCAGTCTTCACTGCCAACAAGGAGCCAGAGCGTGACCCAAGCAAGCCCTCTCTATGCCACCGCCACCGGTCTGCCGGAGCCGACTCGCACCCCGCTGCTGACCGGCAGCGATCCCGAGCAGAAACGGCGCGAGCTGCTCGCCTACTTCTGCCAGACCTTCGATCTCTACGACTCGCTGTTCGACTGTCTGGCCGATGAGCGGGCCTGGTTCAACAAGGCGATCCCGCTGCGCCACCCGCTCATCTTCTACTACGGCCACACCGCCGCCTTCTTCATCAACAAGCTGCTGGCGGCACGCCTGATCGATCAGCGGCAGGATGCCCGCATCGAGGCCATGGTCGCCATCGGGGTGGACGAGATGAGCTGGGATGATCTCGACGAGACCCACTACGACTGGCCCAAGGTCAGCGAGCTGCGCAGCTATCGGGCCAAAGTTCGTACGCTGGTGTGCGATTTCATTCGCCAGATGCCGCTCACCCTGCCCATCGATTGGCAAAGCCCGGCCTGGGTGATCCTGATGGGGATAGAGCACGAGCGCATCCACCTCGAGACCTCCAGCGTGTTGATCCGCCAGTTGCCGCTCGCCTGGGTGCGGCCGCAGCCTTATTGGCCCGCCTGTACCGAAGCCCGCCACCGCATTGATCAGGTGCCCGCCAACAACCTGCTGCCGGTGGCTGGCGGCAAGGTGCGCCTGGGCAAGCAGGATGCCACCTACGGCTGGGACAACGAATATGGCGAGCGCCAGATCGAGCTGGCCCCGTTTCAGGCCAGCCGCATGCTGGTGAGCAATGCCGAGTACCTCGCCTTCGTCCAGGCGGGCGGCTATGGCCAACAACAGTGGTGGGATGAGGAGGGATGGGGCTGGTGCCAGTACGCCAAGGCGCAGATGCCCACCTTCTGGGTCGGTGACCCCACCGAACCCGAACAATTGCAGCTGCGGCTGATGACCGAGCAGGTCGCCATGCCCTGGGACTGGCCGGTGGAGGTCAACCAGCTGGAGGCGGCTGCCTTCTGTCGCTGGAAGGCGGCCCGGACCGGACTCCCCATCCAGCTGCCGAGCGAGGCGGAATGGATGCTGCTGCGCGAGCAGCTACCCGGCGATCAGCCGGACTGGACACAGGTCCCCGGCAATATCAATCTGGCCCGTTTTGCCTCCTCCTGCCCGGTGGATGCCTGCCCGCAAGGGGAGTTCTTCGATCTGGTGGGCAATGTCTGGCAGTGGACCAGCACCGCCATCGATGGCTTCGACGGCTTTAAAATCCACCCGCTCTACGACGACTTCTCCACCCCCACCTTTGATGGCAAGCACACCCTGATCAAGGGGGGCAGCTGGATCAGCACGGGTAACGAAGCGCTCAAATCATCCCGTTACGCCTTTCGGCGTCACTTCTTCCAGCATGCGGGTTTCCGCTATCTGGTCTCCCGTTATCAGGAACCCGTTATCGTGAATCCCTATGAAACCGACACGCTGGTCGCTCAATATCTCGACTTCCAGTACGGCCCGAGCCACTTCGGGGTAGCCAACTACGCCAAGACGCTTGCTGATCTTGCTGGCGAGCTCTGCAGCAACCACCAGCGGGCACTGGATATCGGCTGTGCCACCGGCCGCGCCAGCTTCGAACTGGCCCGCCACTTCCAGCATGTGGACGGGGTCGACTACTCGGCCCGCTTCATCGATGTGGCGCTGGCCCTCGCCAGCCAGGACAGCTTCCGCTATGCCATTCCGCTGGAGGGTGAACTGGTGGAGTATTGCGAGGCGCGCCTGTCGAGCCACGGGCTGGGGGCGAGCCAGGCTGAGCGCATCCACTTCAGTCAGGGGGATGCCTGCAACCTCAAGCCCAAATATGACCACTACGATCTGGTGCTCGCCTCCAACCTGATCGACCGGCTGCGGGAGCCCGCCCGCTTCCTGCGGGACATAGCTCCCCGGCTGCGCAGCGGTGGCCTGCTGGTGCTCACCAGCCCCTATACATGGCTGGCGGAATATACCCCGCCCGCCAACTGGCTCGGCGGCATTCGTGAAAACGGCGAGGCGCTCACCACCTATCAGGCGCTGCAACGGCTGCTGGCGGCCGAATTCGAGGAGCACTGCCCGCCGCGGGATGTGCCCTTCGTCATCCGCGAGACCGCCCGTAAATACCAGCACACGGTGGCCCAGCTCACCGTCTGGCGCAAACGCTAATCCGCCGATCGGCATGCAGATGAGAAGAGGGCCAACGGGCCTCCCTCTTGTTATGGCAGTCAAAACGGCGCGAGTATCACTCTCCCTGCTCGTGATAGCGGCGCGCCAGCACGGCGCAGACCATCAGCTGGATCTGGTGGAAGATCATCAGCGGCAGCACCATGACGCCGACGCTGGCGGCGGGGAACATAACGTTGGCCATCGGCACTCCGTTGGCCAGACTCTTCTTGGAGCCGCAGAAGACGATGGTGATCTCGTCCGCCTTGTCGAAACCGAGGCGACGGCTGATCCAGACGTTCCAGCAGAGCACCAGCGCCAGCAAGACGCAGCTCAGCAACACGATACTGGCCAGATCGTACCAGCCTACTTGGTGCCAAATCCCCTGTGCCACCGCCTCGCTGAAGGCCACATAGACCACCAGCAGGATGGAGCTCTGATCCAGCTTGCCGATGAGCGGCCGATGGCTGTCGACCCAGCGACCGATGAGTGGGCGTGACAGGTGGCCGACCACGAACGGCAGCATCAGCTGCATCATGATGGACTGGATGGAGTGCCAGGTGTCGATCCCCTCCCCTTGCACGTGGATCATCATCCCCACCAGCACCGGCGAGAGGAAGATGCCGAGGATGCTGGAGGCCGAGGCGCTGCACACCGCCGCCGACACATTGCCCCCCGCCATGGAGGTAAAGGCGATAGCCGACTGCACGGTGGCAGGCAGGGCGCAGAGATAGAGGAAGCCGAGGTAGATGGCCGGGCTCAGCCAGCTGGGCACCAGCGGGGTGAGCAGCAGCCCGAGCAGCGGAAAGAGCACGAAGGTGCTGGCCATCACCACCAGATGAAGCCGCCAGTGACCGAGGCCCGCCAGCAGGTTCTGGCGCGACAACTTGGCGCCATGCATGAAGAACAAGAGCGCCACCGCCAGCTTGGTCAGCAGACCGAACCAGACGGCCACCGGCCCCTCGCAGGGAAAGAGGGAGGCCAGGGTGACCACCGCAATCAGCACAACAGTAAAGGGATCCAGACGCACGAAAGGTCTCCATCAGAGGGCATCCTGCTACCGTGGCGGCAGTCAGGATTGGGGAGGACAAGAAACAGAGCGGGAGATGTCTGGCACCTCCCGCTAAAACGAACCTCCAGCTTACCCCGATAACGGAGAGGCGCAACGTTGTGCAGCGGTTAATTGTTCATCAATGCTTAACGCCTTTGCTTTGTCGAATAGCGGAAGTTGATGACCCACGGCCAGATAGCGCCAAACCGGCGCAAAATGGATAAAAAACGGGCAACCCAAGCCGCCCGTTCCGCTTTTTCACCCAGCCGATCAGCGCTGGCTGGCCAGCTTGCCGTTGCCGCTTTTCTTCTCATTGCCGGCAAGCTTGCGAGCCTGCCGCTTCTCGAAGCGGGAGATCCACCAGTAGGCCAGCGCCGAGAAGACCGCGGTCATAAAGACGTTGATGAAGAAGGCGCGCACCAGATCCACCCCGGCCGGGAAGGCGGAGGCGCTCATGCTCACCACGAAGATGGCGATCAGCACCGAGACCACGCCCATCCCGAACTTGCGCGACCCCATGCGGAAGTCGCGGGGGGTGTCGTCATGTTTCCAGCGGAACACGAAGTAGGCCACCATGATGAAGATCGGCGGCAGCATGGCGGTACCGGCGGTGAGGTTGATGGCGGTGTTCATCATCTGCTGCACCGACTCGGAGCCGAAGCCGTTGACCACCAGCATCGCGAACACGAAGACAAACTGCCACCAGGCGGCGCGCACCGGCACGCCGTGCTTGTTGAGCTGGGTGGTCTTCTCGCCGTAAACCCCCTGCGGGATCTCGGAGAAGTGGATCTTCACCGGCGCCGAGGTCCACATCATCATGGAGCCGAACATGGCGATAAACAGCACCACGCCGACGAAGCGGCCCACCAGCGCCTCGGAGAGCCCGAAATACTGCGCCATACCGGTGAAGATCTCCACCATGCCGCCGGCATAGGTGAGGCTCTCGCGCGGCACGAACACGTTCACCAGCAGGGAACCGACCGCATACATGGCGCCGATGACGATACCCGCACTGATGATCACCTTGATGAAGGACTTCTGACCGCCCTTCACGTCATTGAGGTAGGCCGCTGCGGTCTCGGCACCGCCCGCCGCCTGGAAAATCCAGCACATGATACCGAGCGTCGCCCAGTTGACGGTAGGAGTCATCGCCTCCAGCGTGATGGGCTGGGCCGGCACATGGTCGCCACTCAGAGCCATCAGGGCACCCAGCACATAGATGGCGAACAGGGCAAACACCCCGTAGGCCACGATCTCCGCAATCTTGCCGAGCCAGCTCGCCCCCTTGGTGGAGATATGGGTCGCCGCCGCAAACAGCACGATGGAGATGATCGAGGTGACCATGGGGGAGAAGCTGTACTCGTACCCCAGCATGGCGTAGGAGGCGTAGGCGATGACGTTGGGTAGCAGAGAGACGAACCAGAACAGGTTTACGAACCAGTAGAGAAACGAGCCCAGATAGGCCATCCGGGTGCCGAGCGGTTTTTTAAGCCAGTCGTACATCCCCGACTCGGAGTTTTTGTTGGCCGAGACGAACTCGGCAATGATGAAGACGAACGGGATGAAGTAGACGATGGTCGCCAACAGGAAGATGGGGGCGGAGCTGAGCCCCAGCTCGATATTGTTGTTGACGATGTTACGCACGTTGAACACGGCGGCAAAGGTCATCGACAACAGGGCAAACTTGCCTATGGTGCCGCGTACGGATTCAGACATGGTGTCCTCCAGTGGACTCGCGCTCCCTGCGGGTAACGCTGTGACTCTGTGATGTGTTCGGCAAGGGTCTGTCGGCCCCGCGCTTTACTCTCTTGTTATGATCGGGCCGCGTGGACGGCCTCGTTGGTAAACCGGTGCCGTATCCCGCACCGGCTCGCAATACCAGTCAGACGATCGGGGTGCCCGGCGCCATCGGCACCCGGGGCTGCAACAGTACGCTCTGGCTCTCGTCCGGGGTCTCGGCGCAGAGCAACATGCACTCGGAACGCTCGCCGCGCATCCTGGTGGGCTTGAGGTTGGTCAGCACCACCACTTCGCTGCCCATCAGCTCCTCTTCGCTGTAGTAAG
Organism: Aeromonas sp. S11(2024); assembly: GCF_041402345.1. NCBI lineage: Bacteria > Pseudomonadati > Pseudomonadota > Gammaproteobacteria > Aeromonadales > Aeromonadaceae > Aeromonas > Aeromonas sp. S11(2024). Next base: position 7,128 of record NZ_JBGLRC010000007.1, on the reverse strand, counting down.
GCACCAGACTGGTGACGGTCTGCTGCGGCCGTTCGCCACCCACATCGATCTGGACGATGTAGAGTTTGTCGGCCCCGGGGTGACGCACCACCTCCAGCACCTTGCCCACCTTCATCTCGACCCGCTTGAATTCGGCAAACTCGATCGTCTCGCTCATGCTCTTTTCCTTTTCTGGTTCAACGGTTTGCGGGTGGCCAACGGCCACCCGGTTTGATTGGGATTTAATGCCGTGCCTATGGCGTCTGCATGGCAACCTGCGCTGTCGGCTGGGCCTCTTTGGCACGCGCTTCGGCACTGAGGGAAGCCTCGTATCTGTTGTATTTCCACCAGGCGAAGCCGAGGAAAATCACGATCCCGCCGACGTTGTAGAAGATGATGGTCATGATGTCGGCGCCGGTCGGGAAGGTGGAGGCGAGGAAGCCCACCGAGAAGATGGCGATCAGTACCGAGACCACGGCGATGCCGGTGGTGCGCGACCCCATCCTGAAATCCCGCGGCAGGTGATCGAGCTTCAGACGCAGATTGAGGTAGGCCAGCATGATGAACAGCGGCGGCAGCATGGAAGCGGCGGCGGTCATGTTGATGACGGTGTTCATCAGATCCTGCGCGGTGTTGGAGCCCAGGGTCGGGATCACCATCAGCGGCAGCACGATGAGGTACTGGATCCATGCTGCACGGGCGGGCACGCCGTTCTCGTTCAGCTCGACCGTCTTCTTGCCAAAGATGCCGGCCGGGATCTCGGAGAAGAAGATCTTCACCGGGGTCGCGGTCCACATCAGCAGGGAACCGAACATGGCGGTGAAGGAGACCAGACCCACGAAGCGGTTCATCAGGATCTCCGGCAGGCCGAAGTAAGCCGCCAGCCCTTCAAACACCTGCACCGAGCCGCCGGTGTATTTCAGGGTGTCGCTGTGGACGAACACGTTGATCAACAGCGATGCAATGGAGTAGAGCACGCCGATAAAGATCCCGGCGACGATGATCACCTTCACAAAGGACTTGGAGCCGCCCTTCACGTCATTGACGTAGACCGCCACCGACTCGGCGCCACCGGCTGCCATAAAGATCCAGGTGGTGATGCCGAGGAAGGCCCAGCTGAAATCGGGGACCATGGCCTCTACCGTGATGGGGTCAGCCGGTTGCACGCCGCCCACCAGAGCCGCACCTGCCAACAGGATGTAGGAGAGGGTCAGCAGCAGCATCAGGGACGAGGTCACCGAGGTGATGGGGCCGAGCATCTTGGCGCCGTTGGTGGACACGTAGGTGGCAAAGGCAAACAGCACCATGCTCAAGGCCGTGGTCGCCACCGGGGTGAGAATGTACTCGTAGCCGAGGAAAGCATAGGAGGCGTAGGCGATGACCCGCGGCAGCAGCGAGGTGAAGAAGAAGAGGTTCACGAACCAGTAGGTGTAGGCGGAGATAAAGGCCCAGCGACCGCCGAGGGAGCTCTTCACCCAGGCATACACCCCCGCTTCGGAGTTCTTGTTCAGTGACACGAACTCCGCAATGATCAGGCAGAACGGAATGAAGTAAAAAATGGTGGCCAGAAAGAACATCGGGGCCGAGGCCAGGCCGATTTCGATGTTGTTGTTGATGACGTTGTTGAAGCTGAATACCGCCGCGAAGGTGAGCGACAGCAGACCAAACTTGCCTATCGTATTGCGTTTGGAATCAGACATGGTGCATCTCCAGACCTGTAGTTATTGCCGCGAAAGGGCGAGGCATGGGTTGTAGGGTGAACCCCGCCCTTCCGGCTTTTATCAGTGCAGAACCGGCGGCTTGTTATTTGTTCTTGAAGTAGCCGCCTTCGACGGTGACCTTGATGATCACTTTGCGCACCGGGCTGTCGCCGACGAATCGGTAGGCCTTGTCGTTCTCGAAGATCACCACCTGACCATTGCCGACCTGCTGGCGCTCACGCACCTCGCCGGCCAGCCACTCGCGGTCGGTGGTGTCGTCATAGGCCTGCTCGACCACCAGCTCCGATTTGGGGGCCCACTCCACCGTCTCTGCTCCTTCCAGGTAGTAGTGAACGTCGAAGTAGCGGCGCTGCCCCTCAAACAGGGAGGTGGCCGGGCTGGCCCCCTCCTGCAAGCGATAGGTGAGGGAGTCACCGATGGAGTGGCAGATGCCGGGTTTGAGGTTTGGCAGGTTGTTGATGGCCTCCACGCAGCGGCCCCACTTCTTGCCCTCCCGGTAGATGTTTTTGAACAGGGTCAGGTTGTCCAGGGTGATCATGCGAGGTTCCTCCCGCCGTTGATGGTGAGATCGAGCCCGGCCAGCGCAGCCGGATTGAGGTTGCCACGGGCGATGGGTAGCAGGGTCAGGCCGAAGCTGAACGGCTCGAAGCGCACCCGCCAGGAATCCAGCACCTCGGAGCCCCAGGAGTTGGAGCCGAGCCCCAGTACCTTGTGATCCAGATTGAGGGTGAGATAACCGCAGGGCTCCAGCTCGTTGATGTGCTGCGCCGCGTGGATATGCTCCCAGCTGTAGGGCCAGACGCTCAGGTTGATGGGGGCATCGGGTCGCACGTAGAGACCGGCGCCGTGGCGGTTGGTCAGGGTCGCCCAGCGCACCTGCTGGCGGTTGCCGTTGTCCTGCGGGAAGGGGTAGTGCTCCCACATCTCGCTGACTGTGCTCTGGAAGCTGTCGATCCAGTTGCTCTGGCGGCTGTCCTGATAGTTTTCGCCCGGCCCCATGCCGTAGTAGTGCACCCGGTCGAGATCCTGACGAATGCCCAGCTCGAAGCCGATCTTGGGAATGATGTCGTCATAACCGCCGTAGGGCTGGCCGGAGAGTGCCACGTGCAGCTGACCGTTCGGGCTCAGGGTGTAGACGTAGCGGCAGCGCATGCCAAAGTCGAACACCGGTGGCGCGATCAGGCTCTCGACCGTCACCTCGACCGCGTCACCCAGCTGGCGCCAGCTTAAGGTGCGGAAGTGCTCCTGCATGATCTGCAGGTGGTTCGGGTACCACAGGCTCTCGTACTCCTGCTTGTGGTTGTCGATCATCGGCTTGAAGAAGGTGAGGCGTGGCGAGCGCTCGATGAGCTCATTGCCATCTTGCTGCCAGCTCACCAGCTTGCCGTCGAGGCGTGAAAAACGCAGGGCGAAGCCGCTGCCGCTCAAGGTCAACGCGAGGCGCTCGTCGGCAATCTGCAGCGCAGTAGCGTTGGGACTGGCAAAGGGTCGCAGCTGGCGAGTCGATACCTTCAGCTGGAACTGGTACTGGCCCAGCTCGTGCTCCGCCGCGCTGTAACGGGTGGCAGTGGCCTTGATGACCCGCAGCTGGACGAAGGTTTCCCGCCCATCAAGGGATGGCAGCTCGAGTTGCAGCTCAGTGGTGGCACCGGGAGCAACCCCTTCCAGCCGGATTTGCTGGCTGGCCAGCAGCTCGCCCTCGGCCTTCACTTCGACCAGCAGGCGGATATCGTCGAGAGTGGAGAACCAGTAGCGGTTTTCCACCGCCAGCTTGCCGCTCGCCAGATCCAGCGCCCGCACCTTGACCGGGCAGATCACCTGCTTGTATTCGCGCAGGCCAGGCCCCGGGGTCTGATCCGGATAGATGAGGCCATCCATGCAGAAGTTGTAGTTGTTGGGGTAGTCGCCATAGTCGCCGCCGTACTTGTAGACGGGGCGCCCCTGCTCGTCCTGATCCAGAATGCCGTGATCGCACCACTCCCAGATGTAGTGACCTTGAATGTGGGGATGACGGTCGAACACCTGCTGGTATTCGCTAAGGCCACCCGGGCCGTTGCCCATGGCGTGGGCGTATTCGCAGAGGATGCGCGGCTTCGCCATCGGGAACTCGCCGAAGCAGTTCATCTGGGAGACCCGGGAGTACATGGTACTCACCACATCCACCACCTCGGCATCGCGATCCTCTTCGTAGTGCACCAGCCGGGTCGGGTCGATCGCCTTGCAGCGCTGGTACATGGCTCTGATGTTGCAGCCGTAGCCGGACTCGTTGCCGAGCGACCAGATAATGATGGAGGGGTGGTTCTTCTGGGCGTGCACGTGGCGCTCGATGCGATCCACGAACACCGGCTCCCAGAAGGGGTCATCGGTGATGCGGCTAAGATCGCCAACGTTGGCAAAACCGTGGGTCTCCACGTCGGTCTCCGCCATCACGAACAGACCGTACTGGTCGCACAGCTCGTAGAAGCGCGGGTCGTTCGGGTAGTGGGCGGTGCGTACCGAGTTGAGGTTGTGCTGCTTCATCAGCACGATATCGCGCTCCACCCTATCCATGCCGACTGCGCGACTCTTGAGGTGGTCGTTGTCATGGCGGTTCACCCCGTGCAGCTTGAGGTAGTGGCCGTTGACGTAGAAGAGGCCATTCTTGACCTTGATTTCACGCACCCCGACCCGCTGCGGGATCACTTCCAGCAGCTCACCCCGACCGTTGTAGAGGGAGAGTTGCAGCTGGTAGAGGTAAGGATCTTCGGCGCTCCACAGATGGGGATTGGCCAGATCCAGCGTGAAGCGGCAATCACACTTGCCGTCGATGGCGAGATGGTCGAGGGAGCCGCTGGCGATCTCGCTGCCCTGATCCAGCAGGGACCAGACCAGACGGTGATCACGGGCGGCCGCCCCCAGGTTCTCGAGCTGGATATCGCAGCTCAGGGTGGCACTTTGATTGTCATCCGCCAGCGCGGTGCGGATGAAGAAGTCCTGCACATGGGAGGCCGGTTTGCCCACCAGATAGACGTCGCGGAAGATCCCCGCCATCCACCACATGTCCTGATCTTCGATATAGGTGGAGTCGGCCCACTGCATCACCCGCACTGACAACAGGTTCTCGCCAACCTTGGCGTAGGCACTGATATCGAACTCGGCGGTGAGACGACTGCCCTTGCTGAAGCCGACGTAGTAGCCGTTCACATAGACCTCGAAGTAGGTCTCCACCCCGTCAAACTTGATGATCACCTGCTCGCCGTCCCAGGCCGGGCTCAGCGTGAAGCTGCGCTGATAGGCGCCGGTGGGGTTGTTGGTCGGCACGAAGGGCACATCGATGGGGAAAGGAAAACCTTCGTCGGTGTACTGCAGCTGGCCATGTCCTTCCATCTGCCACATGTTGGGCACGGTGATCTGGCCCCACTCGCTCATGGGGCTGTGATAGAAGGCCTCCGGCACCTGCAGGGGGTGGTCGAAGTAGTGGAACTGCCACTGGCCGCCAAGGCTCAGAAAACGGCGGCTCAGCTCGCGCTGCATGGTGGCTGCCAGCACGTGGTCGGCATAAGAGAAGAAGTAGGCGCGCGGGGCCAGCCTGTTTTCACCAACGAATTGGACGTTTTCCCAGTTATTCACATGTCCTCCCGGAACAAGGCAACTTTGACTGGGTAAACCCTAGATAAACATTTACTAAATATCAGCTTTGAATTGGTAAAGTTTTAACCTGATCACAATAAACAGATGGTTTTGTGAGCGAGATCAGAAGCGGGAGATAAAGGAAGGCAAGATATGGATGAGTGGCATGGATGTTGATAGCCGTTGGCTGAGCTGCAATAAAATCAACTATAAAACAATACGATATGACGTCACGGGATGATATGGGAAATAAGTTTACTTGGGAGAGGAGTCGCACCACCGCAAGATGGCGCGACTAAAAAGCAGAATGTTTTACTAAAATCAGCGAGTAGTGCCACGCAGGGTCAACTTGCTCGGTACCAGCACCCGAAGGGGAATATCCCGCTCGTCTCGCAGCCGCTCAACCAGCAGATTGACCCCCTGGGAGCCCATCAACTCGGAGTGGATCCGCACCGTAGAGAGCGGCGGGAAGGTGAACTTGGCGGTCGGAATATCGTTGACGCTGATAAGCTCGATCTGCTGGGGAATCGCCAATCCCTTCTCATGAATGGCACGCAGCACACCAATGGCGATGGAATCGGAGGCAACGAACAGCGCCTTGGGCCAGTCACCCGCCAGCATCTCCTTCGCCAACTGGTAGCCGGAGGCACTGGAGAAATCCCCACGATAGAGGTCGCTCTCCTGCACCACCCCCAACCGCTGGCCATAATCCCGGAAGGCCAGTTCGCGCAGATCCGGATTCTCATCCTGGCCACCGATATAACCGATGCGCTGGTGCCCCTGCGCAATAAAGTAGTCGACGACCTGCTGGCTGATCAGAGCGAGATCCACATCGACCGAGTCAAACTCTCCCTGTGAACGGCAGTCAACAAACACCAGCTGGCTGGAACAAGCCCTTAGCTGGACGAGACGCTCGGCTGTGAGGGTGCCGACCACCAGAATGCCATCCACGGAGCTCAGTTCGCGCCCTTCACCGCAGTTGTAGAGATGAGTCAGTTCGATATTGAGGCGGGCACTCTGGGTCTCGATGCCATAGCGGATAGCGAGATAGTAAGGGTCGTTGACCTCGGTACTCTGGGGATAGGCATAGACCACCAGAAAGTGCAGCTTGCTCTTGTGTACCCCCTTGCGGGCGCTGCTGGTCTTGTACTCCAGCCGTTCGGCAATCTCGAAGATCCGCTGCTTGGTCTCTTCCTTGACGCTCAGGCTGGGATCCTCGTTCAGTACCCGGGATACCGTGGCGAGAGAAACCCCCGCTTCCTGTGCAATTTCCTTCAACGTAGCCATCAATACCTCGCTGGCAGCATCACGTGTTAATCGGCAACGGCTAAAGAGTAACGGGCAATCCCTTGATAGCCCAGCACTTTTACTAAAATGCCGGCGGCATGACAGATTTTTGGAACGCAGAAATGCAAAAAGGCCTCCCGAATGGGAGGCCTCTTCTAAATAGGTGCCTGACAGTGTCCTACTCTCGCATGGCGAATGCCACACTACCATCGGCGCTACCGCGTTTCACTTCTGAGTTCGGCATGGGATCAGGTGGTTCCACGGCGCTATTGCCGTCAGGCAAAAGCTTTTAAAACTAACTTGAAAATGGTGCTGATACCCAGAATCGAACTGGGGACCTCATCCTTACCAAGGATGCGCTCTACCGACTGAGCCATATCAGCACACTAACCGGTAAAGACCACGCTGGGCGTAATCTTGAAATTGGGTGCCTGGCAGTGTCCTACTCTCGCATGGCGAATGCCACACTACCATCGGCGCTACCGCGTTTCACTTCTGAGTTCGGCATGGGATCAGGTGGTTCCACGGCGCT